>NZ_JBITZP010000026.1:0-110714 GCF_044546945.1 Kitasatospora sp. NPDC053057 | reverse complement strand
TCACCCGTCACGCCCCTCTCCGCAGCCACCCCCTCCACCGCCCCTCCCGCAGCGCGTCCCTCTCGCCTTGGTTGGGTGGGGGAGGGAGGTGGGGGGTGGGGGGTGGAAGGAGGTGGGGGAGGTGGGTGGGTGCTGGGGGTGGGGGTGCGGGTTGGGGTTGTTGCGGGCGTGTGGGCTTTGCCCTGCGCGCCCGCTGGGGGTGCGGGAGACTGGGCGCATGCCGGAGCTGCCCGAGGTCGAGGCGTTGAGCGCCTTCCTGTCCGAGCGGTTGACCGGGCGGGTGATCGCTCGGGTGCAGCCGGTGGCGATCAGTGCGCTGAAGACGTACGACCCGCCGGTGACGGCTCTGGAGGGGCGGAGGGTCGGGTCGGTGACGCGGCGCGGCAAGTTCCTGGACATCGAGGCGGGCGGGCTGCACCTGGTCGTCCACCTGGCCCGGGCCGGGTGGCTGCGCTGGAAGGACAGTCTGCCCGTCGAACCGCCGCGGCCCGGTCCGAAGAACCCGCTGGCGCTGCGGCTGCGGCTGGCGGGCGAGGCCGGGGACGGCTTTGACTTGACCGAGGCGGGGACGAAGAAGGGTCTCGCCGTCTACGTGGTCAAAGATCCGGCGGAGGTGCCGGGTGTGGCCCGGCTCGGCCCGGATCCACTGGATCCGGGCTTCACGCTCGACTCGTTTGCCGCCCTGCTGCGGGATGACCGTCGTCGGCTCAAGGGCGTGTTGCGGGACCAGGGCGTGCTGGCGGGGGTGGGCAACGCCTACTCGGACGAGGTGCTGCACGCGGCCCGGATGTCGCCGTACAAGCTGGCGTCCAGCCTGACGGAGGAGGAGACGGCGCGGCTGTACGAGGCGCTCGGCGGGACGCTGCGCGAGGCGGTGGAGCGCTCGCACGGGCTGGCGGCGGGGGAGCTGAAGGCGGAGAAGAAGCTCGGGATGCGGGTGCACGGGCGGACGGGGCAGCCGTGTCCGGTGTGCGGGGACACCGTGCGCGAAGTGTCCTTCGCGGACTCCTCGTTGCAGTACTGCCCGACTTGCCAGACCGGGGGCAAGCCGCTGGCGGACCGGCGGCTGTCGCGGCTGTTGAAGTGAACAGCCGCGTCGCGCGGGCGTCAGCGCTTGATGGCGACGCCGCCCCAGTAGTACGCCGCCTTCGGGTCGGCCGGCGGCTCGCCGTCCGGGCGCCAGGCCAGTACCGGGGCGACGCCCGGCTCGACCAGCTCCCAGCCGTCGAAGAAGCGGAGCACGTCGTCGTAGCCGCGCGGCACCAGGGTCATCCCGCCGGCCCGGGCGGCCTCGGCGACCTTGCCGACGGCCTCCGGGTCGAAGTCCTGGGTGGGGGTGGTGAGGGCGAGGCAGCTGCCGACGGGCAGGGCGTCGCGCAGCGCGGCGACCCGGCCCCACGGGTCGTCCTCGTCGGCGATCAGCATCAGTACGGCGATCATCAGCAGGCCGACCGGCTGGGTGAGGTCCAGCGTGGAGGTGAGCGCCGGGTCGGCGAACAGCTCCTCGGGCTTGCGCAGGTCGGCGTGGATGTAGGTGGTGCGGCTGGCCGGGCTGGAGACCATCAGGGCGCGGGCGTGGGCGAGCACGATCGGGTCGTTGTCGACGTAGACGACCCGGGTGCCGGGGCTGACCGCCTCGGCGATCTCGTGGGTGTTCGGCGAGGTGGGGATGCCGGTGCCGAGGTCGAGGAACTGGCGGATGCCGTGCTCCTGGGCGAGGTGGCGGACGGCCCGGCCCTGGAAGGCACGGTTGGCCTTGGCCATCTCCTTGACGCTGGGCACGGCCTCCTCGATGGCCTGGCCCATGGCGCGGTCCGGCGGGAAGTTGGTCTTGCCGCCCAGCCAGTAGTCGTAGACGCGCGCAGAGTGCGGGGTGGTGGTGTCGACGCCGAAACGTTCCCACTGGCTCAGCTCGGCGTCGTCGTCCTGCGGGCGCTGCTGGGGGAAGTCCTGACTTGTCGTCATGGCCACGTCCTCTGATGGCAGATCATCACACTGGGGAAGGCACAGCGTAGCGGTCCCGACGGGAACCTCGGCGTCCGGTCCGGGAAGATCCGTCGACGGGCCGGGGTGGCGGGGTGTCGGCGGCCCGATCGGTCGGCGTTGTGGGCCGTCGGAGTGGTGATCGGGTCCTTCGGAGTTGCCCTCCGGGAGGGGCGGTGACCAGCGGGGCAAGCATTCAGAATGCTGTCTGATCGTCAGATTAAGTCTCCGATGACCTCCCGGATCACCTCGCGCAGGTTGCTGCTGGTCGCGGCCGGGATGTCGCTGCTCGGTGCGGCCGCCGGCTGCAAGAGCCCCTGGAGCGGCGATGACGCCGCGTCCTCCTCGACGAATCCGGAAGCCGCGGCGGGCGTGCGCGAGGTCCTGGTCCCCGCGGACGGGGCGTCACCGTCCGCACCGTCCGCGTCCGCCTCGTCCCCGGTGCCCTCCCCGGTGCCGCCGTCCGCGTCGAGCATTCAGCCCGTCCGCAAGGCGCTCAGTGAGGCCGAGAGCAAGCCGGTGTACGAGCTGGACCCGGCGCAGCGGGTGGTGGCGCTCACCATCGACGACGGGCCGGACCCCAAGTACACGCCCGCCGTGCTGGCGCTGCTCCAGCAGCACGAGATCCGGGCGACCTTCTTCCTGATCGGCGAGAACGCCGTCGAGCACCCGGCCCTGGTGAAGGAGATCGCGGACCGCGGTCACCACATCGCCAACCACACCTGGACCCACCCCGACCTGCGGCACATGTCGGAGAGCGCGGTGCGGGACGAGCTGGAGCGCACCTCCGACCTGCTGCACCGGACCACCGGGCGGCTGCCCACCTGGTTCCGGTCGCCGGGCGGGGACTGGTCGCCGGTGTCGCTCAAGGTGGCCGCCGACCTCGGGCTGCGGAACATGGGCTGGTCGGTGGACCCGAGGGACTGGTCCCGGCCGGGGACCCCGGCGATCATCGACACCATCCTCAAAGAGGTCCGGCCCGGCTCGATCGTGCTCAACCACGACGGCGGCGGGGACCGCTCGCAGACGGTGGCGGCGCTGAGGACGTACCTGCCGGTGCTGATCGATTCCGGGTACCTCTTCACGGCGCCGCCAAACTGAAATGCGAATGTCGGACGGTCGTATCGGATATCGGCGGCATATGCCGGTCGGGCAGGTATCGGCTTCGCCATTTAAACCACCCGATCGAGTGGATTGGGAGAAGCGTTTCTGCGGTTTTTGGGCCTCTAGGGTGATCTCGCACCAATTCCTCAGGTACCTCTGAGTACCGCCTGAAAGGCTTCACTCATGCGTCTCCGCAATGCCGTGCTCGCCGCCGCCAGCGCCGTCGCCCTCGTCCTCGCCGTTCCGTTGTCCGCCAACGCCGCCACCGGTGACTTCCTCTACAAGGTCGGTCCGGGCGTCCCGGTCGGCATCGCCGACCCGGAGAGTGGCAAGTGCATCGACCTCTTCGGCGCGACCGAGAACGACCCGGCTTTCGCGCCGGAGAACTTCACCACCTCCACGGCGACGGTGTTCCTGGACTTCGACTGCAGCGGGGACGTCTTCTACGTGATGAACCCCGGGAAGAAGCTCGGCGACCGGCTGAAGCTGCGCTCGGTGATCTTCTCCTGAGCGGCGCGGACCGCGGGGTGGCCCGGGCCGGACGGTCGGCGTAGCTTCGAACTGTCCGGCCCGGTCGCCGGCGCCTCGTCGTGCCCTTGCGGTCTGCCTGTGCCCGTGGTCGGGCGGAGCAGCCTGGGCAGAGCGAAGGAGGCCTGGGATGACCGGCAACGGCTACGCACACCCCGAGGCGCTGGTCCGCACCGAGTGGCTGGCCCACCACCTGGACGACGGGACGGTCCGGGTCGTCGAGGTCGACGAGGACACCACCGCCTACGACCGGGACCACATCCCCGGCGCGGTCGGCTGGAACTGGGCCACCGACCTGCACAGCCAGGTCGGTCGCGACTACGCGGACCGCGACAGCGTCCAGCACCTGCTGCGGGCGGCCGGGGTGGAGGACGACACCACCGTGGTGCTGTACGGCGGCAACAACAACTGGTTCGCCGCCTACGCCTACTGGCTGCTGCGGCTGCGCGGTTTCGGGCCGGTGAAGCTGCTGGACGGCGGGCGCAAGAAGTGGGAGCTGGAGGGGCGGGAGCTCACCCACGAGGTGATGGACTACCAGCACACCTCCTACCGGCTGACCGGACCGGAACGGCCGGAGCTGCGGGCGCTGCGGGACGAGGTGCTGGCCAAGGCGGAGGTGTTCGCCAAGCCCGGCGCGGACGCGGTGCTGGTGGACGTCCGCTCCCCGGCGGAGTTCCGGGGCGAACTGATCGCGCCACCGAACCTGCCGCAGGAGCAGGCCCAGGTGCCGGGGCACATCCCCGGCGCGATCAACGTGCCCTGGTCGCAGGCGGCCAACGACGACGGCTCGTTCCGCTCGGCGGAGGAGCTGCGGGCGCTGTACGGGGGCCGGGGCGTCGGGGCGGAGCGCGAGGTGATCGCCTACTGCCGGATCGGCGAGCGGTCCGCGCACACCTGGTTCGCGCTCACCGAGCTGCTGGGGTACCCGCATGTGAAGAACTACGACGGCTCGTGGACGGAGTACGGCTCGCTGGTGCGGGCGCCGGTGGCGCTCGGGGGGTGAGGTCCGGTTCGGCCGGCTGTACCATTTCGGCTTGTTTCTTTGCATGAACATCTCATAATCAGGGCGTGGAACCGGAGCCACCGGGACAAGGATCGATCCGACCCATCGTTCCGGTGATCCTGGAGGACCACGTTGCGCAAGAGGCTGCTCGTCTCCGCTGCCAGTGCCCTGAGCCTGTTCCTGGCCGTCCCGGCCTCGGCTGCCGACTTCCAACCCGGCGCGGCTGGGATCGGCGACCCCTACTACCCGACCTACGGCAACGGCGGCTACCGCGTCTCCCACTACGACATCCGGCTGAAGTACCAGCCCGCCACCGACGAGCTGGAGGGCACCACCACCATCCTCGCCACGGCCACCCAGGACCTCTCCCGGTTCAACCTCGACTTCGCGCTGAACGTCTCCGAGGTGCGGGTCAACGGGCGGCCCGCGAGCTTCGCCCCCAGCGGCGAGCAGGAGCTGGAGATCACCCCGGCCCGGCCGCTGGCCAAGGGCAGCCAGGCCACCGTGGTGGTCCGCTACAAGGGCGTGCCGTCCACCGTGAAGAAGTACGGGTTCACCGCCTGGCTGCGCACCCCGGACGGCGCGGTGGCGGCGGGCGAGCCCGAGTCGGCCTGGTGGTGGTTCCCGAGCAACGACCACCCGAGCGACAAGGCCACCTTCGACGTCTCGGTGCAGGTGCCGGACGGCAACCAGGTGATCAGCAACGGCATCCTGACCGGCACGACCTCGCAGGCCGGCTGGACCCGCTACAGCTGGCGCGAGAACAAGCCGCAGGCGACGTATCTGGCTACGCTCGCCGTCGGCAAGTTCGACATCAGCACCGACACCACGGCCAACGGGCTGCCGGTCTACAACGCGTACAGCAAGGACCTCGGCGACAACGCGGACGCGGCCCGCTCCAGCGTCGAGCGCACCGGCGAGCTGGTGGACTGGCTGAGCGGCTACTTCGGCGACTACCCGTTCAGCTCGGTCGGCGGCTACGTCCCGAACGTCCCGACCGGCTTCGCCCTGGAGACCCAGACCAGGGTCTTCTACAGCCCCCGGCAGTTCTCGAAGGGCGCCAACACCTCGGTGGTCGTGCACGAGCTGGCTCACCAGTGGTACGGGGACAGCGTCTCACTCTCGCGCTGGAGCGACATCTGGCTGAACGAGGGCTTCGCCCGGTACGCGCAGTTCCTCTGGTCCGAGCACGAGAACGAGGGCACCGCGCAGGAGCTGGCCGACTACGTCTACGCCTCGCACCCGGCCGACGACGCGTTCTGGACCGTCAAGCCGGGTGACCCGGGCGCGGACAACCAGTTCTCGAACGCCGTCTACGACCGGGGCGCGGTGGCCATCCAGGCGCTGCGCAACGCCGTCGGGGACGAGAAGTTCTTCCGGATCCTCAAGGGCTGGCCCGCCGAGCGCAAGTACGGCAACGCGACCATTCCGGAGTTCCAGGCGTACGCGGAGAAGGTGTCCGGGCAGAAGCTCGGGGACCTCTTCAACACCTGGCTGTTCACCGCCGCCAAGCCGGCCGTCGGGCCGGTGGCGCCGGGAGCTGCGGCCCCGGCCTCGCTGGCGCCGGGTGCGCGGGCGGACGCGGACCGGGGTGACGGGCAGCTGCCGGTGGAGCCGAAGTCCTGGAAGAAGATCCAGGAGACCAACTCCGTGCACGACGAGGCGCACTGACGCCTTGGTGGTGTCGGTGAGGTGACGGGCGTGGTCCGGTCGGCCGTCCGGGACGGGGGTTTCCGTCCCGGGACGGGCGGTCGGCCGGGCTACGCCGCTCCGGAGCCGTCCGCCGCGAGCAGTTCGGTGAGGCGGCGGACGGCGAAGGGTATGAGCTCGCGGACCGGGATCAGCCGGCAGGGCGCGTTGCCGACCAGCACCTCGCGGATGCCGGCCAGCTCCTCGAACTCCCGCCCCACGACCGGGAAGTGGGTGTCGTTGTCGTCGCCCACGTCGGGCGCCTCGACCCAGACCCGCTCGCCCTGGATCGCCATCGGGAAGCGGCGGAGTTTGAGCCGGCGGTTGGGGGCGAAGGTCTCGGCGTAGTGCAGGAAGGTGTTGCGGTTGTGCCCGACCCCGACCAGCAGCACGTACCCGCCGAGGTCGTGCAGCGCGCCGAACGGCGACTCCCGGCCGACGGCGAAGCCGAACGAGCGGCGGGCGGTCACCTCCCGGGCGTGCGCGCCGACGGCGGCGACCGAGGCCTGTGGGTGGGTGCTGCGGAGGCTCTCCGGAAGGGCGCGCAGCGCCTCGGCGATCGCCCCCATGCGGGAGGGCAGCTCGGGGTGGAACAGCGGTACGGCGTCCCGGAGCTCGGCGATCTCGGGGGTGGGCAGGCCGGTGTGGTCCGGCGCCGGGTCGCACACCGTGCCGGTGGTGAAGGCGGGCACCACGACGGTGCCGCCCGGCCCGACGGCTTCGCGCAGGCTGGCGACCACGGCCTCCGCCCCGCCCTGGACCCGGCCGAGGGTGGAGAGCGAGGAGTGCACGATCAGCGCCATGTCCGGGCGGACGCCGACCCGGCGCCAGCCGTCCACGAGATCGGCGGTGGTGAGCGGGCTGGTGCCCGGAGTGGTCATGGTCCCCCCTGGTGGTGGTGCGGCGCACGTGGTGGCGTGCGGTGCCGGGTGTGGTCGGTCGTGGTCGGGTGTGCAGTCGGGCGTGCGGCCGGGCGTGCCGGTGCGGATTCGTACCGGTGTGGTCCGATTGTTCGGGCCCGACCATAGCGGGTGGGACTGACAATCCGTCAGGAGGGGGAGCCGCCGTCAGTCCACCGCGGGGCTGCGACGTTCGACCATGACCACGTCGCGCCAGCGGCCGTGCAGTCGGCCGATCCGCTCGCGGGTGCCGACCATCCGGAAGCCCGCGCGCCGGTGGAGGGCGAGGCTGGCGGTGTTCTCCGGGAAGATGCCGGACTGCACGGTCCAGATCCCGGCGGCATCGGTGGAGGCGAGCAGCGCGTCCAGCAGGGCCCGCCCGACGCCCCGGCCCTGGGCAGCCGGGTCGACGTAGACGGAGTGCTCGACCACACCGGCGTAGGCGCGGCGGGAGGAGACCCGCGAGACGGCGGCCCAGCCGAGGACGCGGTCGCCGCCCGGGGTGTCGGCGTCGAGGGCGACCACGCGGTGTTCGGGGAGCTTGGCGGCGTCGAAGGCGTCCCAGGTGGGGGCGGTGGTCTCGAAGGTGGCGTTTCCGACGTCGATGCCCGCCTGGAAGATCGCCAGGACGGCGTCGGCGTGCTCGGGGCGCATCGCGGTGATGCGCAGGCCTGCGGCCGATGTGGTGTTCGGGGCGGCGCTTGGACCGGTGCTCGGACCGGTGCTCGGGTTCGTGGTCATCGGGCGTCCGCCTCGGCCAGGACGCGGGCCTCCTGCTCGGCGGTGAAGCCGTGGCCGAGCGGGGGCTCGCCGCGGCCGCGGTCCCAGGCGAGGACGTCGGCGGCGGTGACCGCGAGCGGGGTGGCGGGCAGCCCGGCCGCGCGGGCCCGGGCCGGGTTGCGCTGCTGGCCGGGCCAGAGCCGTTCGGCCCGTACCAGCGGGAAGAACGGCGGCGGGGCGGTCTCCGGGGGGACGGGGACGATCTCGATCTCGGTGCCCGCGACCTCGGCGCAGGTGGTGATCAGCCCGCCCAGGGTGGTCGGTTCGGCCGGGCCGACGGCGTGGAAGGCGCCCGGCCGCTCGTCCTGGAGCAGCCGGAGCACCAGCTTGGCCAGGTCGCGCGAGTCGACCACCTGGACGGGCTGTTCGGGGCGTGCGGGCAGCGCGATCCGGCCGCCGCGCGCCGCCCGGCGCGCCCAGTAGGTCAGCCCGCGGTTCTCGTCGTACGGACCGGCGACCTTGCCCGGGCGCACGATCGTCGCCCGGTCGCCGTAGCGGGCGGTGACGTCCTGCTCGCAGGCGACCTTGAGGCGGCCGTACGTCGCCTCGGTCAGCTCCTCGGCCTCGCGCAGCGGCTCGCGGAGCGGGGCGGACTCGTCCGAGAAGGGGGCGAGTCCGTCCCGCTGGTAGACCGCGTGGCTGGAGACGAAGAGGTAGCGGCCGACCCGGTCGCCGAGGGCGGCCATCGCCTGGCCGACCTGGTGGGGGCGGAAGCCGCTGACGTCCACCACGGCGTCCCACTCGCCCTCGCGCAGGGCGGTGTAGTCGCCGGCGTCCCGGTCGCCGAGGAGGTGGCGGGCCTCGGGGAAGAGGCCGGGGTTGGTCCTGCCGCGGTTGAAGAGGGTGACCTCGGCGCCGCTGTGCAGGGCGTCGGCGGCGATCGCGCGACCGACGAAGGAGGTACCGCCGAGTACGAGGATCCGCATGGACTCCAGGCTATGGCCGGGTGTCAATCGGTTTTGGTCAGACGCGGTTCCGGTCAGACGCGGAGCGGGACCTGGGGGTGGTCGGTGAGCGTCGGGTAGTCGGTGTAGCCGGTGGCCTCCTGGCCGTAGAGGTGGGTCTCGTCGACGGGGGTGAGCGGGGCGCCGGCGGCGAATCGTTCCGGCAGGTCCGGATTGGCGATGAAGGCGCGGCCGTAGGAGACCAGGTCGGCGAGTCCGGCGGCGAGCACCGCCTCGCCGCGCGCGCGGTCGGTGGCGTCGCGGTTCTCGCCGACGTTGGCGATCAGCGGGCCGGACCAGCGGGGGCGCAGGTCGGCCAGGGCCGGGTAGTCGTCGTTGTCGGTGAGGTGGAGGTAGGCCAGGCCGAGACCGTCGAGTTCGGCCAGCAGCGCCCGGTAGACCGGTGCCGGGTCGGCCTCGTGCATGCCGAACTGCGGGTTGCCGGGGGAGAGCCGCAGGCCGAGGCGGTGCGGGCCGATGGCCGCGGCGACGGCGGTGACCAGCTCGATCGGGAAGCGGAGCCGGTTCTCCAGGGTGCCGGGGCCGTACTCGTCGGTGCGCAGGTTGGTGTTGTCGGCGAGGAACTGGTGGATCAGGTAGGAGTTGGCGCCGTGCAGCTCCACCGCGTCGAAGCCGGCCGCCAGCGCGTTGTGGGCGGCGGCGACGTGGTCGGCGACGGTCCGCCGGATCTCGGCGCGGGTCATCTCGCGCGGGGTGACGGCCTCGGCCTTGCCGCCGTCCCGGACGTGCACCGGGCCCGGGGCCGGAACGGCGGAGGGGCCGGCCGGGACGTCGCCGAGCAGCCGGTTCAGCGGGTGGCCCTGGCGGCCGCCGTGCATCAGCTGGGCGACGATCCGCCCGCCCGCCGCGTGCACCGCCTCGGTGACGGCGCGCCAGCCGGCCACGTGGGCGGGCGTCTCCAGACCGGGCAGGCGCCAGCCGGACTGGCCCTCCCGGCTGGGCCAGATGCCCTCGGTGACGATCAGTCCGGCGCTCGCGCGCTGGGCGTAGTACTCGGCGACGAGGGGCAGCGGCGTACCGTCCTCGGCCGCCCGGTAGCGCGTCATCGGGGCCATCACGACGCGGTTGGGCAGGTCGAACCCGCCGAGGCGGTACGGGCTGAGCAGTGATTCGGTGGTGGTGGTCATGTCGGTACCGTAGAACCTGACACTGGTGTCAGGTTCAATCGCCGGGGCGGGCCGCCGGGCCGCGGGTCGAGGCCCTCGGCGAGGATCAACTCCTCGACACCGTAGAGGAATTCCGCCATCGCCCGGCGCGGGAGCACGGCCGGGTCGACGGTCATGGCCAGGCTCAGTGCCTCGGGGGGCAGGGCGTCCAGGGCGCCGGTTCCGCGGCCCGGCGGGGTGCGGCTCGTTCGCGCTCCTTCCGCAGTCGAGCAGGGCTCAAGCCCGCCGATCCAGCCTGCTGATGGCCTTCGGAGAGCTGCCCCGGAGGCCTGGGTCCGCACCGGACACGGTTGAGAGGAACGGACTGTGACGCGACGCAAGGACGGAGGACGCCGATGACCCGGCGTGTAGTGATCACCGGAATCGGGGTGCGCGCCCCGGGCGGCCCCGGCACGAAGGCGTTCTGGAACCTGCTGACCGAGGGGCGCACCGCCACCCGGACCATCTCGTTCTTCGACGCCTCGCCGTTCCGCTCGCAGATCGCCGGAGAGGTGGACTTCGACGCCGAGGCCGAAGGGTTCAGCCTCCGGGAGATCCGGCGGATGGACCGGGCCACCCAGTTCGCCGTCGCCTGCACCCGGGACGCGCTGGCCGACAGCGGCCTGGAGACCGACGCGCTCGACCCGCACCGGATCGGTGTCAGCCTGGGCAGCGCGGTCGCCTCCGCGACCAGCCTGGAGGCCGAGTACCTGGTGCTGTCCGACCGGGGCCGGGACTGGACGATGGACCCGGGCTACCTGTCGCCGCACATGGCGGACTACCTCAGCCCCGGCGTGATGCCCGCCGAGGTGGCGTGGGTGGCCGGTGCGGAGGGCCCGGTCGTGATGACCTCCGACGGCTGCACCTCGGGCCTGGACGCGGTCGGCTACGGCGTCCAGCTGATCCGCGAGGGCACGGTGGACACGGTCGTCGCGGGGGCGGCCGACACCCCGATCTCCCCGATCGTGGTCGCCAGCTTCGACGCGATCAAGGCCACCACCCCCCGCAACGACGACCCCGCGCACGCCTCCCGGCCGTTCGACGGCTCGCGCAACGGCTTCGTCCTCGCCGAGGGCGCGGCGATGTTCGTCCTGGAGGAGTACGAGGCCGCCCGCAGGCGCGGCGCGCACGTCTACGCCGAGATCGGCGGCTTCGCGACCCGCTGCAACGCCTACCACATGACCGGCCTCAAGACGGACGGCCGGGAGATGGCCGAGGCTGTCCGGGTGGCGCTCGACGAGAGCCGGCTGGACCCCACCGCCGTCGACTACGTCAACGCGCACGGCTCGGGCACCAAGCAGAACGACCGCCACGAGACCGCCGCGATCAAGCGCAGCCTCGGCGCGCACGCCTACGACGTGCCGGTCAGCTCGATCAAGTCGATGATCGGCCACTCGCTGGGCGCGATCGGCTCCATCGAGATCGCGGCCAGCGCCCTGGCCATCGAGCACAACGTCGTCCCGCCGACGGCCAACCTGCACACGCCCGACCCGGAGTGCGACCTGGACTACGTGCCGCTGACGGCCCGGTCCCGGCGGGTGGACGCGGTGCTGTCGGTCGGCAGCGGCTTCGGCGGCTTCCAGAGCGCCATGGTGCTGCACCGGCCGGAACGGGCGGGCCGATGAGCGCCCGGGCGGTGGTCACCGGGATGTCGGTGGTGGCGCCCAACGGCCTGGGTACGGAGGAGTACTGGAAGTCCGTGCTGACCGGCCGCAGCGGCATCGGCGAGTTGACCCGGTTCGACGTCTCGCGCTACCCGGCCCGGCTGGCCGGGCAGATCCTGGACTTCGCGGCCGAGGAGCACCTGCCCAGCCGGCTGCTGCCGCAGACCGACGTGTCGACCCGGTACGCGCTGGTGGCCGCCGACTGGGCGCTGGCCGACGCCGGGATCGAGCCGGGCACCCTGGCCGACTACGACATGGGCGTGGTGACGTCCACCGGGCAGGGCGGGTTCGAGTTCACCCACCGGGAGTTCCGCAAACTCTGGCACCAGGGACCGCAGTTCGTCAGCGTCTACGAGTCCTTCGCCTGGTTCTACGCGGTCAACACCGGGCAGATCTCGATCCGGCACGCCATGCGCGGCCCGAGCGCCGCCCTGGTCGCCGAGCAGGCGGGCGGACTGGACGCGGTCGGCCACGCCCGCCGCACGGTGCGCCGGGGCACCCCGCTGGTGCTCAGCGGGGGCGTGGACTCCGCCTTCGACCCGTGGGGCTGGCTCTCGCAGTTCGCCACCGGCCGGGTCACCACGGCGGACGACCCGGACGCCGCCTACCTGCCGTTCGACGCCGCCGCAAGCGGGCACGTGCCCGGCGAGGGCGGGGCCCTGCTGGTGGTCGAGGACGCCGAGTCCGCCCGGCGGCGCGGCGCGCAGCAGGTCTACGGCGAGATCGTCGGCTACGCCTCGACCTTCGATCCCCGGCCGGGCTCAGGCCGCCCCCCGGGGCTGCGGCGGGCCGCCGAACTCGCCTTGGCCGAGGCCGGTCTGACGCCCGCCGACATCGACGTGGTCTTCGCGGACGCGGCCGGGGTGCCGGAGCTGGACCGGGCCGAGGCGGCTGCGATCAGCGGCCTGTTCGGTCCGCGCGGGGTGCCGGTGACGGCGCCCAAGGCGCTCACCGGGCGGATGGCCGCGGGCGGCGGGCCGGCCGACCTGGTCGCCGCGCTGCTGTCGATCCGCCACGGGGTGATCCCGGCGACCGCCAACTCCGGCCGGGTGCCCGAGGAGTACGGCATCGACCTGGTCACCGGCGAGCCCCGCGCCGCGGAGGTCCGGGCCGCGCTGGTGCTGGCACGCGGGCGCTGGGGCTTCAACTCCGCCGTGGTGGCGACCGCCGCCGCGGGCTGACGGCCCAGGACGACTGAACGACTGAGACGACTGAACGACTGAAGACGACAGAGGAGACCAACCATGGCAGAGCTGGACATCGACGACGTCCGCCGGATCCTGGTCGCCTGCGCGGGCGCGCAGGACGGCATCGACCTGAGCGGCGACATCCTCGACACCTCGTTCGCGGATCTCGGCTACGACTCGCTCGCGCTGATGGAGAGCGCGGCCCGGATCGAGCGCGAGTACGGCGTCGAGCTGCCGGAGGACCGGATCGGCGACGTCGGCACCCCGCGGGACCTGATCGCCCTGGTCAACGCGGCCCCGTCGGCCGTCCGGTGAGCGCGGAGCGGCGGCTGCTGCGCACCGAGCACACCCGGGTCGTCCACGCCGCGCCCGAGACGCTCTACGACCTGGCCGGAGACGTCACGCTGTGGCCCGCCGTCTTCGGACCGAGCGTCCACGTGCACCACCTGGAGCGCGGCCCGGGCTTCGAGCGGTTCGAGTTGTGGGCGCTGGTCAACGGCGCGGTGAGCAGCTGGGTTTCGCGGCGCACGCTCGACCCGGACCGTCGCTCGATCACCTTCGAGCAGGAGCGGAGCCGGGCGCCGATCGCTTCGATGGGCGGCGAGTGGCTGTTCCGCGACCTTGGCGGCGGCCGGACGGAGGTGGTGCTGCGGCACCACTTCACCGCCGTCGAGGAGGACGCCGAGACCGTCGCCTGGATCACCGAGGCGCTGGACCGCAACAGCGCCGCGGAGCTGGCGGCGCTGGCCCGGGTCACCGAGACCGGGCACGCGCTGCGCGACCTGGTGTTCTCCTTCGTCGACACCCTGCCGCTCAGCGGCGGGGCGGAGGCGGCCTACCGCTTCGTGGACCGGGCCGACCAGTGGGCGGAGCGGCTGCCGCACGTGGCGCGCGTGGTGCTGGCCGAACCGGCGCCGGGCGTCCAGGAGCTGGAGATGGACACGGTGACCTCGGACGGCTCGGCGCACACCACCCGCTCGGTGCGGGTGTGCCGCGCGCCCGAGTGGATCGCGTACAAGCAACTCCTGCCCCCGGCACTGCTGTTCGGCCACAGTGGGCTGTGGACCTTCGGCACCGGGCCGGACGGGGCGGTGGCCACGGCACGGCACACGGTGGCGGTGGACCCGGGCGCCGTGGAGCGGGTCCTCGGGGCCGGCAGCACGGTGGCCGACGCCCGGGAGTACGTCCGGGAGGCGCTCGGCCGCAACAGCCTCACCACGCTCTCGCACGCGACGCGGCGGGTGGCGAGTTCCTGAGGTCCGGTGGGTACAGCCGAACGGGAGGGCGGACGACCGCCCTCCCGTTCCGCGTCGCCCGGCCGCTGCTCAGTCGATCAGGACCCGGGCGAGCACGGCCGACCGGTCGGGGTGACCGGTGACGACGCCGCTCATGCCCTTGACGGCCTGCTCCCAGTGGTAGCTCCAGCCCGGTGCGTCGAAGCCGGTGCCGCCCAGGGCGAACTCGACCGCGCCGCCGGGGCCGGCGGTCGCCGTCCAGCGCACCCCGGGGAGGGTGAACGGCTCGCCCGGGACGAGCGGCCCGGGGGCGTGGAGGGTCAGCTGCTCCCCGTCGGTGAGGGCCTCGGCCGGTACGGTCGCGCCGTCGGCGAGCAGCCGGTGCCGGGCGGCCAGGGCGCCGGCCGGCGGCCGGAAGGCGATCCGCAGGTTCCAGACGCGGCTGCTGAACTTGGGGCTGAACAGCAGGGGCTGGGGCCGTACGGTGACCTCGAAGGGCGCGCCTGCGGGTACCGCCGCCGGGGCGGTGACGTCGAAGCCGAGGGTGTACGGGATGGTGTGGGTGTCCCGGTCGGGTTCGGTGTAGATCTGGCAGCTGAGGGAGAGCGTCACCGAGGCCGTCAGGGTGGCCGCCATCGGTCAGGCCTCCCGCTCGGATATGACCAGGCCGCCGGCGCCCTTGCCGGTGCGCTCGCTGAGCGAGTCGCCGCGCCCGTAGCGCAGGTGGAGTTCGTCCATCGTCGGCGCGTCCAGGGTCCGCCAGCCGTGCCCGGCCAGCCAGCCGGGCGGGTCGGCCTGGGTCGAGCGCCACTGGGCGCCGATCGAGGACTGCATCCGCTGGAAGCCGCTGACGTCGCCCTTGTACGTGGTGGTGGGGTTGACGTGTTCGACGGCCAGGCGGCTGGTCGGTGCCGACAGCGCGCCGACCCGTTCGAGCAGCAGGTCGTTGTCGGCCTGGGTCAGGTAGGGCAGCAGGCCCTCGGCGAGCCAGGCGGTCGGGGCCTCGGGGTGGAACCCGGCGGCGGTGAGGGCCGCCGCCCAGTCCTCGCGCAGGTCGGCCGGGACGACGGTGCGGGTGCTGCCGGCCGGCGCGGCGACCTCGCCGAGCACCGCCTCCTTGAACTCCAGCACCTCGGGGAGGTCGAGCTCGAACACCGTCGTCCCGGCGGGCCAGTCCAGCCGCAGTGCCCGGGTGTCGAGGCCGGCCGCGAGCACGACCACCTGGGTGCGGCCGGCCCGGGCCGCGGCCAGCAGGTAGTCGTCGAACAGCGCGGTGCGCAGGGCGATGTAGCTGCCGAAGGCGCGCATGCTGCCGACCGATTCGGCGTCGACGGCCTCCACGAAGGTCCGGGCGTAGGGGTCGTCGAAGAGCCGGTCGTCGCGGAGGCTCTCCTGCGCGCGGGCGACCGCCACGCCGAGGGCGGTCAGGCCGACGCCCTGCGGGAGGCGGGGCCGGCCGGTGTCCGTGGGGTTCAGATCGAGCTCGCTCATCCTGTGGTTCCTCTCTCGCGGTGCGGCCCGGTGCCGTTGGCCCGTTTGTCCCAGGTGCCGCTCGACTTCCGCTGGACTGTTTTCCAGTGGCTCGGGCCAAGTACCGTGACTCCAGCAGAGTTTGAGTGATCGTCAAGTGATGCCGAGGGAACCTTGGCCGTGCACGTCGTGGCCAGGCCCCGCAGAAGGAGGTCGTTGTCGGTGACCGGTGTTCAGCAGCAGAGGGTGCGGTCGGCCGTCGTCCGCAGTCCGGGTACGGAGCGGCGGCTGAGGGTCGGCGGGGACCTGCCGTACTTCGACGATCCGGTCGAACTCCGGGACTACGTCCAGGCGTTCGAGGACCTCGGGTACGACCACCTCGGGTTCGGCGAGCACGTCATCTCGGCCCGGACGGACGACTGGCCCTCGGAGATCTCGCCGTGCGCGCCGTGGCACGAGTCCTTCGTCCAGGCCGCCTACCTGGCGGCGATCACCTCCCGGGTGGAGCTGACGGCCTCGGTGCTGCTCCCGCAGCGGCCGGTCGCGCTCGCCGCCAAGCAGGCGGCGGAGGTCGACTTGCTGAGCGGCGGGCGGTTGCGGCTGTCGGTGAGCGTGGGGTGGAACCGGGACGAGGTGCGGGCGCTGGGCGTGGACCCGGCGGTCCGCGGCCGGCTGATCGAGGAGCAGGTCGAGGTCATGCGGCGGCTCTGGGAGGAGCCGTTCGTCAACCACCGGGGCGAGTACCTGGAGTTGCACGAGGTCGCCCTCAACCCGCGGCCGCAGCGGCCGCTGCCGGTGTGGATGGGCGGCGGCTCCTTCGCCGACGGCGGGGTGCCGCAGCCGGCGGTGCTGGACCGGATGGCCCGACTGGCGGACGGGTTCCGGATGTTCGGCCCGCTGATGCGGGACACCGGCGCCGGGGTGAAGGTCGTGCAGCGGCTGCGCGAGCTGGTCGCCGGGTACGGCCGTGACGTGGACGCCTTCGGGATCGAGGCGCGCATCCCGCTCCAGCTCGTCCCCGAGCAGGAGTGGGCTCCGCGCCTCGCCGACTGGCGCGGCGCCGGGGCCACCCACGTCACGCTGTCGAACCGCCGGGGCGCGGGCGGCGTCCAGGCGGAGATCGCCCGGCTGGCCCGCTTCGCGGAGCTGACCCGCGAGACGTGGTGACGCGGTAGGCGCCGTCGGCCCCCCGGTGCGTGCTACCGGGGGGCCGACGGCACGTTGCGGGCGTCGACCCCGGGGGCGGCCGGGTCGAGGTTCCAGGCGATCACCCGGACGGGGTGGATGCGGATCAGCTCGCCGCTGAAGTACGGGTTCGGCGGCGTCTCGTCGTACCGGGTCTCGGCGCGGCCGCGGATCTCGATGCCCCGGCCGCGGAAGGGGGAGGTGGTGCTGCCCTCCGGCGCGTAGTCGTCCACGACGAAGGAGACCAGCGGGTTGGCCGCCACGTTGCGGAACTTCCGGCTGGCGGCGAGCTTCGGGCCGCCGATGTCGATGATGCCGGTGGCCGGGTCGACGGAGAAGCTGACCGGCCGGTTCTGCGGTTCGCCGGAGGGTCCGACGGTGGCCAGTCGGCCGTGTCCCTGCGAGGCCAGGTAGCGCAGTTCGATCTCGCTGAACGGATTGGTCGTCATCACGGCGTCCGATCGTCGGTTTCGGTGGTGGACCGGGTGGTTGCGGTGCGTCCGGCGCCGGCTTGCGCCTGGTCGCCGAGGCGGCGGATCAGCCGGCGCAGCTGCTCGCCGTAGTAGCGCTCGAACTCCGGGTCGTCCGGGGCGAGGCCGCTGACCTCCCGGGCGGTCTGCGGCAGCATCACGGGGGCCAGGATCATGCCCATGACGGCGAGTCGGACGAACCCCGGGTCGAGCTCGGCGGCGATCTCGCCGCGGGCCTGGGCCTGGCGCAGGTTGGCCAGGTCCTGGGCGAGGGTGGCGTCGTCGTGGACCTCGTCGGCGGCCGAGCCGTCGCCGGTCAGGCCGCGCCAGACCATCAGCCGGGCCGGCCTCGGGTCTTCGAGCCCCGCGTGGAGGTAGCGGGCGGCGACCTCCTCCAGGGGCAGGTCGGGATCGGCGAAGACCGCCTCGCTCTCCGTCCAGCTGCGCTGCAGCTCGCGGTAGAGCCCCTCCTTCCCCCCGAAGTAGTAGTTGATCAGCTGCTTGTTGACGCCCGCGTTGGTCGCGATGTCCTGGACGCGGGCACCGGCGAAGCCCTTCGTGGCGAACTCGTCGAGCGCGGCGCTCAGCAGGGCCTGTCGGGAGCGGTCGGCGTCCCGCTGCCGCTCCTCGGGGGTGGGGGACCGTCGGGGATGTCGCCGCTTGCTCTCCACGTCGGTCGATGGCTCGGTCATGGCGGCAGTCTACACCGACATCACCCCTATGTGTGACTGCATCATCTGGATAGACGAGATAGTCATCCAGTTGGTTGACAGAAGCGAACCGCTGGTTGAGACTGCTGCCGTGAAAGCATCCAAGAACGCCTCAGCGCCCGTGGTGGAGAATCCGGGACTGACCCCGGAGACCAAGCGGGTAGTCGTCGTCGTGCTGGTCGGCGCCGTCCTGGCCTTCCTCGACGCCACGATCGTCAACGTCGCCCTCAAGTCCCTCACGACCGAACTGGACGCGTCCCTCGACGCCGTCCAGTGGGTGGTCACCGCCTACCTGCTGGCCCAGGCCGCCGTCCTGCCGGTGACCGGCTGGGCCGCCCGCCGGGTGGGAGCCCGGCGCCTGTACATCGCCTCGCTGCTGCTCTTCACACTGGCCTCGATCGTCTGCGGCCTGGTCGACAACGTCGGCGCGCTGATCGCCGCCCGGGCCGTCCAGGGCATCGGCGGCGGCATGATGATCCCCGCCGGCCAGATGATCCTGGTGCGCACCGCCGGCCAGGCGGGCCTGGCCCGGGTCATGGGCGCGGTCGGCATCCCGATGGTGCTGACCCCGGTCGTCGGGCCCACCATCGGCGGCCTGCTGGTCGACCACGCGGGCTGGCAGTGGATCTTCCTGATCAACGCGCCGCTCGGAGCGGTCGGGCTGTTCCTGGCCGCCCGGCTGCTCCCGCCGGACCCGGCGGGGGAGGAGGCGGGGCCGCTCGACCTGCCCGGTCTGCTCCTGGTCGGCCTCGGCATGGTCGGGATCACCTACGGCCTGTCCGAAGCCGGGAGCGCGGGCCTGACCTCGGCCAAGGTCCTGGTCCCGCTGCTGGTCGGCCTGGCGCTCACCGGTGGGTTCGTGCTGCGCTCGCTGCGGGTGCCGCACCCGCTGCTGGACATGCGGCTCTACCGCAGCCAGTTGTTCAGCTCGGCCTCGTTCGTCACCTTCGTGTTCGGTGCGGCCACCTACGGCGGCATGATCCTGATGCCGCTCTTCTACCAGGTGGTCAAGCACGAGGACGCCTCGCACACCGGCCTGCTGCTCGCGCCGCAGGGCCTCGGCGCGGCGGTCGCGATGGGCATGTCCAGTCGGCTGTTCGAGAAGATCGGCAGTGTCACCTGCGTGATCGGCGCGGCGGTCAGCGTGGTGGCGACCCTGCCCTTCGTGCTGATCTCCGACGGCACGTCGTACTGGCTGCTCGGAGTGGCGATGGTGGTCCGCGGCCTCGGCATTGGACTGTCCGTGATGCCCGCGATGACCGCGGCCTTCCGCGCCATCGACCCGGCCAAGATCAACGACGCCACCCCGCAGCTCAACGTGATGCAGCGGATCGGCGGCTCGGTGGGCACCGCGGTGTTCGTGGTCGTGCTGCAGCAGCACCTCTCCGGTGAGACCCAGCCGGCCGCGCAGGCGAGTGCCTTCGGCGACACCTTCTGGTGGGTCTTCGGCGCGGCGGTGCTGGCCGTGCTGCCGACCCTGCTGATGGCGGCCGTCGAGCGCCGCCACCGGCAGGACCAGCCGCCCGGCGAACCCTCGTCCCGAGCACTCGTGGACGAGGGCGAGCCGGCCTGAACCACCGTCAGGCACGCTCCGGGGAAGGGGCCCCCGCCGTCTCCTGGCGCGCCGGACGGGGGGCCGCGGTCCCGGGCCTCCGGGCCCGGGACCAGCGGCGCATCATCGGCTGCTCGACCACCGTGTACAGCAGCCAGGCGGCCAGCAGACTGGCCGCCAGGAACGGCAGGCTCAGCGCCGCCGCCTCCACCGTCGACAGCTTCATCCCGATCCCGAGCGCCTTGGCGCCGTACGTGATCACCAGTTGGTGGACCATGTAGAGCGCGAACGACACCTCGCCGAGCCACACCGCCACCCGGCTGCTCAGGAAGGACCGACGGCCCGCCAGGTCGGCGGCCGCGCCGGCCGGGATGAGCAGCGCCAGCGGGACGACGGTCAGCGCGGCGGTGCCGAACTGCCCGGGGGCGTAGAGCGCCCCGGCGTACCCGGCCAGGAACAGCATCGCGGCGGGCAGCAGGCCGATCCGGGGCCACCGTCCGGCGAGCACGATCCGGGCCAGCAGCATGCCCAGGACGAACTCGAAGACCCGCATCACCGGGAAGAAGTACACGAACCACAGCTGGGTGACCGAGTAGTCCATCCGCGGCGAGATGTGCGGGCCGCCCGACAGCAGCAGTGCCGAGACGGCCGGCACGCACCACACCGCCAGCGCCGCGCCGCCCGCCCACCACCACAGCCGCCCGGCCCGGATCCGGCCGACCAGCGGCAGCAGCAGGGGGAACGACAGGTAGAACAGCGCCTCGCAGCACAGCGACCAGCTGACCTGGTTGATCCCGGTGAGCACGTCGAAGCGCGGGATCCAGGACTGCACCAGCAGCAGGTTCGGCACCAGCTGGCCGGCGGTGAAGGTCTCCCCGCAGACCAGCATCAGAGCGACCGCCGCCACCGCGGTCACCAGGTGGTTGGGGTAGATCTTGCAGAGCCGTCGGCGCCAGAAGGCCCGGGCGGGCTCACCCGGCCGGGCCGACCAGGTGAGCACGAAGCCGCTGAGCACGAAGAAGAACGACACGCCCGTCGACCCGGCGGCGCTCCACCAGAAGCCCGCTCCGGTGCCCGAGGTCCAACTGCTCGGCAGGAAGCGGAAGAAGGCGTGCGAGAAGAAGACCATCCCGGAGGCGAGGAACCGCATGCCGGTGAGGGTCGGCAGGTTCGCGCGTCGGGGCGCCGTCGTCGCGGCGCCGGGTGTCAGGGCGCTCATCTCCGCGCGGGCCTAGCTGTCCTGCGGCGCCCAGCCGCTGCGGCGCAGGAGCTCGGCGAAGGTCAGCAGACCCGGGTGGGCGGCGCGCAGCGCGGGGATGTCCGCCTTGTAGCCGATCTCGTTGAACCACTCGAAGGTCTTGGCCATCCAGACGTCCTTCTCGGCCAGCACCTCCAGCGGGATGGCCTCGTAGCGGGCCGGCCGGCCGGTGTGGGCGGCGAAGGCGGCCGCGATCTGCGGGCCGGTCAGGGCCTCGCCGGCGATCTCCAGGTTCCGGCCGACGAAGGCCGCCGGGTCCTCGAAGGCGTCGGCCACGAAGTAGCCGATGTCCTGGGAGGCGAGCACCTGGAGCCTGGTCTCCGGGTAGAGCCCGCGGCGGAACACCAGCGTGCCGTCGGCCTCCGGCTCCGGCGGCAGGTCCAGGAAGTTCTCCATGAAGTAGACCGGTCGCAGGAAGGTCGTGGGCACCTCCGCGGCGCGGATCGCCTGCTCCGCGCGGAGCTTGGTCTCCCGCCAGCCGACCCCGCCGGGCTTCTCGACCCCGCCGACCGAGCTGTGCACCAGGTGGGCGATGCCGGCCCGGGTGGCCTCCTCGGCGAACAGCTTCGCGTGCCGTTCCTCGCCGTCCAGGCCGTTGCCGTGGGTCGGGGTGAAGACGGTGAACAGGCCGTGCGCGCCCTCCAGCGCGGCCCGGACCGCGTCCCGGTCGTCGAACTCGCCCCGCACCAACACGGCGCCCTTGGCGGCCAGTTCGCGGGCGGCCGGCTTGTCCGGGTCCCGGACGAGGGCGTGCACCCCCCAGCCCCGGTCCAGCAGGTGCCGGGCGGCGCTGCCGCCCTGGCGTCCGGTCGCGCCCAGCACCAGAACCCACTTGTCGTCCGCTGCCACGTCCACTCCTTCGCTAGCCCGTCGTGACGGCCGCGGACGGCACGGGCGTGCCCCGCGGCTGGGGCCAGCATGGTCGGGGCGGCTCGAATCCGGCTTGAACCCGGCGGCCCCCCGCGGCCCGGCCCACCTGTGCCGGAACCGCCGTACGGGCACGGCGTCCACCCGCCCTCCAGCGGGGTTCGAGACGGCTGCCGGAGCCTGACGCGCAACAGTGAGGCGATCGACGAGCGCCGTGACGAGCACGATCGACGGGCGCGAGAAGGGCGACCTATGGCACACCTACCCCGGCTCATCAGCCGACTGTCCCGGCCGCTGCTGGCGACCAGCTTCATCGTCGGCGGCTACGGCGTGCTCCGCGCGCCCGGCCCGCTGCCCGAACTCGCCCGGCAGCGCGGGGTGCCGTACCCCGAGGCCGCCACCCGGGCGACCGCGGCGGGCATGATCGCGGGCGGACTGGCCCTCGGCACCGGGCTCGCGCCCGTGGTCGGCGGTGGGCTGCTGGTCGCCTGCCTGGTGCCGACCACGGTCGCGGTGCACGGGTTCTGGCGTCAGCCGGACCCGGTACGGCGCCGGGCCCAGCGCAACGAGTTCTTCAAGAACGTCAGCCTGCTCGGCGGACTGGTGATCGCGGCCGTGGAAGCCCGGTCGGCCGCGCCGGCATCGTCCGCCGCGCCGGCATCGTTCGCCACCCCGGAAGGAGCCTGAGATGGCCGACACCCGAGTGCCGCTCCCCGACGGCGCGCTGGGCCTCGCGCCGGTCGCCGCCAAACACGCGGCCGACGCGGACCAGCAGCGGCGGCTCCACCCCGACGTGGTGCAGGGCGTGGTCGCGGCCGGGTTCGCCCGGCACTTCGTGCCCGAGCGCTGGGGCGGCGAGGCCGGCGGCTTCGCCGACCTGCTGGCGGCGGTGGCGACCGTCGGGGAGGGCTGCACCTCCGCCGCCTGGGTCGCGGCGCTGACCGCCACCGTGCCCCGGATGGCCGCGCACCTGCCGATCGCCGGGCAGCAGGAGATCTGGGCGGACGGCCCGGACCCGATGCTGGTCGGCGCGCTGATGCCGCTGGGCCGCGCCGAACGAGCGCCCGGCGGCTGGCGGTTGACCGGAACGTGGTCCTTCGTGAGCGCCGTCGAGTTCGCCGACTGGGCGCTGGTCTGCGCCCGGACTCCGGGGGAGGACGGAGAGCCGGTGGCCCGCTACTTCGCCGTGCGGCGCGGGGAGTTCCGGGTGCAGGACACCTGGTTCACGGTCGGCATGCGCGGCACCGGCAGCAACACGCTGACGGTGGACGACGTGTTCGTGCCGGACCGGCGGGTGTGCACCCGCGCGGCGGTGCTCGACGGCGAGTGCCCCGGGAGCGTCGACGGCTGCACCCGGGTGCCGCTCAAGGCGGTCAACGGGCTGTCCTTCGCCGCCCCGGTGCTCGGCGCGACCCGCGCGCTGCTGTCCGGCTGGGCCGACTGGGTCGCGCCGAAGATCGCGGGCACCGGCGGCGGGGACCCGGCGCTCGCCGACAACGCCACCCGCCACCAGGTGCTGGCCCGGTCGGCGGCGGAGATCGACGCCGCGCAGCTGCTGCTGGAGCGCACCGCGCGGGTCGCCGACGAGAGGCCGGTGAGCGCGCTGCACGCCGTGCGCGGCGGGCGGGACTGCGCGGTGGCCGCGGAGCTGCTGCTGGCCGCCGCCGACCGGCTGTTCCGGGCGGCCGGCACCTCCGGACAGGTCGAGGGCAGCCCGTTCGCCCGGGCCTGGCGGGACGTCAACGTGGCGGTGGGGCACCTGGTGCTGCGGTTCGATCCGGCCGCGAGTGCGTACGCGCAGCGGGTGCTGGCGGAGCGGTAGCGGTCGCGGTGGCGGAAACGGCCGGGGCCGGGGGAACGGTGGTTCCCCCGGCCCCGGCGCGTTCGCGGGCAGCTGGTCGGGCTAGTCTTCGGCGGGGCGGCGGTGGACCTGTGCGCGCTGTACGGTCAGCCGCAGGCCGCCCACCGGCTCGTCGGCGAACATGCCGACGCCGAGGGCGAGTTGGGCGGGTCGGAGACTCTCCAGCGGGCCGTCCGTGGACCGGAGCGGACGGGCCGGGGCGGGCAGCGGACGGCCGAGGTCAGGCACGGTGAAGACCTCGGTGCCGTCCAGCCACCAGCGCGCCGAGCCGCGCCCGCCGTCGACCGTGACGGCGCAGCGGTGGAAGCGGCCCGGGACCCGGGTGGCGACCGGGACCTCGTACGTGAAGGACCCCGCGCCGGGGCGCGGGAGCCGCTCGTACAGGACCAGTACCCGGTCATTGGTGAGCAGGAAGTCCAGGACCAGGCCGGAGGCGAAGTCCACGCAGATCATGTTGGCCGAGGTGCCGGGTGCGCCGCCGTGGACCTCGGCGGACAGGTCCAGCCAGGCGGTCAGCACCTCGCCGTCGCGCAGGGTGAAGCCGGGCGCTCCGGCCTCGGTCGTGTGCTCGGCGAACGCCGCCCAGCGCAGGTGGTCGGCCGGGCCGGGCAGCGCCACCGCCGGGCGGGCGAAGACGGGCAGCCCGGTGGCCGGGTCGGTGGCGGTGGGCTCCACGACCAGCCCGCCGGGGGTGAGCCGGGCGCGGCCGTCCCCGGCGGGGAGGCCGCCTGCCGGGCGGGCCAGCCACCCGGACGGGAGGCCGTCGGGGGCGGGCCGGGGCGAGCGGAAGTCGTCGGCGAGCAGCACCTCGCCGGAGGTGTCCTGGGTGTTCGTCACCGCGGTGCTCCCTGTCTCGGTGCCGTTCCGGTCTCGGGTCGGGTCGGTGGTGGCGGGCCGGTCAGTCGCCGGCCCCGGAGCGGTCCAGCGCCTCGGCGGCGGCCCGCAGGATCCGCAGCCGTCCGTCGAGCGAGGTCGCGGCGGCCGACACCATCACGCCGAGCGTGGTGACGCCCGCCTCCGCGTACGCCCGCAGCCGGTCGGCGAGCCGGGGCACCGGGCCGCACAGCGAGGTGCGGTCGATGAAGTCCAGCGGCAGCGCGGCGCCCGCGCCCGTGCGGTCCCCGGCCGCCAACCGCTCCTGGAACAGCTTCACTTCGTGCTCGAAGCCCATCTCGCGGGCCATCCCGAGGTAGAAGTTGTGCGCCGGGTCGCCGATGCCGAGCAGGTAGACGTAGTGGGCGCGCAGGGCGTCGACGGCGGTCGGGAGGTCCTCCGCCACCGAGGTGGGCAGGCTCGGCAGCACGTCGAAGCCGGCCAGGTCGGCCCCCGCCCGCTCGCGGCCCGCGCGCAGTTCGGCGACGGCCTTGGCGACCGCCTCCGGTGAGGTGAACACCCCGATCCAGCCGTCCGCGATCTCCCCGGCCAGTCGCAGGTTCCGCGGGCCGACGGCGGCCAGGTAGACCGGCAGCCGGGGCGGCAGGGGCTGGGTCAGCAGGTGCAGCGGAGCGCCGTCGCGCCCCGCGGAGGGCAGCCGGAAGTGCTCGCCCCGGTAGGTGACCGGGCCGCCGGCCAGCGCCCGGCGCACGATCTCCACGTACTCGCGGGTGCGTTCCAGCGGATGGTCGAAGGGCACCCCGTACCAGCCCTCGGACACGTCGGGGTTGGACACTCCGAGCCCGAGCCGGAACCGGCCGTCGCTGAGCGCGTCCAGGGTCGCGGCGGTGAGCGCGGCCAGGCCCGGCGGGCGGGCCGGGATCTGCATCACCCCGGAGATCAGCCCGACCCGGTGGGTCCGGCCGGCCACCAGGCCCAGGACGCTGGGTGCGTCGGACCGGTAGCCCTCCGGGGCCAGTACCGACGCGTAGCCCAACCCCTCGGCGCAGGCGGCGAGTTCGCCGGCTCCTTGGTAGACCAGGTTTGCTGCCAGTCGCACGGTTGCTCCTCAGATCAGGTGGGCGCCGCCGTCCACGAGCAGCACCTGGCCGGTCGTGTACGCGGCCTCGGCCAGGTTCAGCACGGCCTCGGCGACGTCCTCGGGCAGGCCCGTCCGGCGCAGCGGCGTGCTCTCCCGGACCTTCGCCGCGATCGGCGCGAAGAAGTCCTTCCCGCTGGTCCACGGGGTCTCGATCAGCCCGGGCGCCACCGCGTTGACCCGGACCCGCGGGCCGACGGTGTTCGCCAGCAGCCGCGTCATGTGCTCGATCGCGGCCTTGCTGACCGCGTACGGGATCGAGCTGCCGGCCGGGCGGCTGCCGGCGACGGAGGAGATGTTGACGACCGCGCCGGCGCCGGTGTCCGTCAGGTGGGGCATCGCGGCGACCGTGGTCTGCCAGGTGCCGATCACGTTCAGGCCCAGGATGACGCGCCACAGCTCGGGGTCCGCGCCGGCCAGGTCGGCGTGCGGGACGGGCCGGGTGAACCCGGCGTTGTTCACCAGCAGGTCGAGCCGCCCGTAGTGCGCCACGGCGTCGGCGACCAGCCGCTGGGCCTCGGCCTCGACCGAGATGTCGGCCCGGACGTAGTGCGCGTCCGGCAGGCCGGCGGCGACCTTCTCGCCCTGCTCGACCGAACGGGCCGAGTTGACCACCACGCGGTACCCGGCATCGGCGAGGCGCCGGGCCACCGCCTCGCCGATGCCGGAGGAGGAGCCGGTGACCAGTGCCACCTTGACGGCGGCCATCAGTAGTTCCCCAGCCCGCCGCAGACGTTGAGCGCCTGCGCGGTCACGGCGGCCGCGTCGTCGCTCACCAGGTACTCGACCATCGCGGCGACCTCGCGGACCTCCACGTACCGGCCGAGCGGCACCCGGGTGGTGATCCGCTCGTGCACCTCCTGGGGGCCCACCTGCCAGATGGCGCCGTAGTGCTCGCGCACCCGCTCGGCCATCGGCGTCTCGACGAAGCCGGGGCAGACGGCGTTGACGGTGATCCCGGTGCGGGCCAGCTCCAGCCCGAGCGCCTTGGTGAAGCCGACCACGCCGTGCTTGGAGGCCGAGTACGGAGCGGCGTGCACCACGCCCTGCTTCCCGCCGGTGGACGCGATGTTGATGATCCGTCCACGCTCCTTGGCGAGCATGCCGCCGGTGTTGAGCACCGTCTTGGTCATCATGAAGACGCTGTTGAGGTTGGTGTTGATGACGTCGATCCACAGCTCGTCCGGGATCTCGGCGGTGGCGCCGCCGCCGCTGCGGCCGGCGTTGTTGACCAGGATGTCGACCGGGCCGAACCGGTCGACGGCGGCGCGGACGTAGGCGTGGATCTGCTCGGGCCGGGCGACGTCGCAGACGGTGCCGTCGACGTCGAGGCCCTGCTCGCGCAACTCCTTGACGGTGGTGTCGAGTTCGGCGGACCGGCGGGCGCAGATGAAGACGCTCGCGCCGAGCCGGGCGAGCCGGGTCGCGACCTCCAGGCCGATCCCGCTGGTCGCCCCGGTGACCAGCGCCACCGGCCGTGTTGCGTTCGTCATGCTGCCTCCACTGCGTCCGATCAGCCTGTGGGTTGCGTGCGGCAGTGAGCGTGCCGACCGGCGCTAGAGGCGGGCTGGACGGCGGCTGGAGGCGCCCGGCCGGGGTTCTCAAGCCCCCTTCGAGGCGGGGAGGGCACGGTGGGCGGGCATCCCGCCCCTCCTCCGCGAAGGACTGCCGATGACCGTCACCTCCGTACGCACCGAGCTCTACTCGCAGGTCCAGCACTTCTACGCGCACCAGATGCAGGCGCTGGACGGCGGCCGGTTCGAGGACTACGCCGCGACCTTCACCGAGGACGGCACGTTCCAGCATTCACCGGGGGCCGAGCCCGCCGTCGGCCGCGCCGGGATCGTCGCCGAACTGGTCCGCTTCCACGAGCGGTTCGCGGACGACCCGGTGCAGCGCCGGCACTGGTTCAACCACATCGCACTCGAAGAGCAGGCGGACGGCTCGATCCGCTCGACGGTGTACGCGCTGGTGGTGACCGTCCGGCCCGGTGGCGTGCCGGTGATCGCGCCGAGCTGCGTCGTGCACGACGTGCTGGAGGCGTCCGGGGACGGCGTCCTGCTGCGCTCGCGGCTGGTCACCCACGACCAGCTGAGCTGAGCACGGGCCCGGCCACGCCCCGACGGACCTCCGCCCCGCTGGACCACGTCCAGCGGGGCGGAGTGCTGCCGGTCAGGATGCCAGCCGGGCCGGCTCGGCCGGCTCGCGGGCCTCCAGCGCCGGATCACCGGCGAGCACGGCCTGGTGCAGCCGCTGCAGGCGGCCCGAAGGCTCCACGCCGAGCTCGTCGATCAGCGTCCGCCGCAGCGCCCGGAAGGCGTCCAGCGCCCGCCACGGGCTGCCCGAGCGGTACAGCGCCGTCATGAGCAGCGCGCAGAGGTTCTCGTTCATCGGGTGCTGCGCGACGAGCATGCGCAGCTCGCCGAGCAGCATCTGGTGGCGGCCGAGCAGGAGATCGGCCTCGATCCGCTTCTCCAGCACCTGCATCCGGGTCTCCTCCATGCCGAGGACCTCCGTCTCCAGCACCCGCCCGATCGGCACGTCCACCAGCGCGGGCCCCCGCCACAGCGCCAGTGCCCGGCCGAGTTGGACCGAGGCGACCCGCGGGTCGCCCCCGTCCAGCTCGGTGTTGCCCAGCGCGGCCAGCCGCTCGAACTCGGCCAGGTCGCAGCTGTCCGGGCGGACCGCGAGCTGGTAGCCGCCGAAGCAGGTGACCAGGACCTCCTTCGCCGACCGGTGGGCGGAGGCCGGCAGGGCCGCCGTGATCTTCCGGCGCAGCTGCAGGATGTACGTCTGCAGCGTGGTGGCCGCACTGCGCGGGATGTGGTGCCCCCAGACCTCCTCCATCAGCGTCGGCACGGGGACGATGCGGCCGGCGCGCAGCGCCAGCAGCGCCAGGACCTGCCGGGGCTTGCCGGCGCTCGGGACCATGGACCTGCCGTGCTCGCGGATGGAGAACTGACCCAGCACCTCGATATCCACGATGGGATCCCCCTTCAAGGTTGGTTTTCCGTCCTGCGGTTGAGCATGTCATCCGGGCGGGGGCGGGCCCAGTGACGCCGTCACGCATTCCGGTGTGATGACGTCATGCGGCATGTGCGGTCGTCATGGGTGGGGCCCGCCGGACCGGCCGCCTCCAGCGCCGGTCCACCGGCGGTCCAGCTCCGGTGAACAGCCTTTCGGTGGACCGGATCAGCGGACCGGAAGACTCGACCGAGTGGGACTGGGGTGAGCGTGCATGGCTGTGGACGGGGGACGCTTTCGCGAGCTGTTCGGCGCCTTCCCGACGATGGTCTCCATCGTCACGGCGATCGACGCGGACGGCGAGCCGCGCGGCCTGACCTGCAACGCGGTGTCCGCGGTGTCGGTCGACCCGCCGCTGCTGCTGGTGTGCGTGGACCGGCGCTCGCAGACCCTGGACGCCCTGCACACCTCGGGGGCGTTCGTGCTCAACGTACTGGCCGACGGCGCGCAGGACGTCGCCCGGACCTTCGCCGGCCGGGCGGAGCGGAAGTTCGCCGGCCAGCGGTGGCGGCCGTCGGCCCACGCCGGCGGTGCGCCCGTGCTGGTGGACGCGGTGCTCGCCTACGCGGAGTGCGTGGTGGTGCAGAGCCTGGAGGCGGGCGACCACTGGATCTTCGTGGCCCGGGTGGACGGGGCCGAGACGCTGCCGCGCTCGCCCGTCCTGTACCACCGGGGCGCCTTCGAGGCGTGGCGGCCTCACGCCCGGCAGGTCGGCAGCCGCCCGTGAAAGGTGACCATCTCGGCGAACAGCGCGCCGACGTCCAGCGCGGCACCGGGCTGCGCCCCGCGCAGTTCGGCGTACGCGCGCCGCAGGTTGGGGACCAGCCGTTCGGAGTCGAGCAGGGCGGCGAACTCGCCGAGCTCGCAGTCCCGGGCGGCCTCCAGCGGGGTGAGCCCGGCGGCCAGGGCGTCCGCCGCCAGCCGCTGGACCCACCGCAGGTAGCGTTCCGTCACGTCGAACACCTCGGGGCCGGCCACCGGGCCGTGGCCGGCCACCACCGTCCGGGCGCCTAGCGCGCGGAGCCGCCGGACCACCTCGATCGATCCGGACACCGAGCCCATCATGCAGAACGGGGTGACCCCGGACATCACCACGTCCCCGGTGAACAGCACCCGCTGCTCGGGCAGCCAGACCACCGAGTCGTTGCTGGTGTGCGCCGGGCCGGGGTGGATCACCTCGACCACGGTGCCGCCGACGTGCAGGGTCACCCCGTCCCGGTAGGTGAGCGTGGGAGGGGCCAACTCGACGTCGCCCCAGCAGACTTCCGGCCACAGCGTGGTCAGGTGCAGGCCGGCGGCCGTCATCTCGGTCCGGGTGCGTTCGTGTCCGACCACCACGGCCTCGGGGAAGACGAAGTTGCCGAACGCGTGGTCGCCGTGGAAGTGGGTGTTGACCAGGTACCTCGGCATCTCCGGGGCCACCGTGGCGACAGCCGCGCGCAACCGGCGGGTCCGGGCCTCGGTCGCGGCGGTGTCGACCAGTGCCGACCGGCCGTCCGAGACGACCAGTCCGGCGTTGCTCAGGCACCAGCCGCCGTCGGGCTGGACGTAGGCGAAGACGCCGTCGGCCACCTCCTCCAGCCGGCCGGCGAGCTCGCGTTCGGTGGTCAGGGCGCGGTCGGATGTCGTCACGGGACTCTCCTGGGGTGTCGGAAGGCAAGGGGCCGGTGACGTCAAACCATCCACGCCGTGGGTGGAGTTCGGCTCGAACAGCCGGACGGTGGCCTACGGACAGCGACCGCCCCTCCGGCATAGAGTCGGTGCAGAGTCCGCGACATGGTCCGCCGTACGGGGGAGTACCGGATGTCACGCCTGCCCGATGAGAAACTTCCGTCCCGACTCGCCGTCCGCCTGGTCTTCGGTGTCCAGTGCGGCATCGGCTTCATGATGGTCCTCAACCTCCTTGCCGAACACCCGACTCCGGCCCGCCTCGTGGGCGCCTTGACCGCCTTCGCCGGGGTGTTCGTCCTGCAGGTCCTGCACTGCCTGCCCGCGAGCCAGCCGTTCCGCGACCGCTACGGCCGGCTGTCGCTCGCCGTTCAGTCCGCGCTGACGTTCCTTCCGCTGGTGTTCGGCGGCCTCAACTGGGGCGGGATGGCGGGGTTCCTGGCCGGTTCGACGCTGCTGCTGCTCAAGCCCCGGGTGGCCTGGGTGCTGTTCGGGCTGGAGACGGCCTTCACCGGCCTCGTGGCGGCCCTGCTCTCGGGCGACGCGCTCGGCGTCGCCTGGCTCACCATGTCGACGGTGGTGATCGGCCTGATCGTGTACGGGCTGACCAGGGTCGCCGAGCTGGTCGCCGAACTGCACCGGGTCCGCGCCGAGGTGACCCGGCTGGCCGTCGAGGGCGAGCGCCTTCGGGTTGCCCGGGACCTGCACGACCTGCTCGGCTACAGCCTCTCGGCGATCATGCTCAAGAACGAGCTGACGTACCGGCTGATGGGCCGCAACGACGAGCGGGCCAGGGTCGAGCTGTCCGAGGCCCTTGCCATCACCCGGCAGGCCCTCGCGGACGTCCGCGGGGTGGCCTGGGGCTACCGGGACATGCGGCTCGCCGACGAACTCGACTCCGTACACGGGGTGTTGACGGCCGCCGGGGTCACGACCGTGGTGGAGCCGCTGGTGGAGGTCGGCTCGGCCGAGGTCAACACCGTCCTGGCGACCGTGCTGCGCGAGGGGGTGACGAACCTGCTTCGGCACAGCGAGGTGCGGCACTGCCGGATCTCGATCCGCGGGCGGGGCGGGCGGATCCGGCTCACCCTCTCCAACGACGGGGTGGTCGCGAAGCGGGCCCGGGGGCGGCGGCGCCGCGGCGGCCTCGACAACCTGACGCAGCGGGTGGAGCGGATCGGCGGCAGCCTGACGTCGATCGTCGACTCGGACGGCTGGTTCCACGTGGTGGCGGACTGCCCGGTCGAGCCGGGGCGGTCGGTCACGGTATCCAGCCGTTGTCCCGAGCGATTCGAACCGCGTCCAGCCGATTTCGCGCACTGAGCTTGACCACGGCGGTGGTGAGGTAGTTCCGCACGGTGCCGACGGACAGGTGGAGCTGCCCGGCGATCTCCACGGCCTCCTCGCCCGCCGATGCGCGGGTCAGCACGTCGGTCTCACGGGGCGTCAGCGGGTTCTGGCCGCGATCCCACAGGGCGGCCGTCAGCTGGGGGTCGATCACCCGGCGCCCGCCGGCCACCGTCCGGATGGCGGCGGTGAGTTCGGCGGGCGGTGCGTCCTTGAGCAGGTAGCCGTGGATCCCGGCGCCCATCGCCCGGTGGAGCATCCCCGGCTGGTCGAGGGCGGTGAGGATCAGCGTCCGGCAGCCGGGCAGGCGCGCGTGCACCTGGCTGGCCGCGGTGATCCCGTCCAGGCCCGGCAGGTTGACGTCGATGACGGCGACGTCCGGTCGGTGCTCCAGTGCCGCCGTGAGGATGTCGCTGCCGTTCGCGACCTCGGCGACCACCTCAAGGTCCTCCTCCAGGGTGAGGAGTGCGACCAGGGCGCCGCGCAGGATGCGCATGTCCTCAGCCAACAGAATCCGAATCATTGCGCCCGACCCCCGCCTGCCGCATGCCGACCCGACCGCGCCGTTCTGTCCTGCTCTGTCCTTGCTCTGTCCTGTCCCGCCCTGCCCTGTCGTTCGTGACCTTCGGCTGATGGTAACAACACCCTGTGTCAGGCAGGGACTCTCTCATTTCGACAGCGTTGCCGGGTGAAATCTCGATGGGGTTTCGTGGCGGGTTCGGTGGGGTCCTCGACTGAGGAAATCCGGGGTTCCGTAGTTATCTCGACATGAAGTATCTTGATGTCGAGATTGACGGCGGACGCGAAACGAGGGCCTGTCATGCGGGGGAACGGACTGTGGGCGCAGCTGCGGCGGCCGCCGGGTGGGCGGGACGCGCGGATCATGCTGCTCGCACAGGGCGTGGACCGGACCGGCAGCGGGGTGTGGGCGGCGGCCTCGGTGCTGTACTTCACCTACGTGTGCGGGATGGACGCCGGACGGCTCGGGCTGCTGCTCGGGGTGGGCGCCGTGGCGGGGATCGTCGGGTCGCCGCTGGCCGGGCGCGCGGCCGAGCGACTGCCGGTGCGCGGACTGCTGATCGGCTGCCACCTGCTGCGGGTGGCCACCATGGGCCTGCTGCTGGTGGTCGACCACTTCGCCGCGCTGCTGCTGTCGGTCGCCCTGACCTGCCTGGCCGAGCGCGGGGCCAAGACCCTGGAGATGCTGTTCGCCACCCGGGTCGCCGGCGAGCGGCGCGCCACGTACCAGGCGCTGTTCCGCAGCGTGGCCAACGGCGGGTACGCCGTCGGTACGGGCTTCGCGGCGATCGGCCTGGCGGTGGGGAGCACGACCGCCTACCGGGCGCTGATCGTGGCCAACGCGCTCTCGTACCTGCTGGCGGCCGCGCTGATCCGGCGCACGGCGGAGCCGGCCGGCCGCAGCCTGGTGGTGGAGGCTAAGGCGCCCTCCCCGGAGGCTTCCGGCGCTGGGCCCGAGGCCGTACCGAGCCCCTGGCGCGACCGCGGCTACCTGCTGTTCGTCCTGCTGGACCTGCCGATGTGCCTGGACGACTCGGTCCTCAACGTCGGTCTGCCGCTGTGGCTGATCCACCACACCGATGCGCCGCACGCCGTCGTCCCGGCCTTCCTGACCCTCAACACCGTGCTGGTGGTGGTGCTGCAACTGCGCGTCTCCGCCTGGGCCGAGAACCCGCGCGGGGCGACCACGGCGGTCGGCTGGTACGGGGTGACCCTGCTCGCGAGCTGCGGGCTGATCGCGCTCTCCACCGGCGGCGGGCCGTTGACCGCCTCGCTCGCCCTGCTGGCCGCCGCGGCGCTGGTCACGCTCGCTGAGCTGATGCGCTCGGTGAGCTCCTGGGAGCTGGCGGTCAGCCTGGCGCCGCCGCGTGCCAGGGCCTCCTACCTGGGGGTGGCGGGGATGTCCCAGTCGGTGCAGAAGTCGGTGGGGCCGATGCTGCTGACCGGCGTGGTGATGGTGGCCGGCCCGGTCGGCTGGCTGGCGCTCGGCGCGGCGTCCACCGGCCTGGCCGCGGTGCAGCGCCGGGCGAGCCTGCGGCGGCTCGCGGCGCTGGAGGCGTCGGCGGGGGCTGCGACGGGGGCGCCGTCGACTGCGGCGGCCGTCGGCTGAGGGTCCCTCGTCGAAGGAGGGGCACCCCGCGCCGGGCAGCGCGCGAGCAGGTCCGGACAGGTGGCCTGGGCGCGGGCGTTGACGGCGCGGGCGCGCTCGTCGGCCGGATCTCAGCCGCGTACAGCCTCCGGAACCGACTCGGCGTTGGATCACTCTCGCAGAGGGGGCGGGTTTCGACCGTGCTCGGCGGGGTGGGCGGCGGTGGGTTCGGTGCGTCGGATGGCGATGACGGCGGCGTCGTCGTTGAGGCGGTGGCCGACGTGAGCGAGGAGGTCGCGGCGGATGTGGTTGACGAGCGCCTCGGGGGAGCATCTGGTCCAGTGGGCGGCGCGACCGGCGAGCGGGTAGAACTCGCCGGCGTCGTCGCGTGCCTCGGTGACCCCGTCGGTATAGAGCAACAGGGTGTCGCCTCTTTCGAACGGGAAGTTGTCGCTCGGGTAGCCGCCGTCGCCGAGGTCGTGCACACCGAGGGGCGGAGCGGCCGGCACGGAGTCGACGGGCAGTGCGCGGCCGTCGCGCAGCAGGAGGGGCGGCGGGTGTCCGCAGTTGGTCATGCGGGCGACGGGCTCGTCGTCGGGCAGGTCGAGGAGAATCGCGGTGATGAAGTGCTCGACGATGTCGCCGCTCTCCTGGGCGAAGTCGGTGAGGTAGCGCCCCACGTTGTGGTCGAGCGTGGACGCCAGGTCCGCCAGGGTGTCGTGCTGCGCGGCGATGAGGCGGAAGGCGCTGACCAGCAGGGCCGACTCGCCGACAGCGGCCAGGCCCTTGCCCCGGACGTCTCCGATGACCATGCGGGTTCCGCCCGCAGTGCGGGTGGCGGTGTAGAGGTCGCCGCCGATCTGGGTCTCCTTTTCGGCGGCGAGGTACATCGTGGCGATCTGAAGCGGCCCGATCTGTTCGGGCAGCGGCCGCAGCAGGGCGCGCTGGGCGGCTTCGGCGACTGACTGGGCGCGGGCGAGCTGTCTGGCCCGGTGTTCGCGGATGGCGGTGAACATGACGATCAGGACGCACAGGACGGTCAGCGCGACGATCTGCGCGATGTGGTTGCTGGTGGCGATGCCGCCGTGGAAGAAGGCGATGAGGACCTGGGCGGCGATGGCCAGGGCTCCGACGAGGGCGGTCGGGCGGAGGCCGGCGAACGAGGGGGTGAGGGCGGGGGCGATTACCAGGAGCGGGCCGAGGTGGATGCTGGTGGGGGACTGGAGATCGACCAGGGTGATCGCCACGATGAGGGCGACCGGGATCAGCAGCAGCGCCCAGCTCCGTTGCCCGCGCTGCTGGTGGCGGGCCGCGCGTTCTCCGAGTTCCATGTCCCCACTGTGCTCCTGGGCGTCGGCGAGTGCAGGTGCAATGCGTGGTAACCGACCTACGACCGTAGCCGCTCCGGTGTCGCCGCCCGCGCAGATCGGATGGATCTCGACCCGGAAGAGGCCTTGCGAGGTGCGGATACTTCACGGTATGCGACACGTGCCGGTGACAGCGCCCGGAGCGCGGCCGGCTCCCGGCCTTGCCGAGAGGACCGCGAGCGCTCAGAAGACCGCGAGCGGGTTGACCGGGGAGCCGGTGCCGTGGGGGATGTTCAGGGGCGCGGCGACGAGCAGGAACTCCCAGCGTGAGGTGCGCGCGCACGCCTCGGCCAGCGGTTCCAGGTCCAGGTTGTCGATCAGCGGCAGGCCCAGGGCGGTGATGGCCAGCACGTGGACCGGCGAGTGGACGCCGTCGACAGGGCTCGGGCGCACGTCGCTGTCGCCGTCGCTGCCCAGTGCCGAGGCCTGTGACTCGCTCAGTACGCGCATGGCGCCGGGATGCAGTCCCGCGCTGAGGTCGTCCGGGTCCCACGCGCCCAGCCGCCGCCGTCGGGCGAGGTGGCCCGTGCGGACCAGGAGGATGTCCTGGGGGCGGAGCGGGCTGCCCTGGTCCTCGGCGCAGACCAGCAGCTCCGGGCCGCAGATCGCCTCTCCCGGCTCCAGCCAGGACGTGCCACGCAGGCGTGGCACGTCCAGCAGGACTCCTCGCCCCACCAGCCCGGGCAGCAGGTCGGTCACCGCGCCGTAGACGGCACCTTGCGAGGAGAACACCTCCCGCGCCCGCACTCCCGCGAAGAGCAGTCCGCCGTACGCGATGTGGCAGAGCGCGTCCAGGTGCGTCTGCGCCTTGCCGTGGTAGTCGGAGGCGATGAAGTCCCGGTGCACGGTCGGCTCGGGGGCCGTGACGTCCGCCAGTTCCGTCATCTGGTGCAGTGCCGGCCTGCGGTTGTCGGGCCCCGGCACGCTGTCCCACGGCCGCCCCATGGCGACGACCTCACCCGTGCGTACGAGTCCGGCGGCTGCCACCCGTCGGCTTCCTTCGACCGGCCCGGGGAGATGGTCGCGGCGCAGCTGCCGGAAGAGCGCGTCGAACTCGTCGCGGGTCATCGCCGGCCCGTTGACACTGGTCATGGCACTCCTCAACCCGTCCCCCGCTCTGCCGATGATGCGGTGACGGTCGCAATACCGCCATCGTGCTCGGGGAGTGTGCGCGATCTGCTGACAAGCACGGCAGAACGGGCAAAGTCCTAATATTGCATCGAAGGGTGCAGCTCCGTGGAAATGTGAGCGCTGTGGCGGCCATGGCAGCTTGGGATGAGGCGGGGATCGGTCCCGTACGGGCTCGTGAGCGGTTCATGCTCGGTGAACCGGTCGAGGGCGGCGTGCGGAGTCTGATCCTGAACTCCTGGCAACGCTGCCAGTCGATGGGGATCTCCCCGGGCGGGTCCGAGCTCCCGTACCGGCCGGACATCGATCTGGACGGCCGGCTGGTCCGCGCGGCCAGGCCCGTGCTGGACCGGCTGGCATCCAGGTTCGCCGGCAGCCGGATGAACGTGGCCCTGACCGACGGGGACGGGGCGGTGCTGCAGCGCCGTTTCGGCGATGCGTCCATGGTCGGGCAGCTGCCCGCGAACCAGAGCACCCCGGGCTTCGTGTTCGCCGAGCAGTACGGCGGGACCAACGGCATCGGGCTGGCGCTCACGGAACGGCGGCTCATCCAGGTCTCCGGAGCCGAGCACTTCGCCGAGCGCGGCCAGTCCAACGCCTGTACGGCGATTCCCGTCCGTGACCCCCTGAGCGGACGGATCGAGGGCGTCCTCTGCTTCGGTTATCCGCCCGCCTACGCGGACCCGCAGATGGCGGACCTGATCCGCAAGGCCGCCACCGCCATCGAGCGGCGCCTGCTGGCGCAGAGCTCGGCGCGAGAGCGCACCCTGCTGCGCGCGTACCTCGATTCCAGGCGCCGCGCCCAGGCCGACCAGGCGGCCGGGGACGGGCGCCCGGTCGGTCTGGACGAGCTGCCCCGAAGCGGGCTGGACCGGCACGACCAGGTACTGCTCGAACAGATGGCCACCGAACTGATCTCCTCGGCCCGCCGCGCCGCAGTGGAGGTGACCCTTTCCCGGGGCCGGCGGGTCACCCTGCTGAGCCGCCCGGTGGCCAGCCCGTCCGGGGTGGAGGGATTCGTCATCGAGGCGGTCCTGCACGGCGACTCGCTGCCCCGGCTCGCCGCCCCCGACCAGGCCGATCGGCCGGCCGCCCTCCCGACGCCCACCACGACCACCGCCTGCCCACCGCTCCGGCACCCCGTGGGTGCCGCATCGGATCGCGGGGCCAGGGTGCCGTCCGCCCCCGCGCCCGACGCGGCCACCAGGCTGCTGTTGCTGGGCGAGCCGGGTGTGGGACAGTACGCCGTCGCGGCCCGCCGCCGCCTGGAGCTGCTGTCCGAGGCCAGCACCCGCATCGGCACCACCCTGGACGTGACCCGCACGGCCTGGGAGCTCGCCGAGACGGCCGTCCCGCGGCTGGCCGACTACGTCACCATCGACCTTCCCGAGACCGTCCTGCGCGGCGAGGAGCCCACCGACCCCGGCAGCGAGCTGCACCGCACGGTGGTCCACGGCATCCGCACCGACTGCCCCTTCTCCCCGGTCGGTGAACGGATCGACCTCGGCCTCACCACGCCCCATCGCCGCTGCCTGGCCAGCGGGCAGGCGGTGCTGGAACCCGATCTGCGCAGGGCCGCCGACTGGATCTCGCAGGACCCCGAGGGTGCCGAGCGCCTCTTCGCGCACGACGTCCACTCCCTCATCGCCGTCCCGCTGCTGGCCCGCGGCGTCGTGCTGGGCATCGCCGGCTTCTACCGCGCCCGGAACCCCGCCCCCTACGGGGACGACGACCGCTCGCTGGCCCAGGAGCTGGCCACCCGCGCCGCCATCTGCATCGACAACGCCCGCCGCTACACCCGCGAACACGCCATGGTCCTGGCCCTACAGCACAGCCTGCTCCCGCGCGGCCTGCCCGAGCAGAGCGCCATCGAGGTCGCCCACCGCTATCTGCCCGCCGAGTCCGGGGTGCGCGGGGACTGGTTCGACGTCATCCCCCTCTCCGGTGCCCGGGTCGCCCTGGTCGTCGGCGATGTCGTCGGCCACGGACTGCACGCGGCCGCCACCATGGGCCGCCTGCGCACCGCCGTGCACAACTTCGCCGAACTGGACCTCGCCCCCGACGAGCTCCTCACCCACCTGGACAACCTCGTGGGGCGCCTGGACCGGGACGAGGACGGCACGGAGCCCGCCACCGGCAATGACGGCATCATCGGCGCGTCCTGCCTGTACGCCGTCTACGACCCGACCTCGCAGCGCTGCACGCTGGCCCGCGCCGGCCACCCGCCACCCGCGGTGGTCCGGCCGGACGGCACGGTCACCGTCCCCGACCTCCCCGCCGGGCCCCCGCTCGGCCTGGGCGGCCTGCCGTTCGAAACCGCCGAGCTGCACCTTCCCGAAGGCAGCCAGCTGGTCCTCTACTCCGACGGACTCCTCGAAGACCACCGCCGCGACCCCGACGCGGCCCTCGACCGCCTGCGCACCGCCCTGGCCCACCCGAACCGTTCACCCGAGGACATCTGCCGCACCGTCGTGGAGGCCGTGGTACCCGAGCACCCGGCCGACGACGTCACGCTGCTCGTCGCCCGCACCCACGCCCTCGACCCCGGCCGGATCGCCACCTGGGACCTGCCCGCCGACCCGGCCCGCGTCGGCGACATCCGCGCCGCTGCCGCCCGCCGTCTGAGCGACTGGGGGCTGGACGGGGTCGCCTTCGTCACCGAACTGCTGCTCAGCGAGCTGGTCACCAACGCCATCCGCTACGGCACCGAGCCCATCCAGGTCCGTCTGATCCACGACCGCGCCCTGATCTGCGAGGTCTCCGACGGCAGCAGCACCGCCCCCCACCTGCGCCACGCGGCCACCACCGACGAGGGCGGCCGCGGCCTGTTCCTCGTCGCCCAGCTCACCCAGGCCTGGGGCACCCGCTACACGGCCCGGGGCAAGGTCATCTGGGCCGAATGCGCCCTGGAGGCGTCCGACGGCATCCCCGACCTCTTCGAGAGCCACTTCTTCGAGAACCAGTTCGCCGACATTCCCGAAATCGAATGACCCGCCCTCCGGACATCACCCGCCCTCCGGACATCAACGGCCACCGTGGCGTGTCAACACCACGGCGGCCGAGCTGAGCTGGTAGGAACGGTGATCCATGCACGACACCCCCGACCCCCTGGCGGGCCCACCCCCGCGCCGCGGCCCACTCGTCCGCATCCGCGGTCTCGGCAAACGGTTCGGCGGCACTCCCGCGCTGGCCGGGATCGACCTCGACATCCATCGCGGCAGCGTCCTGGCCCTGCTCGGTCCGAACGGCGCCGGCAAGTCCACCCTCATCCAGACACTCGCCGGGATCCACCACGCGGACCAGGGCGAGGTGACGGTGGCCGGGCACCCGCTCGGCACCGAGGCCGCCGCTCGTCGTATGGCCTTCATCCACCAGGATCTCGGTCTCGTCGAGTGGATGACGGTCGCCGAGAACATCGCCCTGGTCGCCGGCTACCCGCGCCGTCACGGGCTGGTCTCCTGGCAGCGCACCCGGGAGCGCTGCGTCGAAGCCCTCGCCCCGATCGCCGGGCACCTCGACGCCGACGCGCGAATCGCGGACCTCGCCCCCGCCGAGCGCTCGCTGGTCGCCATCGCCCGCGCGCTGGCGACGCGGGCGGAGCTCATCGTCCTGGACGAGCCGACCGCCAGCCTCCCCGCCGCGGACTGCGCCCGGCTCTTCGCCGTACTTCGCACCCTGCGCGACCGAGGGCACGGCATCGTCTACGTCACCCACCGGCTCGACGAGGTCTACCAGGTCGCCGACACCTTCGCCGTCCTGCGCGACGGCCATCTGGTCAGCTCCGGCCCGCTCGCCGGCCACAGCCGCCGGCGCCTGGTCCACGACATCGTGGGCCGCGAACCGGTCGGCCACCGGGCCGCCCCCCTCGCCCCTGCCGAGGGCCCGGTGGTGCTGAGCCTCGACGCGGTGCGGACCACGGATGCCGGGCCGGTCAGCCTGAAGCTGCGTGCCGGCGAGATCCTCGGCATGGTGGGCCTCACCGGCGCCGGCCACCTCGACCTGGGCCGCGCCCTCGCCGGATCCCGTCCGATCCTCGGCGGGCGGGCCCTGCTCGACGGCCGGCCGTACGCCCCGCACACGGTGGCCCGTGCCGTCGACTCCGGCGTCGGCCTGGTCACCGGCAATCGTCAGGAGGAGGGCTGCGCCGCCGAACTGACGGTTCGTGAGAACTTTCTGGCGAACCCCCGGGTGGGCAGCCGGTCGGGGCCGCACTGGATCAGCCCCCGGCGCGAGCGGGCCCAGGCCGCCGCCCTGATCGAGCGGTTCTCGGTGCACCCCCGCGACAGCGAGGCGCCGATCGCCACGCTGTCCGGCGGGAACCAGCAGAAGGTCATGGTCGGCCGGTGGCTCCGGGCGCACCGGCGGCTGTTGATCCTCGAAGAGCCGACCGCCAGCGTCGACGTCGGCGCCAAGGACGAGCTCTACCGCCTGCTCGACCAGGCGCTGGCCGACGGCCTCGCGGTCCTGCTCATCTCCACCGACTTCGAGGAGGTCGCCACCGTGTGCCACCGTGCCCTGGTGTTCGTCCGCGGGACCGTGACCGCCGAGCTGGCCGGTGCGGCCCTCATCGTCACCGAACTCACCTCCGCCGCCTCGGCCATGCCTCCCGTCACCGACGGTGACGGCAACTGGCGTGCGACGGGCCGATGACCGCGCCCCCCTTCCGCCGATCCCCGCGGGGCCGCCGGCGCGGGCACCTGATCGGCGGCTACGGCCTGCCGGCCCTTGCCGCCCTGCTGTTCCTGATCTTCTCCGTCGCGCTGCCGAACACCTTCCCCACCCTCGACAACGTCTCCTCGATCCTGTCCAACCAGTCGATCCCCGCCATCCTCGCGCTCGGCGCGACGATCCCCATCGCCACCGGCAACTTCGACCTGTCCATCGGCTACGGCCTCGGCCTCGCGCACGTCGCGGTGCTGCGGCTCATCGTGGACGGCAACTGGCCCTGGCCGCTCGCCTGCCTGGCCGTGATCCTGGGCGGAGCGGCCTTCGGGGCGCTCAACGGCGTCACCGTCGAGTTCGGGCGGATCGACTCCTTCATCGCCACGCTCGGGACCGGCAGCATCCTGTACGCCTTCACCGGCTGGATCACAGGTGGCGCCCGGGTCCTCCCCGGTACCGGCGGTCTGCCGGTCGCCTTCACCGACCTGTACGACTCCACATTCCTCGGACTGCCGGTGTCCGCCTTCTACGTGCTCGCGCTCGCGGCCGTCCTGTGGCTGCTCCAGGAGCGGCTGCCGCTCGGCCGGTACCTGTACGTCATCGGCTCCAACCCGCGCGCCGCCGAACTCGTCGGAATCCCCATCCGCCGCTACAGCGTCTACGCCTTCGCCGGATCGGGCCTGGTCGTCGGCTTCGCGGGGGTCCTGCTCGCCGCGCAGCAGCAGATCGGCAACCCGAGCGTCGGCCTGGAGTACCTGTTGCCCGCGTTCGTCGGCGCGCTGCTCGGCTCCACCGCGATCAAACCCGGACGCGCCAACACCCTGGGCACCGTGGTCGCCGTCGCCATCCTCGCCATCGGTCTAGCCGGTATCGGGCAGCTCGGCGCCGACTTCTGGGCCGTGCCGCTGTTCAACGGCGCGACGCTGCTCCTCGCCGTCGGCCTGGTCGGCTACTCCGCACGCCGTCGGCTGCGCGCCGGTGGCGCCGGGACCCGCGGTTCGGTCACGCCGCCGTCGACGGACGCGGCAGCCCCCCGGGACACGCCATGAAGCGTGGTGCCGCGACTGTGCTGGCAGCAGTCATGCTGGCAACGGCGGGTGCCGCCCTGGACGGCTGCCAGCGCGGCCTGTCGACCGGGACCGGGGCTCCCGTGGCAGGGCCGTCAAGGGCCGGGTGCCCGGCGGCCACCCTCGCCAGGGCGAAGGCGGACGTCCAGCGGGCCGAGCAGGTCGACGCCCCCTGGAACGGCCCCACCAGCGGCCCCAGGGCGGTTCCCGACAGGACCATCGTCTACGTTGCCCAGACCATGACCAACCCCGGCGTCGCGGGTGTCGCCAGGGGCGTCATCGAAGCCGCGACGGTCATCGGCTGGAGCGTCCGGGTGATCGACGGACAGGGCACGCCCGCGGGCACCCAGGCGGCGCTCGGCCAGGCCATCGGCCTCGCCCCCTCGGGCATCGTCATCGGCGGCTTCGACCCGGATCTGACCTCGCAGCAGGTTGCGCAGGCCGATGCGGCACGCATCCCGCTCATCGGCTGGCACGCGGTCGCGGCCCCGGGGCCGAGCAGGAGCCCCCTGCTCTTCAGCAACATCACCACCAGCGTCGGGGACGTCGCGCGGCTCAGCGCGGACTGGGTCATCGCGGAGTCCGACGGCAACGCCGGAGTCGTGGTCTTCACCGACGACTCGATCCCGTTCGCCAAGAACAAGTCCCAACTGATCAAGGACGAACTCGCCACCTGCCCCGGCGTGAGACTTCTGGCCTCCGAGAACATCCCCATCCCGGACGCGACCGTCCGCACCCCCCAGGAGGTCTCCGCCCTCCTCGCCCGCTTCCAGGGCCAGTGGACGCACTCCGTCGCCATCAACGACCTGTACTTCGCCGACGCCGCGCCCGCCCTGCGCGCGGCCGGCAGGCCCGGCGACGCCGCCCCGTACAACATCGGCGCGGGCGACGGCGACCCCTCGGCCTTCCAGCGCATCGACGGCAGGCAGTTCCAGGCCGCCACCGTTCCCGAGCCCCTCACCGAGCAGGGCTGGCAGATCGTCGACGAGTTCAACCGCGCCTTCTCCCACCAGCCCGCCAGCGGCTACGTCGCCCCGGTCCACATCTCCACGGCCGTCAACAGCGGCGGAGCAACCTCCTGGGACCCGTCGGGCTACCGCCAGGCGTACCGGACGATCTGGGGCAGGTAGCGAGGGCGGAGCCGGCGGGAGCCCAGGTGATCAGTTCGCGTCAGTGCGGTCGTCGGTCAACTCGTCCTGGCCGGGTTCGGTGTGTGGGCCCGGCTGCTCCTCGTCGGGGAGCCGCTGCGCGACAAGCATGGCGATGTCGTCGTCGACGGCGGCATCGCTGTACCCGAGCAGGTCCTGGTGCAGGCGATTCAAAAGCTCGCGTGGCGGCAGTGCGGTCCAGTCGCGGACACGCTGGGTGAGCGGGTAGAAGGCTCCGGCGCGGTCGCGGGTCTCGGTCACGCCGTCCGTGTACAGCAGCAGTTGGTCGCCTTGACGGAAGGGCTCCACGTCGACGTGGTAGTCGCCGCCAAGCAGCACACCGAGGTTGAGAGGCGGTGACGGATCCCCCGGGGCCAGCTCGCGGACCCGGCCCTGGCCGATGAGCAGCGGTGGGGGGTGACCGCAGTTGACGATGCGGACCACGGGCTCGTCGCCGGGAATCTCGGCGAGCACAGTGGTGATGAAGCGTTCCTCGCTGTCGGGGAGCTGGGCGGCTCGGCGGCTCATGCTCCGCTCCAATCTAGCCGCTATCGCGGGTAAGTCGGGCTCGTCGTAGGCGGCCTCGCGGAAGGCGGCCAGCATCGCCGCGGACGTCTCCACCGCGAGCAGGCCCTTGCCCCGGACGTCGCCGATCAGCAGGCGCACACCGTGCGCGGTGCTCATCGCCTCGAAGAGGTCGCCGCCGATCCGGGCCTCCGCAGCTGCCGACAGGTACAGGGTTTCGATGCCGATGCGGCCCAGGAGGTGGGGGACGGGACGCAGCAGCACGCGCTGTGCCGTCTCGGCCACCGAGCGTACGGTGGCCAGGGTGCGTTCCCGGCGCGTTCGGTGGGCGGCCAGAAGGGCGCCCAGCACCCCGACCAATGCCGTGGAGAAGTAGGTGGCCACGTAGTGGCGCTCCCACAGATAACCCACGTCGCGGCCCGCACAGCACGGAGTGCCCGCCAGGACGCCTTCGAAGATCACGGCGAAGACCGTGATGGCGGCGACGAAGGCGGGACCGTGGGCGTAGGCGGCGACGACGGGCAGGGCGATCAGCAGGAAGCTCACCGGCCACTGCACGGGAGTGATCGGTTCCAGCACCAGGATGGCCGCGACATAGATGGTCGGCAGCCAGCGTATCCATGCCGGCGGGGCGGGCACCCGCAGCTCCGGCCCGCCCGGCTCCGTCGCACGGCGCCGGCCGGCCCCGCCGCGGCCGGGGAGCCTCACCGCGCGCTCCGGTGGCGGGCGTCATCCGGTCCGTGATCCGCCTGTACGCACATACATCAATCATCACGGCATACCAGCCACTGCCGCCCGCCGACGGAGTCGAGCACGCGACCGCATGGCGCGGCACCCCGACACGTGGCGGCCGCGACCGGGAGAGCGGCATCATGGGTCAGGCGGCTCGGGTGGCGGTGATGAGGTGGTAGTCGAGGAGTCCGTGGCGCCAGGCGGGGAGGAAGTTGCGGGTCCAGTGGTCGGTGGGGACGGTGTCGGCGAGGTAGCGGTCGAGGCCTGGCCAGACGTCGGGGCCGATGGACTCGGTGGTGACGTCGGTGAAGCCGGCGCGGCTGAGGTCGGTGGTGAAGCCGTCGAGGCGGTGGGCGATGTCGAGGCCGTCGGCGAAGCTGGCGAGCAGGATCTTGAGGCGCTCGGTGATCTCGTCCCCGGGGGCGGCGAAGAAGGTGGTGACCACCAGTCTCCCGCCGGGACGCAGGACGCGGGCCGACTCGCGGGCGAAGCCGGTGAGTTCGCGGAAGTGCTGGGCGGCCTCGACCGAGTAGACACCGTCCAGCGAGGCATCGTGGAACGGGAGTTCGTCCGCCGAGCCGATGGTGTAGGCGAGCCGGTCCGGATAGGTGGCCTGGGCGCGGGCGTTGACGGCGCGGGCGCGCTCGATCTGGTCCGGGTGGATGTCCACGCCGGTCACCGAGGCGAAGCGGAACTCCCGTAGCGCCAGCGCCGCGCCCAGTCCGCGTCCGCAGCCGACCTCGGCCAGCCGCAGCTGCTCGCGCGGCTCCGGGAAGGCGCGCAGCACCCGCCGGTACAGCTGCTCCTGGCTGCGCACCCGGTCCTCGGAGGTGAGGGCGGTGAGGTCGATCCCCTGCCAGTCACCGAAGTTGATGAACCCGCCCGCGAACGAGGGGGCGGTACTGAGATCGTCGGCGCCGTACGTCCGGCGTACCGTCGGGGGGATGTGGTTGTGGTCCATGGGCCGTAGGGTCTCCTGCTCGGTGGGCGCCCGGCGGTCGGGCGCGCCGAGGTACGTACCCAAACCGGTGGCCGTCCGAACACGATACGTGACGAGACCGGTTCGGGGTTGACGGCTGGGGCATGTGCGGCCGGGTGTGGGTGCGAGCGGTGTCGTCCAAGCGATGATCAAGGATGGGTCATGTGTTGATCAAGGGGCTGCCTGGGCCCCGAAACCCGCTGTCCGGCCGGGTCCTCCGTTCGCTACAGTCCGCCGGGAATTGCCGATCGCGAGGAGCAGCGACCCATGAGCACCGACAACCGACCCGTACCATCGCTGACCGGCGGCGAGCGCGAGATGCTGCGCGGTTTCCTGGAATTCCACCGGGCGACCCTCGCCATGAAGTGCGAGGGCCTGACCGACGAACAGCTGCGGGAGCGCTCCAGCCCGCCGTCCACGCTGAGCCTGCTCGGGCTGGTGCGCCACCTGGCCGAGGTCGAGCGCACCTGGTTCCGCCGGGTGATCAACGGGGAGGACATCCCGCTGGTCTGGTCCGAGGGCGACTACCAGGTGGCCTACGACACGGCCGGGGCCACCCGCGCCGAGGCCTTCGCCGCCTGGCAGGCCGAGGTCGAGCACTCCCGCCGCATCGAACTCGCCGCCCCCTCGCTCGACGTCACCGGCTACCAGCCCCGCTGGGAGGCCGAGGTGTCACTGCGCCTGGTGATGCTCCACCTGATCCACGAGTACGCCCGGCACAACGGACACGCCGACTTCCTCCGCGAGGCCATCGACGGCGTGGTGGGGGCGTAGGTCCACGCCCGTTCACCAGCCGAGGAGGTGGGTGCGGGCGATGAGGGCGGTGAGGATGGACTTGGTGGTGCTGTCGGGGGTGAGGGGGGTGGTGTCGAGTTCGTGCGGGGTGGTGGGGGCCGCGGTGGTGAGGACGACGTAGTGGAGGGCGGCGCCGGTGGTGCGGCTCTCGCGGCGGAAGGTGTCGAGGGAGGTCGGAGCCTCGGGGCACTCGACGACGACCTGGTAGCCGCCGGTGGCGTAGGCGAAGGCGGCCTGGGCGGCGGCGGCCAGGGCGGTGGCGTTCTGGCGGGCGGCCTCGGGGAGGTTCGGCGGCAGCTGGCCGCTGCGGATGACCTGGAGGAAGTCATCCGTCCGCAGGTGGACGCTCGGGTGCAGCTCCTGGGCGAGCAGCCCCGCGACCGGGCTGTTCCCGGCCCCGGAGGGGTCGACGAGGACGAGGACGCCCCCGGCGCCCCGGCCGCCCCCGAGCTCCGGCCCACCTACGGTCGTACGGTTCACAGCTGCTGATCCCTTCGCGGGCCGGGGACGGACGGGGTCGGTCGGGTTCGGTCGGGTAGCCGGGGCGAGGCGGTGGGAGTGCGAAGGAGCCGGTCGGCCCGGATGCGGACAGCCGACCGCCTCGTCCCTACGACTGATGCGTTTCGGGGATCAACCTAGTCCAAACGGGTGCCCCGAGTCGTCCCCCTCCTGGTCCGCGGCTGGGTCGGCGGCGGCTCTCAGCGGTCCTCGGTGCGCAGCACGATCGGGTTGGTGAGGGCCGCCATCGGGCCCCAGGGGAGCTCCTCGCCCATCGAGTTGCCCTTGCCGGACGTCCCGTCGGCCCTCGGGTGGCGCACCTCGGCGCGGACGTAGGCGGCGAGCGAGGCGGTGGTGCGCCACACCACGGTGCCGGAGCCGTCGGCGGGCAGCGACTCCTGGTGCATCTGCCCCTCGTCGGTGATCAGGCGGACGGTGCCGCCGGGCACGCCGGAGACGGTGAGCCGGACGTCCACCGGGGCGTCCGCCGGGACGGTCAGCTCCTCACCGATGAGCGCCTGACGGCCGTTTCCGGTGGCGGTGAGGTCGAGCCTGACGGCGGCGGACTCGGCCAGCCAGCTGCGCCCGGCGCGCAGCCCGTCGAGGACGGCGTCCCGGGTGAGGTCCTCGGCGAGGACGACGTTGTGCGGCAGGCCGATGACCTGAGGGTCACTGTGGGCGTCGCTGTTGCCCATCGCGGGCAGCCAGGAGCGGCCGCCGCGCAGGGCGACGGCGAGCCGGGAGTCCCAGGTGTCGACGGCCGATTCGTCGTCGTACGTCCAGGGGCCGTTCCACACCTCGACGGCGTCGGCCTGCTCGTAGCCGAACTTCCACTGGCAGCCGACGTACGGGCAGTACGGGTGCGCGGGCACCACCAGGCCGCCGGAGCGGTGGACCTGGCGGACGAAGCGCGGGTACTCCTCGTCGCGGGAGCGGTAGCGCCAGTCGACGAACCGGCCGGGCTCCAGACCGAGGGCCAGCCAGTGGCCGTTGCGGGTGGTGATCTCCTCGCCGGCGATGATCAGCAGGTCGGGGCCGGCCAGCGGTCCCCAGACGGCGTGCGAGGAGCTGGCGTTGTGATCGGTCGAGACGATGAAGTCCAGGCCGGCCGCGCGGGCACCGGCGGCCACCTCCTCGGGCAGGCGGCGCCCGTCGGAGTGCACGGTGTGCAGGTGGCAGTCGCCCCGGTACCAGGACCGGCCGCGGCCGCGGGCCCGCTCCGGCGGGTAGTGCGGGGTGAACTCCGGCCCCGGCTCGCCGAACCGGAGGGTGACCTGGACGTGGTAGTCCAGGCCCTGCGGGGCGACCTGGTACGGGCCGAGGGCGATGTGCCAGGTGCCGGGGTCGATCGGGCCGGGGAGGTAGCCGGGGGTCGCGGCGCCACGGGAGAGGGCGAACTCGGTGCGGAAGCCGCCGGACCAGCCGCGGAAGCCGTCCCCGCCGAGGTCGGTGCCGCGCGCGTCGAAGATGCCGATGTCGCAGGAGTTGCCGGGGGTGCCGGCGGGGACCTGCGGCTTGTCGTAGCCGTAGGAGACGGCGATCTCGCGGACGCCGTCGGGGACTTCGACCGGGAGGTAGACGAAGTCGGGGGCGCCGGTGGGGAGGTGGCCGGTGAGGGTGAGGGTGCGGTCGGTGTTGTTCGGGCCCTGGGCCGGGGCTGCTGATGCGGAGCCGGCGGTGGCAGCGGTGGCGGCGAGGCCGAGGGCGGTGGCGGCGCCGGTGGCGAGGCCGGTGCGGAGCAGGTCGCGGCGGGCGGGGTTCACCGGGTCCGTGGAGTCGGTGGGCCGTGTCGGGTCGGCTGGGTCGGCCGGGTCGGTGGGCATCGGGGCCTCCGGGCTGGGGCGGGCGGGTCCGCTGGCTCGCCTACCCCGGGGGGTGAACCCGGGGTGAGGCGGGGCCCACCGGGGTGGGGCGGGCCGGTGAAGGGGGCCCGGGAGGGGGTGGGGCGAGTTGCGGGGAGTGACGAACGGGTCGGTTCATAGTTATGTGGTCGGTCGGTAGGACAGGTGGCGACGGGTCGGTCGGGAGGCTGGTGTGGCACTGAGTCGGCGAACGCTGCTGGCGGCGGTGGTGGCCGGGGGCACGCTGGCGGGGTGCCGGGTGGGGCGGGGCGCGGAGGGCGGCGGGGCGGCCTCGCCGACAGTGTCCGCTGCGGGGGCGGCGCCCGCCACGGCGTCTGCCTCGGCGTCGGGCAGCGCCTCTGCGAGTCCGTCGGCCACCCCGTCGGCCACGGCCTCCGCCGCCGCGCCCACGGCGGCCCGGGAGCCGAGCCGGGCCGAGATGGTCCAGCGCTACGGGGCCCTGGCGCCGAGCGAGTGGGGGCTGCGGGTCTCCGGGGTGGTCACCGAGCTGCCGGAGGGCGAGCGTGCCATGGCGCTGACCTTCGACGCCTGCGGCGGCCCCGGGGGGAACGGCTACGACGCCGATCTGATCGACTTCCTGCGCGAGCGGAAGGTCCCGGCCACGCTGTTCCTGAACGCCCGTTGGATCGACGCCAACCCGGACGTCTTCGGGCAGCTCGCCGCCGACCCGCTGTTCGAGCTCGGCAACCACGGCACCGTCCACCGCCCGCTCTCGGTGACCGGCCGTTCGGCGTACGGGATCGCCGGCACCGGTGGGGTCGGCGAGGTGTACGACGAGGTCGTGGGCAACGCCCACAAGCTGACCGGGCTGCTCGGGCACCCGCCGAGGTTCTTCCGCTCCGGCACCGCGCACTACGACGACGTCGCCGCCCGGGTGGTCGCCGACCTGGGCGAACACGTCGTGGGGTTCAGCGTGAACGGGGACGGCGGGGCGACGCTCCCTGCCTCGGAGGTGCGGCAGGAGGTGGCGTCGGCGCCGCCCGGGGCGGTCGTCATCGGGCACATGAACCACCCGGGCGGTGGCACCGCCCCCGGGATGGCGGCGGCGGTGCCGGGGCTGCTGGCGGCGGGGCGGCGGTTCGTCCGGCTGTCGGACGTGATGTGAGCTGCCGGAGCACTACGCCAGGCGGAGGCCGCCCGGGTGCCGCTCCTCGATGACGTCGACCAGCCAGTCGAAGACCGTGGGCCCCTTGCCCGCCCGGGCGGCGGCCAGCTCGGCCGTGACCCGCTCGCGGTTGGTGGGGTGGACCTTGGCGAGCCGCCGCTCCAGCTGTCGGACCGTCTCCGGGTGGCCGAGCTTGCGGCGGGACACCTCGTGGTTGCGCCACTCGATGACGTAGTCGCCGTCGTCGGGCGTGCCGAAGCCGCCGCTCAGGCAGTCGGCGAAGGCGTCCAGGTTGCGGCCGAAGTAGCCGTCGACGCCGATCGTCCGCCCGACCACGTCCCAGAAGTCCTCCAGGGTGCCGATCTCGTTGCCGTCGATCACATAAGTCACCGTCACGCCGTCGAGGATATGCCCGGGTGGCGAACGGCCGGGTGATGGACGGTTACGGTTCCGCGATCAACGCCTACGGCTCGACGGCGATCGCGGTGGCGAGCAGCCCGTCGCGCACCGCCCAGCGGCCGTCGAAGCCGTCGAGGCGGCGGCCGCCGACCACCGGGCCGGGGACCAGCAGGCGGGCGGAGAAGGTGCCGTCGGGGGAGAGGTCGAGTTCGGCCTCGTGGAAGTCCAGCCACAGCTCGGTCAGCGGGAACCAGGCCTTGTAGACCGACTCCTTGGCGCTGAACAGGATGCGGTCCCACGGCGTGCCCGGGCGCTCGGCGGCGAGCTTGGCCAGTCGCTGCTGCTCGACGGGCAGGGCGATGGCTTCGAGGACGCCCTCCGGGAGCGGCAGCGCGGGTTCGGCGTCGATGCCGACCGAGGCCAGGGTGCCGGTCCGGGCGACGGCGGCCGCGCGGAAGCCGTCGCAGTGGGTGAGGCTGCCGATCACGTCGTCCGGCCAGCTCGGCGCGCCGCGTAGGCCCGGGACGAGCGGGCGGTACGGGACACCGAGGCGGGCCAGGGCGGTGCGGGCGCAGTGGCGGACGGTGGTGAACTCACGGCGGCGCTTGTCCACGGCGCGGGCGATCACCTCCTCCTCGGCGGGCTCCAGCCGCGCCTCGGGCGGGTCGTCGTAGGCCACCTCGGTCACCACGACGTCCGGCAGCAGGTCCCCGATCACGCGTTCCCCCCTCGGTCGGCAGCGCGGGCGGCGCGCCGCGCGGGTCGAGCGTAACCCGGGTGGGTGGCGCCGGTCCGTGATCTTCGGGAATCGGGGGACCGTTCGCTGTGTGAGCGGGGTGAGCCGGGTCGGCCGGGTCGGCAGGGCTGAGGGCCGCTACTGGCCGAGCAGGCGGGCGAAGTCCAGGCCGAGGCTGCCGAGGACGGGCAGCGCGCCGAGGTCGGTGACGCCGCCGACCGGGATGCTGTAGCCCTGGTTCACCGCGCGCGGGGCCGCCGTTGCCGCCGGGAGTGCGGCGGCGGGGGAGGCGGCGAGGACCGGGGTCAGGGCGGCGCCGAGGAGCAGGGCGGCGGCGAGTGCGGTGCGCATGGGAAGGCCTCCGGAACGGATGGGGGTGACGACCCGTCAACACCCTGCGTGGCGATGCGGTCACGCATCTTCGTCCCTTCGGGCGCATTGGTAAAGATCCTTGCCTTGTGTTCATGACAACATCGCGGAGGTCTGGACCACGTCGAGGTAGAGCGCATACGTTCCCTCCACCGGGCGGGCATCGGGCGTCGGATCGCCGAACTGCCGCGCAGCTTCGGCGAGTTCTGCCTGTCATGCCCATGACTGCGTCCCGGATCGTCGAACCGGAGGGAACGAACCATGCGCGCCATCGGCAAGAACCTCAGGATCCTCGCAGGCGCCCCGCTCGCGGCCGCCACCCTCATCGCCCTCACGGCCGGCTCCGCCAGCGCCGCGATACCGATCAACAAGCCCGTGAACGGGAAGGCCACCTACTACACCGACGCCGGCTACGGCGCCTGCGGCACCCAGATCAACGCCTCCAACCAGCTGTTGGTCGCCGTCTCCCACACCTGGTGGACCTCCGCCAACCCCAACAACGACCCGCTGTGCAAGGGCATTTCGGTGAAGGTCAGCTACCAGGGCAAGACCGTCACCGTCCCGGTGAAGGACCAGTGCCCGTCCTGCGACTCCACCCACATCGACCTCAGCCAGCCCGCCTTCGCCAAGCTGGCCCCGTTGGGCAAGGGCGTGATCAACGGCCTCACCTGGCAGTTCGTCAAGACCGGGGCGAACGGTAAGACCGTCGCGCTGTCCGAGCCCGTCACCGGCTCGACCATCGGCTGACGTTTCCGGCAGCCGTCGCGCCCGCCCCCGCCGGTGAGTGCGCGGGGCGGGCCGACGCTTTCACCGGCGGTCACCGGCGATCACCGGCGGTCCGTCGCGGCGGCCGTGGTGGGCGGTTGCGGGGCCATGGCCAGCAGGAGTTGGACCGCAGGCGAGGCCGAGGACGACCGGGGCGGGCTCCGGATCGTGCACAACTACGGGCACGGCGGGGCGGGGGTGACGTTGAGCTGGGGATGTGCGGACGCGGTGGCGGGGCTGGTGGCGGCCCATCGCTGAGCCACCCGCGCCTGCGTACCGCAGGCGCGGGCACACTGGGGTGACGGGCGGGTGTTCCGCCAGTGGCGTGAGGGGAGTTCGGGAGATGGCCGAGGCGGGGAAGCCGGTGCTCTACGTCGTGGTGTGTGCGGCGGGGGTTGCGGGCGGGGTGGGGGAGTTGATCTCGGCGGCTCAGCGGCGGGGGTGGGAGGTGGGGGTGGTGGCGACTCCGCTCGCGATGGGGTTCATCGACGTCGCGGCGATCGAGGGGCAGACGGGCTATCCGATCCGCTCGGCCTGGCGGAAGCCGGGGGAGCCTCGGCCGTTGCCGGATCCGGACGCCGTCGTCGTGACACCGGCGACGTTCAACACGATCAACAAGTGGGCCGCCGGGATCTCGGACACGCTCGCGCTCGGGATCCTGTGCGAGTCGTACGGGTGGGGGATTCCGGTGGCGGTTCAGCCGTGTCTCAGTACGGCTCAGGCCGCGCATCCGGCGTACGAGGAGAGCCTGACCAGGCTGCGGGGGATGGGCGTTCGGATCGCGGAGTTCGTGCCCGGGGCGTACGGCTGGACGCGGGTGCTGGAGCTGCTGGAGGTCTGACGGGGTGCCCGGTCCGGGGGGCGCTGCGCCGGCTGGGGGTGCGGCACTGACCGGGGGCCCCGGGGCGCCGTTCGGCCGAGCCGTGCTGCGAGGCTGCCGGGAAGCGGACAGCGTGGGGGTGTGCTGAGGAGAACGCTGTCCGCGCTGGGCCTGGCCCTGCTGTTCTGTGCGCCCGCGGGCCGGGCGGAGGCCGGGTCGCCGGGGTGGCAGGTGGTGGTCGCGGACCAGGGGTCCCGGCGGGTGTTCGTGCTGCAGAGCGCCCGGGAGCTGATGGCCTACCAGGGGCCCGACCGGCTGCCCGTGGTGTGGTCCTGGACCGCGGACCGTGCGCCGGACGTCGCCGACCTCTCGCCGGCCCGCAGCTGGACCAATCCGGACGAGGCGAAGAGCCGGATCCGGCAGGGCCGGCGCTACCTGCTCATCACCGCCACCGGCGGGCTCGCCGCAGTCGTCGACACCGCCACCGGACGGACCCGCTGGGCGGCGGACCTGGGCCCGACGGCCAACCCGCACAGCATCGAGCTGCTCCCGGACGGCAATGTGGCGGTGGTGGCGAGCGGCGGCTGGGTGCGGCTGTACGCGGCCTCGCAGGGGCCGCGCGCCACGGCGTACACCGAGTTCGGGCTGCCCGGCGCGCACGGAGTGCTGTGGGACGGGCGGTCCGGCCTGCTCTGGGTGCTCGGGGACGGGGCACTGATCGCGCTGCGGGTGGGCGGTGCCCCGGCCGCACCGACGCTGACCGCCGTTCGCACCGCCCCGCTGCCGGACCGGGGCGGCCATGACCTCGCGCCGGTGCTGGCCGCCCCCGGCCGGTTCTGGCTGAGCACCCTGCGCGGCCTGTGGCAGTACGACCCGGCCGCCGACCGCTTCACGCCCGTCCGGCTGGCCGGTTCCGCGGCGGAGCGGGACGTCAAGAGCATCGGCGACGAGCCCGGCACCGGGCGGCTGCTCACGGTGGCCCCCGACCACACCGCGCCGTGCGACTGGTGCACCTCGGTGATCCGGCTGCACCGCCCGGAGGGGGTGCGGACCCTGAGCGGCACCCATCTGTACAAGGCGCGATGGTGGGGAGGCCAGTAGCAGATCAGTGACGGACGGTAGTCGATCTTGCTCGGCGGGTCGGCGATACCACCCGTTCTGCTTACCGCGTTCGGCTGACGGGGCATATTGTGTACTCCCGCAAACTACTCCGATGGAAGTCAGTTTCCCGTCACCGTCCGAAAACCTTCTGCGGACCCGCGCCGACTGGGATAGCGTCGAAGCCGTCGGGGGGCCGACACCGATCAGGGTGTAATCGAACGTCAGTTACCGGGCCGTAATGGCCCGAATTGGTCCTGGAGAAAAGAATGCGGTATTCACCGGAGGAAAGCCGGTCGGACGTCATCGACGATCTGCAGCTCGCAGTCGAATCGCTGGCGGCCTTTCCGGCCCGGAACGCGGCCGGTGCGGCCGATGTCACCGTACGCCTCGCCGCCGTCGCCGAACTCTGCCGGTCGGTCGACGTGGTGCTCGACAGCCTGGTCGTCCAGGCGGCGGCCGAAGCCGCCGAGGAGGGCTGGACGGCCGCCCGGATGGCGGCCGAACACTCCGGTTACTACGCCAGGTTGCAGCGCGCGCTGCTCCCCACCGGGGCCGGCGCCGGGCTGACGCAGCAGTGAGCGCGCTGTACTCGGGCGTGCACGTGCTGTCCTGCCCCACCCGGTGGAGCGACGTCGACGAGAACGGGCACATCAACAACGCCCGGCTGGTCGGCTACATCCAGGAGGGGATTTACGACCTGTTCTGCCACCACGCGACCGCCGTGCGGGAATCGCTTTTCCCGTCCGGATTCATTATCGCCCGGCATGAGATCGATTATCTGGAACAGTTGCACCACCGCCCCGAACCATTGTCGGTGCGGTTGACCGTGGAACGGATCGGGCGCAGTTCCGCCCATGTCGAGGTGAATGTCTGCCGCGAGCCGCTCACCTTTATGCGGGCACGGACCGTCGTGGTCGCGCGGGACCGGGAATCCGGTCGCTCGCGCAAACTCACCCAGAACGAGCGGCGCTTTCTGTCGGCGTATATGTCGGACTCGGTCGTGGACCGGGCGTCGGACATGGCGCGTGGCGACAACGTGGTCGCCGTCGCGCAGCCGATGGCGCCGGCCCAGCGGACGGCGGCGCGTTCCGGTGCCGGGGTGGGCTCTTCGCGCGGCTCGCGCAGGCGGGTTCGCGCCTCGGTGGGCTGACCCGAGCGTTCCCGTGCCGGTGACGGCACGGGCCGGTGGCGTGATCGACAACGGCGTCGATCCGCCCGACCGGTCCCGGCCCCGGCGTCAAGGTTCCGTTCAGCCTTCCGGCTCCCGCCGGATCGACGGGTCTCGACCCGGCCGGACCGCAGTACGCTGAGCAGCACGGGAACCGGTACGTCCCCCGGCGGTCACGGGCTGCGATGAGGCAGGCTCCACGGACCGACGGCCGCCGACCCGGCCCGGTCCCGCTGACCGGAAGGAGGACACGATGACCATCTCCTGGGAGGACTTCCTCGCCCGCGTCGTGGAGCGCGGCGAGTACCGGGGTCAGGCGGAGGCGGATCATGCCGCCCGGGTCGTGCTCGCGCTGCTGGGCGAGCACCTGGTGGGCGCGGAGCGGCTGGACCTCGCCGACGCGCTGCCCGGGACGTACGCCTCGCTGCTCCGGGACGCCCAGCCGGCCGCCGAGCCGCTGACCGCCGAACGCTTCGTGGAGGCCGTGGTCGGCTGGATCGACGGGGCGACGCCGGCGACGGCGCAGTGGGACATCGGGGCGGTGCTCAGCACCCTGGCCGACCTCGTCCCGGGGGAACTGATCGACGGGGTGATCGAGCAGCTGCCGGACGGCTACGACCTGCTCTTCGGGCACCCGCTGCCGGCCTGAGCCGACCGGGCGCCGGTGCCGGACCGGCTCGTCGCGCGGCAGGTCAACTCCGTGCGGGGCCTGTCCTTTGGCCTGCCCCGGGGCCGGCGCCCGGTGAGCCTCGCGCGCGGCGGTCATGCGCGCACGGAGGCGAAGTAGGGGGAGGGCGGCGGCCGGTAGGGAGGCGGGAGTTCGAAGACGGCCCCCCGGGGTCGCCCTGCCGACCGGCTCCGCCTGGCTTGGCCCGGGCGGCAGGGGGCCGGCACGGCTCAGCGGCAGAGCGCGGCCGCGCCGATCAGCCCGGCGTCGGTGCCGAGTTCGGCGCGGCGTACGTCCAGCCCGCGGACGTACGAGAGGACGGCGTAGCGGTCCAGGTGGCGGGCGAGCGGGGCGAACAGCACCTCCCCGGCGGTGGCGACGCCGCCGCCGACCACCACCCGGTGGAGGTCGACCAGGGCGGCCGTGGCGGCGATCCCGGCGGCCAGCGCCTGGGCGGCCCGGTCGAAGGAGGCCAGCGCGATCGGGTCGCCCGAGGCGGCGGCCACGGCCACGGCGCGGGCGGTGCGGTCCCCGCCGGGCGGCCGCCAGCCGTCGGCGAGCGCCCGGCGGGCGATCGCGGTGCCGCTGGCCAGGCCCTCCAGGCAGCCGCGGGAGCCGCACGGGCAGGGTTCGCCGTCCAGGTCGACGGTGATGTGGCCGAGGTGCCCGGCGTTGCCGCTGGGGCCGGGCCGGACGGCGCCGTCCAGCACCAGCCCGGCGCCGACGCCCGTGGACACCACCAGGCAGAGCGCGTTGTCGGCGCCCCGGGCCGCGCCCTGCCAGTGCTCGGCGGCGGCCATCGCCACGCCGTCCCCGGCGAGGCGCACGGGCAGCGCGCGGGCGGCCACCGCCGGGTGCGCCGCGACCTCGGCGACCAGCGGGAAGCCGCGCCAGCCGGGGATGTTGACCGGGCTGACGGTGCCGTCGGCCAGGTCGACCGGGCCGGCGCTGCCGATGCCGACGGCCGTCACAGCGGCCCAGTCGGCCGTACCGGCGAGCTGGTCCAGCACCTTGTGCACGACGGCGAGCACGGCCGCGCCGGGCTCGATGGCCGGGGTGGGCAGCTGGAGTCGGTGCCGCAGCCGTCCGTCGCCGTCGACCAGTGCCCCGGCGATCTTGGTGCCGCCGATGTCGACGGCGGCGAACAGGGGGGTGAGCGGCATGGCGGGCTCCAGGAGGGTCGCAGGGGCGGCGCCCCGGCCTGGACGGGGCCGGGGCGCCTTTACGGTACGTCGGCCGGCAAGCCGGGTACGTCGGCCGGCGGGCCGGGCACGTCCGTCAGCGGGCCGCGCTCAGCCGCAGCGTGACCAGTTCGAACGGCCGCAGCGCCAGCCGCACCCCACCGTCCTCGACCGTCACCTCGCCGCGGGTGCCGTCCCAGGGCCGCTCCAGCAGGTCGCAGGGCACGGCGCCGGCCAGCGGGAAGGAGGTGGTGAGCCGGCCGCGGGCGCGGCCGCCGCCCGCCTCGTAGACCCGGACGACCAGGTCGCCGCTGCGGTCGTCGGCGAGCTTGACCGCGCTGACCACCAGGGCGTCGTTGTCCAGCTCGACCAGCGGCGCGACCTGTTCGGCGCTGCCGGTGACCCGCCGCTCGGGCAGGCCGATCCGGTAGCCCTCGCGGACGGCGTCGGCGATCGCCGCGCCCGGCACGAGCGCGTGCCGGAAGCGGTGCAGGCCCTGGTCGGTCCTGGGGTCGGGGAAGCGCGGGGCGCGCAGCAGCGAGAAGCGGACCGTGGTGGTGGTCCCGCCGTCGGCCGCGCGCACGGTGCGGGTGACGTCGTGGCCGTAGGTGGAGGCGGTCACCAGGGCCACGCCCCAGCCGGGTTCGTCGAGGTGGACGAAGCGGTGGTTGCACGCCTCGAACTTGGCGGCGTCCCAGCTGGTGTTGGTGTGGGTGGGCCGGTAGAGGTGGCCGAACTGGGTCTCGGCGGCGTAGCGCTCGGTGTGGACGTCCAGCGGGAAGGCGGCCTTGAGGAACTTCTCGGTCTCGTGCCAGTCGACCTCGGTGTCGATGTCGAGGCGCTGCTCGCCGGCCCGCAGGGTGAGGGTCTGGACGACGGTGGAGGAGCCGAAGGAGCGGGCGACCCGGACGGCGGCCCGGCCGTCGGAGGCGGTGGCGGTGAGGGAGTCCACTCCGGTCAGGTCGGTGACGGTGTTGCGGTAGAACTGGTCGACGTCCCAGGCGTCCCACATGTTGGGGAAGTCGGGGTGCAGCTGCAGCAGGTTGGCACGGCTGCCGGGGGCGACGGTCTCGCGGCCGCTGGACAGTTCGACGACCGAGCCGATCAGGCCGTCGGCGTCGACGGTGACCTCCAGCAGGCCGTTGCGCAGGGTGAAGCCGCCCTCCGGCCGCTCGACGGCCGTGCAGCCCGCCTCCGCGGGGGCCACCACGGCGGCGCCGCCCGCCGGGACGGCCGAACGGGCGTGCGGCGCCGCGTTGAACACCAGCTCGCGCCCGCCCCCGGCCGCCCCGGCCAGCGCCTGCTGGGCGGCGCCGATCAGCCCCTCCAGCTCCGCCGCCAGCGCCGCGTACGTGGCCTCCGCCTCGCGGTGCACCCAGGCGATCGAGGAGCCGGGCAGGATGTCGTGGAACTGGTGCAGCAGCACGGTCTTCCAGATCCGGTCCAGCTGTTCGTACGGGTACGCCGCGCCGGTGCGCAACGCGGCGGTGGCGCACCAGAGTTCGGCCTCGCGCAGCAGGTTCTCGCTGCGCCGGTTGCCCTGCTTGGTCCTCGCCTGGCTGGTGAGGGTGGCCCGGTGGAGTTCGAGGTAGAGCTCGCCGACCCAGACCGGCGGGTTCGGATACTCGGCCTCGGCCTTGGCGAAGAACTCGGCGGGCTTCTCCCAGCGGACGGTGGCCGAACCCTCCAAGTCCCGCAGCCGGGCGGCCTTGGCGACCATCTCACGGGTCGTCCCGCCGCCGCCGTCACCCCAGCCGGTCGGCGCGATCGAGTGCCGGGCCACCCCCTTGTCCTTGAAGTTCCGTGCCGCGTGGGCGATTTCGCTGCCCTTCATGGAGCAGTTGTAGGTGTCCACGGGCGGGAAGTGGGTGAAGATGCGGGTCCCGTCGATGCCCTCCCAGAGGAAGGTGTGGTGCGGGAACTTGTTCACCTGGCTCCACGAGATCTTCTGGGTCAGCAGCCACTTGGAGCCCGCGTTGCGGATGATCTGCGGCAGGCCGCCGGTGAAGCCGAAGGTGTCCGGCAGCCAGGCCTCGTGGTTCTCGACCCCGAACTCCTCTAGGAAGAACCGTTTGCCGTGTACGAACTGACGGGCCATCGCCTCCGAGCTCGGCATGTTGGTGTCTGACTCGACCCACATGCCGCCGGCCGGCACGAACCGGCCCTCGGCCACCGCCTTGCGGACCCGCGCGTACACCTCGGGGCGGTGCTCCTTGATCCAGGCGTACTGCTGCGCCTGGGACATGGTGTAGAGGAAGTCCGGCTCGTCCTCCAGCAGGGCGGTCATGTTGGCGGTGGTGCGGGCGACCTTGCGCACCGTCTCGCGCAGCGGCCACAGCCAGGCGGAGTCGATGTGGGCGTGGCCGATCGCGCTGATCCGGTGCGCGGACGGGGCGGCGGGCGCGGCCAGTACGGCGGTGAGCTCCGAACGGGCCGCCGCCGCCGTGCCGTTGACGTCCTGGAGGTCGATCGCGTCCAGGGCCCGTTCCACCGCGCGCAGGACCTCCCAGCGGCGGGCGCCGTCCACCGGCAGTTCGGCCATCAGCTCGCCGAGCACCTCCAGGTCCAGCGACAGCTGCCAGACCGTGTCGTCGAAGACCGCGAGGTCCATCCGGGCCAGCTTGTACTGCGGCTGGTCGCCGGCCGTCTCCTTGTCGCCCAACTCGGTGGGCAGGAAGGGGTGGTAGTCCAGGACGACCGGGTTGGCGGCGGCCTCGACGTGCAGCAGCACCTGCTCGCCGCCGGCCGCCGGGGCGGCGATCCGCACCCACTGGTTGCGCGGGTTGAGGCCCTTCACCGGGCTGCCGTCCGGGCGGTAGACCAGGCCCTCGCACTGGAAGCCGGGCATGTTGGCGTCGAAGCCGAGGTCGATCAGCGCCTCGACCGTCCGTCCGGCCCAGGCCTCGGGCACGGTGCCGGAGACGGTCAGCCAGCTGGTGCCCCAGGGCGCGCCCCAGGCGTCGCCGACCGCGATCGGGGTGCGCGGCGCGGCCAGGCCCTCGGCGACCGGGACGGGCTCGCCGGGGGCGGTCCAGATGCCGACCTCCAGCGGGACGGACTCGGGGTAGATCGCCGGGAGGATGCGCTCCTCCAGGACGCGCTTGAGGCGGGACTCGACGAGGGTGCGGTCATCATGCATGTCGGCAGGCTCCGTTGCGTGCTGGGGACGATTGCGGAAACGGCTACAGAGAACGTACGTCGGCGGGCTGCAACACCTCGGTGATGCCGCGCGCAGCCAGGTGCGCCCGGTCCCCGGCGCGTTCGGCGAGCACGGCGGTCGGGCGGGCGCCGGCCTCGGCGAGGCGCATGAACGCCTCGTACACCGGGCCGCCGGGGCCGCACACCGAGCGGCGCGGCGAGGTGACCTCGTTACCGGTGGCGACCACCACGGCGGTGCTGCGCGGCTTGGGCGGCTGCCAGTCGCGGCGGGCCTCGGCGGCGGCCTCGGCGAGCCGGGCGCCGGCTGGCTTGACGGCCCGGTCGGTGGTCAACAGACCGAGGCCGTACTCGAGTTCGGGGAAGTCGGCGAGCGAGCGGTCCACGTCATGGGAGCACCACCAGGTGACGCCCCAGAGGTTTGGGCAGTCCAGCACGGCGTCGACGGTGGCGCCGGTGAACCGGGCCGCGTCCTCGGCGGTGATGTGCGGGGCGGGCGCGCCGACCTCCTGCAGCCAGACCGGGCGGGCCGGGTCGTCCGCCCAGGCCTTGGACAGCTCGACCAGGTAGGCGGCGTGCTGGGCGGTGGCGGTGGAGTGGGCGCCGTAGCGCTGGGCGGTGCCGTTGAACACCCAGGAGTGCACGGCGGTGGCGGCGCCCAGCCGGGCCGAGTGCCAGGGCGTGAACGGGTGCCCGTCCAGGTACCAGGCCGCGTCGTACGAGGCGTGCAGGTGCAGCCGCCCGGGCGCGCCCCGCTCGCAGGCGGCGAGCATCCGGCGCAGCCAGGCCTCGACCTCGGCGGGGGTGACCCGGTCCGGGTCGGGGTGCGGGCCGCCGGAGAACTGGTTGATCTCGTTGCCGAGCGTCATCCCGAGGAAGTTCGGCCGCTCGCGCAGCGCCCCGGCGAGGGTGCGCAGGTAGGCGGCCTGGCCGTCGAGGACCTCGGGGTCGGTGAAGATGTTGCGGCGGTGCCAGGTCTGCGTCCAGGACGGCAGGAAGTCGAAGCTGGACAGGTGGCCCTGCAGGCCGTCCACCGCTACGTCCAGGCCGCGTTCGCCGGCCGCGTCCACCAGGGCCGTCAGCTGTTCGACGGCGCGCGGACGGATCAGCGTGCGGTTGGGCTGGAACAGCGGCCAGAGCGGGAAGACCCGGACGTGGTCCAGGCCGAGAGCGGCGATGGAGTCGAAGTCGGCGCGCACGGCGTCGAGGTCGAAGTCGAGCCAGTGGTGGAACCAGCCGGCACTGGGGGTGTAGTTGACGCCGAAGCGTGGAGCCTGCGGAGTGGTGGTCACGGGGGCTTCCTCAACTGATCCGGGGCGTAAGGGAGACGGGCTCATCCCTTGACGGCTCCCTCCTCGACGCCCTTGAAGAAGAAGCGCTGGCAGACGGCGAACACCACGACGATCGGCAGGAAGGCGATCATGGTGCCGGCCGCGATGAGCCGGGGGTTGGCGGAGAAGGTGCCGTTGAGGTACTGGAGTCCGACGGTGAGGGTGTACTTCTGCGGGTCGTTGAGCACGATCAGCGGCCAGAGGAAGTCGTCCCAGGCGCCGATGAAGGTGAAGATGACGATCACGCTGAGCATGCCGCGCACGTTCGGCAGGCCGATGTGCCACAGCCGCTGCCAGACGTTGGCGCCGTCGACCAGCGCGGACTGGTCCAGCTCGGCCGGTACGGCGGCGAAGGCGGTGCGCATCAGCAGCACGTTGAGCATGGCGATCGCCCCGGGCAGGGCGACGCCCAGCAGGTTGTCGGCCAGGCCGAGGCCGCGCACCAGCACGTACTGGGAGACGATGGTGACCTCGCCGGGCAGCACCAGGGTGGCCAGGAACAGGCCGAGGAGCAGCTTGGCGCCCCGGAAGCGCAACCGGGCGAGGGCGTAGCCGGCCAGGGTGCAGCCGACCACGTTGCCGGTGATGCAGACGGCGGCGACGATCACCGAGTTGAGGGCGTAGGTCCACACCGGGATGGTGTCGGCGACCTTGCCGTAGTTGCCCACGGTGGGCTGGTCGGGCACGAAGCTCGGGGTGCGGGTGTAGACGTCCTCGGTGGCGCCCTTGAGGGAGGTGGACAGCTGCCACAGGAAGGGGCCGATCACCAGGAGCAGGACGAGGAGGAGCAGCAGGTAGCGGGCCGCCGTCCGGGCGGCGGATGGGGTGTTGAATCCCCTTGCGGCCCTGGGGCGTTCGGCGGTTCGGTGGAAGCGGTCGGCGGTCTCGGATTCGCGGACGGTGGTCATGGGTTCAGGCCGCCTTCCGGTTCAGCCGCAGCAGGAACAGCATCGGGCCGAGGGTGATGGCGAACAGCATCAGGCTGAGCGCGGAGGCGTAGCCCAGGTGGCCGTTGAAGCCGCGGCTGTACATCTGGATCAGCATCACCACCGACATGTCACGGCCGCCCGGGCCGCCCAGGCCGTTGGAGAGCACGTACAGCTCGGAGAAGACGCGCAGCGAGCTCACCGAGATGAGGGCGGAGATCAGCACCATGGTCGGCCGCACCCCCGGCAGGGTGACGTGCCGGAAGCGGCTCAGCGGGCTCGCGCCGTCCACGGCCGCCGCCTCGTGCAGTTCGCGCGGGACGTTGGCGAGGGCGGACAGGTAGATGACCATGTAGTAGCCCAGGCCCTTCCAGACGGTCAGGGCGATCGCGCTGAACAGCAGCAGCCAGCGGTCGGTGAGGAAGGAGACCGGGGAGTGGGTGAGGCCGCTCTGCTGGAGCAGTCCGTTGACCAGGCCCCGGTCGTCCAGCACCCAGCCCCAGATCAGCGCCACCACGACGGCGGAGGCGATCACCGGGGTGTAGAAGGCGGTGCGGAAGAAGGTGATGCCGGGGATGCGGCGCTGGACGAGCAGGGCGAGCAGCAGCGGCAGGACGGTCAGCAGGGGGAGGCAGACCAGCATGAAGACGATGCTGTTGAGCAGGGCGTCGGCGAGCTGGGCGTCGTCGAGCAGGCGGCCGTAGTTCTCCAGGCCGGTGAACCGGCCGCCGCCCAGGGGCTTGGCGTTGGTGAAGGACAGGATCACCGTGTTGACGGCCGGCCAGAGGTTGAAGACGGCCAGCCAGAGTATCGCGGGCCCGGCGAGCAGCCAGGGGGTGAACCAACGCCGGTGGGTCATACGGTCGCCTTCCTGGGGCGGGGCCTTCCGGGGAGCCCGGGGGTACGGGTCATTCCCGGGGCGGCGGGTGTGGGAGAGACCCGCCGCTTCGCCGGTACGGGTTCGGGGCGTGTGGGGGTGTCAGCCCTTGAGCAGCTTGTTGCACTGCTCGACGGCTGCGTCCAGCGCCTGCTTGGAGCTGGTCTGGCCGCTGATGGCGAGGGCGAACTGCTGCTTGACGATGGTGCCCATCGCGTCGTCCACCTCGACCGGCTGGATCAGCTTGGCCTTGGCGAGCGAGTCGAAGGCGATCACCTTGGCGTCGCCCGCGTTGGTGCCGTCGCTCTTGCTGAAGAACGGGTCGTTCGCGGAGGCCTTGGTGGACGGGAAGACGCTGGTCAGGTGGGCGAAGGAAGCCTGGTTCTCGGGGCTGGTGACCCAGCGGGCGAGGGCGACCGCGGCGGCCGGGTTCTTGGTGTTCTTGGGGATGGACAGGCCCTGGACGTACAGCGGCGGGGTGTCCATCGCGGGGGAGGCGACGACCTTCGGCGCGAGAGTCGGGTTGTCGGTGGCGAGGCTGGTGATGTAGTTGCCGCCACCGGTGGTCCAGGCCACGGTACCGGCGCTGAAGAGCTTGGAGTTGCCGGCGTAGGTGTCGGTGAGCACCCCGTTCGGCATCAGGCCGTCCTTGAAGGCGTCGCGGTACTTGTCGAGCAGCGCGGCGGCCTCGGGGGTGTTGAAGGTGAAGGACTTGCCGTCGTCGGCCATGATCTTCACGCCGATGTTGTAGAGGTCGCCGAGGCCCGGCTTACGGCTCATCAGGTAGTCCTGGCCGCCGGACTTCTCCTTCATCACCCGGGCCTGGGCGATGAGTTCGTCCAGGCTGGTCGGCGGCTTCTTCGGATTCAGGCCGTCCTTCGTGAGCAGCTCCGAACTCCAGTAGTTCACATCGGTGTTGAGGTACCAGGGGTAGCCGAAGGTGCCCTGGTAGCCGTGGTAGCGGTAGGCCTCCACGCCGCCGGCCAGGTACTCGTCGGCGAGCTTGGGGTCGGCCTTGGCGACGTCCAGCAGGACGTCCTTCCTGACGAGCGGGAAGGCGAAGTCCGGCGGGAGGTTGACCACGTCGGGCAGGGTGCCGGAGGCGGCCTGGCTGAGCACCTTGTCGGAGTAGCCCTCGCCGGGCTGGTCCAGCCAGTCGACCTCGACGCCGGGGTACTTCTTCTTGAAGCCGTCGATCACGCCCTGCATGTAGTCGGTGAACTTCGGCTTGAGCGCCCAGGTCTGGATCGAGACCTTGCCCTTGACCTCGCCGGTGGCGGCCGCACTCGCCACGCTGTCGCTGTTCTTGCTGTCTCCGGAGCCGAGACCGCAGCCGGTGAGGGCCACGGCGGTGAGGGCCGTCGTCGTCAGTACCGCCCAGATTCTTCGCATGAGGGTCTCCCGGTCCTGGGGGTGGGTGGGGGATCGCGCCGCGCTCGGGGGTGTGCGTTCTTCGGTTGTGTCGTGTTCGGAATCCGACCGACTAAACCGGTCTAGCTCTGGCAGGGACTATGCTCCCGCCTAAACTTGGCTGTCAAGAGAAGGAGTCGGGTTCCGTGGGCAGACCGACGATCGCCGACATCGCGCGCCAGGCCGGGGTCTCCAAGGGCGCGGTCTCCTTCGCGCTCAACGGCCGCCCGGGCGTCAGCGAGGCGACCAGGGCCCGGATCCTGCGGGTCGCCGAGGAGATGAACTGGCGCCCGCACCACGCCGCACGCGCCCTCGGCGGAGCCCGGACCGACGCCGTCGGCCTGGTGATCGCCCGCCCCGCCCGCACCATCGGCGTCGAGCCGTTCTTCAGCCACCTGCTCTCCGGCCTGCAGGCCGTGCTCTCGGCCAGCTCGGTCGCACTGCACCTGATGGTCGTCGAGGACACCGCCGCCGAGATCGAGGTCTACCGGCGCTGGGCCTCCGAACACCGGGTCGACGGCTTCGTCGTGGTGGACCTCCAGGTCAAGGATCCGCGGCTGCCGGTGCTGGACGAACTCGGGCTGCCCGCCGTCGTCCTCGGCGGGCCCGGCAAGGGCGGCAACCAGCTGCGGATCTGGGCCGACGACCGGGAGGCGATGCTCTCCATCGTCGACTACCTGGCCGCCATCGGGCACCGCCGGATCGCCCACCTCGCCGGGCTGCCGCACTTCCAGCACACCCAGCGGCGGATCCGCGCGCTGCGCGACGCCTCGCGCCGGCTCGGGCTGGAGGAGGCGGTGTCCGTGCCCACCGACTTCAGCGACGCCGAGGGCGCGGCGGCCACCCGCACGCTGCTCTCCCGGGCCGGGCGGCCCACCGCGATCGTCTACGACAGCGACGTGATGGCCGTCGCCGGGCTCGGTGTCGCTGGGGAGATGGGCTTCGCGGTGCCCGGGGAACTGTCCATCGTCTCCTTCGACGACTCGGTGCTCGCCCGGATCGTCCACCCACCGCTGACCGCGCTCAGCCGCGACACCTTCGCGCTCGGCGAGCAGGTCGCGCGCAGCCTGCTGGAGGCGGTGGACGGCACCGGGCCCGGACGGGACCTGCGGATGCCCACGCCCCGGCTGACCGTACGGGAGTCCACCTCGCCGCCGTCACCGGTCGGTGTGGTCGTTGCGCGAGTCGTTGACACGGGTTCTGAACCGATTTAGCCTCGCTGCGCCGAGGGGGGTCCGGCCTGCGCACCGTCTGCTGTCATGTTCGCTGCATTCCCCTCCTGAGCGCCGCCATGCCCGCATGCACCCGGGCCTGCCGCTGCCGGTGGGCCCGGCCCCACCCACTCCGCTCGATCGGAGCCACCGCATGTCAAGACGTCTGCCCCTACTGCTCAGCCTCGCGCTCGCGACGGCCGCGCTGGGCGTCGCACCCGCCGCCCATGCCGCTCCTGTTCCGGCCCCGCCGGCCGCCGCCCCCGGGAACCAGCCCTACGCCTCCTACTGGTACCCGAGCACCATCCTCAACTGGGACCCGGCCACCGACCCGGACGCCCGGTTCAACCGCTCCCGCGTCCCGCTCCAGCCGCGCACCAGCGACCCGGCCCTGGCCGCGAACCCCAACGCCCGCGCGGGCGAAGGGAAGATCGCCTCGCTGGTGTCCTTCGCCCCCACCTCCAACAACCCCTCCCAGGGCTCCGCCGACCCCAATTACTACGCGTTCGGCTACTGGCAGTACGTCGACAAGCTGGTGTTCTGGGGCGGCTCCGCCGGTGAGGGCCTGATCCTCGCGCCGAACCCGACCGTGATCGACGCCGCCCACCGCAACGGCGTCAAGGTCTACGGCACCGTCTTCTTCCCGCCCGCCGCGTACGGCGGCCAGCTCCAGTGGGTGCGCGACTTCGTCCAGAAGTCCGGCGACCACTACCCCGTCGCCGACAAGCTGGTGCAGGCCGCCCGGTACTACGGCTTCGACGGCTGGTTCATCAACCAGGAGACCGGCGGCGGCGATTCGGGCCTCGCGACCGACGTGCGCGACCTGATGCAGTACACCAAGGCGCGGAGCGGCACCGACTTCATGTGGTACGACGCGATGACCACCTCGGGTGCGGTCGACTGGCAGAACGCCCTCACCTCCGCCAACTCGCCCTTCCTGCAGGACGGTCCGAAGCGCACCTCGGACTCGATGTTCCTCAACTTCGGCTGGACGCCCGATGGCCTGGACTCCTCCCGGGCCCTGGCCCGCCAACTCGGCCGCAGCGAATACGACCTGTACTCCGGCATCGACACCGAGGCGAACGGCTACAACACCTCCGTCGACTGGAACACCCTCTTCCCGGCCGGTCAGCCGCACACCACCTCGCTCGGCCTCTACCGCCCCGAGTGGACCTGGAAGTCCGCCACCGACCGGGCCGACTTCTACGCCAAGGACGCCCGCTACTGGGTCGGTGCCAACAACGACCCGTCCAACACCGACCTCTCCAGCGGCTGGCCGGGTCTGGCGGGTTACGTCGCCGAGTCCTCGTCGATCACCGCCAAGCCCTTCGTCACCAACTTCGACACCGGCCAGGGCGACTTCTACAACGCCTCCGGCACCCGGGTCGCCACCGGCGGCTGGAACAACCTCTCGCTGCAGGACGTCCCGCCGACCTACCGCTGGGTGGTCAACTCCAATGGCAGCAAGCTCAGTCCGTCGATCGACTTCACCGACTCCTACCAGGGCGGCTCCTCGCTGCGGCTGACCGGCACCCTGGACTCCGCCAACACCGTGCGGCTCTACCAGACCAGCCTGCCGGTCGCCGCGAACACCAAGCTCGACCTGGTGGTCAAGACCCCGGCGGCCGGCCCGACCAAGCTCAAGGCCGCGGTTTCCTTCACCGACACCCCGGGCAGCTTCACCACCGTGGACGTCGGGGACAACGCCGGGGCCGGCTGGGAGCGGCACACGCTCGACCTCTCCCCGTACGCGGGCCGGACCATCTCCCAGCTCGCGCTGCAGGTGGACGGCTCCGATCCGTCCTACGACCTCCGGGTCGGCCAAGTCGCCCTCTACGACGGCTCGGTGGAGACTCCGGCGGCGCCGAGCGGGCTGACCGTCCTCGGGGCGAGCGACGTGACCGCGGGCGCCACCCAGTCGCTGCGGCTCTCCTGGACGGCCGCGCCCGGCGGCAACGTCCACCACTACGAGGTGTACCGGCGCAACGCCGACGGCAGCCGCACCTTCCTGGGGGCCACGCCCAACGACGTCTACTTCGTCGGGCGGCTCGACCGGGCCGGCACCGAGACCGGCACCACGCTGGACGTCGAGGCGGTGTCCACCACGTACGGACGCTCGGACGTCGCCTCCACGGCGGTGAGTTGGAACGGCACTCCGTCCACTTCGACCAACCTGGCGCTCAACCGCCCGGCCACCGCCTCCGGCCGGTGCAACGCCGACGAGGGCCCGGCCAAGGCCGTCAACGGCAGCGTCAGCGGCGGGACCAGTGACAAATGGTGCACGCTGACCTCGGCCAAGTGGCTTGAGGTGGACCTCGGTTCGGCGAAGCAGCTGAACAAGTTCGTGGTCAAGCACGCCCAGGCGGGCGGCGAGAGCGCTTCGTACAACACCCGGGACTTCTCCATCCAGGTCCGCTCGAAGACCACCGACCCCTGGACGACGGTCACCACCGTGACCGGCAACACCGCGGGCACCACCACCCACCCGGTGAACACCACCGCCCGCTGCGTCCGGCTGGTCGTCACCAAGCCCACCCAGAGCACCGATCCGGCGGCCCGCATCTACGAGTTCGAGGCCTGGGGCCAGTAGGACTCCGCAGGCCTCCGTCAGGAAAGGACCAATCCCCGTGCCGGTCACCATCATCACCGCCGTCGAGAGCACCGACCTGTTCACCGGCCCCGAGGGCGCCCCGCGCCAGCTGCTGCGGGTGACGATCGAGGGCCCGGCCGCCCGGATCACGGTCAGCGGAACGGGCGTCCGCGGCGAGGCGGCCGGCACGGGGCTGGTCGAAGTGCCCCTGGAGATCACCGGCGCCTCCCCGGGAGACCGACTTCCGGTGGTCGTCCGGGCGTCATCCAGCGAGATGCCGGGCGTCGTGGAGGTCGCGGAGCCGGGCTGGACGATGTTCCTGGTCTCCCATTTCCACTACGACCCGGTGTGGTGGAACACCCAGGCCGCCTACACCTCCCCCTGGGAACTGCTCTCCGCCGACGCCACCACCCGGCCGCTGTGGGAGCGCAACGGCTTCGCGCTCGTCGACGCCCACCTGGACCTCGCGCTGCGGGACCCGGTGTACAAGTTCGTGCTCGCCGAAGTCGACTACCTGAAGCCGTACTTCGACCAGCACCCGGAGCGCCGCGAGACGCTAAGCCTGCTGCTGGAGCGCGGGCAGGTCGAGCTCGTCGGCGGTACGTACAACGAGCCCAACACCAACCTCACCGGCGCCGAGACGACCATCCGCAACATCGTCTACGGCATCGGCTACCAGCGCGACATCCTCGGCGGCGATCCCCGAACCGCCTGGCAGCTCGACGTGTTCGGGCACGACCCGCAGTTCCCCGGCCACCTCGCCGCGGCCGGCCTCACCGGTAGCGCCTGGGCCCGCGGGCCGTTCCACCAGTGGGGACCGATCCAGAAGAACTTCCGCGAGGGCAAGGACGACGCCCGGGTGATGCAGTTCCCGAGCGAGTTCGAGTGGATCGCGCCCGGCGGGGAGGGCGTGCTCACCCACTACATGCCCCACCACTACTCGGCCGGCTGGTGGATGGACTCCTCCCCGGACCTCGCCACCGCCGAGCGCCTCACCCTGGTCGAGGGATTGGAACACCCCGGCGACCCCGCCCAGCCGGACAACCACCACCGCCACTGAGAACGCGCCAGGACGGCAAGCACCGCTTGATCGCGCTTCGGCGGGCGACCTGGAGCAGCGCTTCCCCGGCCTGATCGGCCCGCTGCTGGACGCCGCCCGACCCCCGACGGTCGAGTAGGGAGCGGCGCGGTGCGGCGCGCGTCGCCGGGCCGGGTGGACGCTGCTCAGGACTTCGGCCCCAACACCTTGCGGGCCTCGCCGAGTTGGTGCTGTTCGTTGGTGCGGTCGCGGTCGAGTTCCGCCTGGTGGGCCTGGATCTGCTGCTGTTGGTAGGCGGCGTCCACGGAGTACCAGATGCCGATCAGGTTGGTCCGCTGCTTGCAGTCGATGTCGGCCTGGACGGTGGCGAGTTCCCGCTGGTCGGCGGTGGGGGAGCCCTGCCAGTGCGGGTCGTTGTAGGCGTCGATCGGTGTGGCGTAGTCGTAGCCGGCGGTCTTCATGCAGCCGGACCAGGCGGCGAACGCGGCCTTGACCCGGTCGTCGGCGGTGGCCTTCTTGTAGCTGGCGGAGTTGATCTGGTCGCCGATCGAGGCGGCGGCGAATGCCGCGCCGCCGGTGAGTTGGGTCTCGGCGTCCTTGCGGCAGCTGTACACCGTGGCGCGTTCGGCGTCCGGCAGCGAGGCCAGGACGTCCGGTGGCATCTTGTCCTGCTCCGCCACGGGCGGGGAGTGGTAGCCGTACTTGGCGGTGGCCGGATCCGCAGGTCCGTAGCGGCGTGGCACCTCACTGCCGCTGCGCTGGTGGGTGAGTGCGGGCGGCGCCTGGAAGTCGAAGCCGTGGTGCTGCGCGCAAGCGGCGGCGAGCACCCACATGGCGTGGTTCAGCTGGGTGTCCTCGGCCGGGGTGAGCACGTACTGCTCGATCGGCAGGCGGAGGGCGCTCAGATCGGTCGGGACGGCGGTCGGGACGGTGACGCTGGGGGTGGCCGGGATGTCCGCCAGGGTTGGTGCGGCAGTCACGCCGTTCGGGGCGGCGGTCGGCTGCCGCGAGGCGGCGCAGCCGGCCAGCAGGGCGCCGAGCGCCGCGACGACGAGTGCGGCGGATCCGGCGGACACGCGGTGCGGGAGACGCGGCACGGCAGTGGGGACCTTCCAGGAGCAGGGTGGTGGCTGCCGGGGCGGCCGCCCGCGCGCGGTGCGCGAGCGGCCGCCCCGACGGAGATCTGCGAACAACCGGTGGCCGAGGTACGAGGCAGGCCTCACCGCGGCCGACGGCCGTCAGCCGGCGGCGATCACCCGTAGTTGGTGATCGAGTACGAGGCCTCGTTGTTGTAGGTGACCCCCAGGTTGCCGGCGTAGGTGGAGATGACCTTGTCGTAGGCGCCCCAGCCGTAGCCCTTGCTGTTGACGTACACGTACAGGTCCTCGGCTCCGCCGTTGGCGACCCAGGCGGCGGCGTTCTTGACGTCCGCGCCGTAACCCTGGTAGGCGGTGGAACCCTGCATGCCCACGCCGAACTTCTGGCCGGCCAGGTCGGTCCACTCGGGGGCGTCCGACGTCCACCAGGAACCGATGCCGTCCGGGTGGTACGAGAAGCAGACCCGGTTGTAGCACGGGAAGTTGCTGTAGCCCTGGATGGTGTCGGCGTTGGCCGGGACGGCGAGGGCCAGGCTGCCGGCGGCGAGGCCGAGCGTGGCGGCGGACAGCGCGATCTTGCTGCGCAGGAGGGACATGGCGGTGCCTTTCTGATGAATCGGTGAGGGTGGAGTCCGGAAGAAGGGAGATGACGCCGCGTCTGCCGTCCGGACGTCTCACGAACGGACGCCGCAGAGACCTTGAGGCGTCGCGAGGGTCTGCCGACAGCGGGCGTCAATGCACGCTGGAATTCCCCGTTCCTTTCAACCAGACCTGTGCAAAGGCCGAATGACGTGCCTGCCGAGACGTCACTCGGCATACCTTCGCGGCCATTACGGCGGCCTGGTGCACTGCGACCATTCTGGATTCGATCTTCGGGAAGCACAACAAATGTCCGTGGACGCATCTTCTGGCACCGCCGGGATGTCGAAGCTCGAACGCCGCCGCGCCGGGAAATTCGTGCGCTGACGGAAGCTTAAATCCGCTTCGTGTCGGGCGCTCCACCTGATCCGGCGTCACTACACGCGAGCGCTGAGGGCAGAATGGCCGACGCGGCGAGTGCCGCCACGGCATCAGGGAGACGCGTATGGCCGACTACTTCCCGCACCGCATCGTGACCAGCCCACCGCTTCCCACCCGGGGGCCGCTCCACGACAGCGCCCACGAGAGGATTTCCGGCGGAGAAGCCCTCGACCCGACCGCCGGCGAGGAAGCCTGGGCGGACGAGGAGGCCGCAGCCGCGCGCGAACTCCTCCGCACGGGGCTGGACCTCCGGGAACGCGCCGTGCACGGCGCCGCTACCAGCACGGTGGTGCTGATGTGCGGCCTGCCGGGGGCGGGCAAGACCACCTATGCGCTGGAACTGGTGCGACGCGGCTACGTCCGGCTCTCCATCGACGAGGTGGTCTGGCAGCGACTCGGGCAGCGCGACGCCGGCCTGGTGCTGGACGAGGAGGCGTACGACCGGCTCAAGGAGGAGGTCCGCCGCGAGCAGCGACAGGAACTGGTCGAACTGATACTGGCCGGGCGGGACGTGGTGGTGGACTACAGCTTCTGGAGCCGCGCCGCTCGCGATGACTACAAGGCGCTCATCGAGGGCCACGGCGGCCGTTGGGAACTGGTCCACCTCAAGGCCGACCGGACGACGCTGGAGCGCCGCCTCGCGGTGCGGAACGGCGAGGAGGGTGCGAACTCCGTCACCGTGGACGGACCGCTGTTCAATCGCTACCTGGCCAACTTCGAGGCACCGAACGGAGAGGGCGAACAGGTCGTCGTGCAGCCCTGAAACAGCCGGCGTGCCGATCGGTCCAGGATTGCCGCATGGTTACCGTAGTGGTGAACGGACTTCCAGGAGGGGGAAAGACGACCCTCGCCCGGGATCTGGCACGGCAGTTGGGACTCCGCTGCTCGCGAAGCGGATCAGGGAGACGGGCTGGGCGAAGGGCAGGGCACGCGCGCGTCGTGACCTGACGGACAATCAAGTATCCAGGCATGCTACAGATTCGGAACAGTTGCGGACGAGGACGATCGGACCGGGCGGGTCGGCGGGCAAGCTGCACAGCAGTACCGACCCACCACGCCTTCAGGAGTCCACCGATGCACGAGCAGCAGGACGGGGCACCCACCAACCCGCCGAGAAGCTTTCCGCCGCCGCCCGCCTACCCGCCGCCACCCGCACCCCGCCCTTCCCGCGCCGGGCTCTGGGTCGCGCTCGGCGTGGTCGCGGCACTGGTCGCGGGCGGTGGGCTGTACGCGTTGACGAACTCCCACGGGCAGGCGGCACCGCAGGGCGGGGTGGCGCAGTCCGCCGCCGGTGGCGCACCGGCGGCCGGCGATGCCGGCGGTCAGCCGGTGTCCCAGGTGCGGTTACCGGACAGCTTCCTCGGCATGCGGCACAACGATGACACCAATGCCGGGCGCCTGCTGAAACTGCAGGGCCAACGCCTCAACCAGGACCCGAACCTACACGTCAGCACTGCCTTCTACGCGGGGGGCCAGTTCGGGGCGCGGTTCATGACGGTGGTGGCAGTCGTGAAGGACAGCGCGTTCACCGCGCAGGAGCACTCCGTCGGCCTGGCCAAGATGTGGCAGATGACCGACACGCCGGACGTCAAGATCACCCACGGTCCGGTCACGGACGCCGACCCGGGCCCGCTCGGCGGGACGATGCAGTGCGCGCACGTGTACACCCAGACCAGCATGGCCGACGCGTTGGGGAACCACGTGCAAAGCGGGATCCAGTGCGCCTGGATCGACGACAGCACCTGGGTGGTGGTCTCGGAGGGGGACCCGCTGACCGGCGGGAACATCAGCAAGGCCGGCGACATCGCCCGCCAGTTCCGTGCCCAGGCCGAGACCCGGGGGTAGCGGCTGGGTGCCTCGCCACCGAGGGTCAGCCTCGGGACGGCACCGGGTTCTCCGGACCGTCCAGCCACACGGCGTCGCCAAAGGGGTCAGTGCGGGGTGCCGCAGCGTGTTCGCTTGTCGCGGTCGCTTTGGCATACCTGAATTGACACTTGCAGGTCGGCAGGGAACTGCGGAGTTCGCGACGGTGCGTCAGATCGGCAGGTCCCAGCCGGGTCCGTCCTCGTCGCCGAGCCAGACCCGCTGACGGGCGGCCGAGACCGTGATGCCGAAGGCCTCCTGGTGGGGTTCGCCGCCGGCCTGCCAGCACTGCACGGCCCGCTCGACGCGGTCCCACAGTCGGACGGGACCGCGCTGCACGACGGTCCACCCGCGATCGGGGCCGGGCGCCGTCCGGGCCTGCGAACCGGTGGACACGTCCCAGAGGATCTGTTCCGCTCCCGCCCCCATGCGTTCGGCCGAGGGTGCCGCGAGCTGCGCGACCCAACCGCCGGTCCAGTCGTCGAGCTTCGCGGGGTCGATCCGGCTGGGGCGCTCCTGCCCGGGCAACAGTGCCAGTGTCGGGCGGGGCGGCCGGTCGTGGGGCCGGGCGATCATGAAGCTGGTGTAGCCGGGCAGGAAGCGGCCCGTGGCCTGTCCGGGGCCGGTCACGTCGAGGAGCGCGAGGGCGTGGGCGTAGCTCCATCCGGACAAGGTGGCCAGGATCTTTCCGCCCGGTTTCACCTGGTGCAGCCATGGAAGCGGGATGTACCGGACCGAGCAGGTGGCGATGAGCCGGTCGTACTGCTTGCCGTCCGGGTCACCGCGCAGCCCGTCACCGATGATCAGTCGGGGTGCGAAGCCGGCTGCCTTGAGCGCCACGGCGGCTGCCCCGCCCACCACCGGGTCGTACTCGACGCTGGTGAGACGGGTGTCCCCGAGACGGTGCGCGCCGAGGGCGGTCGAGTAGCCGGTTCCGGTGCCGATCTCCAGTACCCGGTGTCCGGTTTCGGCGCCGAGTTGCTGCCACATGCGCAACACCAGGGAGGGCAGGGTGGACGAGGACGACGGTGAGCCGGACACGGTCCCGTCAGTCACGTCGTCGGGCCTGCTACGGCCGTCGAGTTGAGTGATCAGCGTTTCGTCGGAGTAGACCCCCTCCAACCATCCGGCCTCGCCCGCCCGAACGGCCCGGTAGCTCGTCGGGACGCTGCCCGCCAGCGGCACGAAGTAGGACCCCGCGAACAACTCGCGGGGCACCGCCCTGGCCGCGCTGCGCCACCCGGGATCCATCAGGGCGCCGTCCGCGGCGAGCCTGTCCACCAGGGCAGCGCGGAGCTGAGCTGCTGTGCTCACGTGTCGTGGCCTTTCTCCAGCTGGCCGGTGATGGCGCGGGCGACTGCCGCGGTGGTCTCCACCGGCTGCCAGGCCCACTGGCCGTTCGGATTGCACTCAAGGAAGTACCAGTCGCCGAAGGCGGTTACGGCGAAGTCGAACGCGCCGTTCGTCAAACGGAATTCTGCGAGGTAGGTGACGACCGCACGTGCGATCGGCTCCGGTACGCCGACCGGTGTGCACGTCATGAGGTCCTGGCGGTGGCGCCAATCGAGATCGGGGCTGTCGATCCGGACCCCGAACGTTTGGCAGCCCACGGCGGTCACCCGGACGTCGAACGCCTTGTCCACCTTGGCTTGGAACATGTGGGGGCGTGCGGGTGGTACCGCTTCGACCACGGCCAGCACTGGGCGGCAGGCAAGCTCTGGGGAGCGGCCCTGCAGAACGCGCACGCGGCGGGGGACCGCGACCACGGGGCGGGCGTGCTCTCGGACTTCGCCTATCAGTCGAACTGGCTCGGCGAACCCAAGGTGTCTGTCGATCAGCTCGGATACGCCCTGTCCGGGACGCAGCACCCGACTGCCAGGTCGCTGTTGCTGCTGCGGCGCGCGCGGGCGCACGCCGCCCTGGGCGAGGGCGCTGCCTGCTACCGGGATCTGTCGGCGGCCGAGGTCGCGCTCGGGTCTCGGTCGGTCGACCCCGCCCCGAGCTGGTGCGCGTGGATGGGGTCGGCTGACCTGGCGGTCGACTCCGGTCAGTGCCTGCTCGACCTCGGCCGTACGAAGGAGGCGCACGCCCGGATCGTCGAGGGGATGGCGCTGCTGCCCGGGGCCCGCGACAAGACGCGTGGGGTCTTCCTGACGTACCAGGCGAAGGGGTATCTGCAGTCCGACGAGGTCGAGCAGGCGCTCGCCGTCACCGGTGAGTCGCTCGACCTGGCTACGCGTATCGGAGCCCCGCGGTGCGTTGCCCTCGTGCGCGAGCTCGCACCGGCATTGAAGCGCTACCGTCAGGTGGACGGCGTCCAGGACTTCTTGGACCGACTGGCCGAGGCGAGTTGATCGCGCGACAAGGTGGGCGGCTACGACCTCGCGGTGGTGAGACTGACGGAGGCGGTGAACGGCATCACCCCGGTGAAGCTGCCGACCAGAGGCACCGACGCGATGCTCCGGCCGGGACAGGAGGCCACCGTCATCGGGCGGGTTCAACCCGGACACCGACACCTGCGCCGGCCGCGAGGGCCGCGACTCCTGTCAAGGGGACAGCGGAGGGCCGCCGGGCCGATGCAAGTGGCGGAAAAATGAGTGGAAGGGGTGGGTGCTCAAGCTGATAGCTTCTCAGTCGACCGTGACGCCGCCCGAGGAGGTGAGACCCATGAACGCTGTACCGATATGGGTGCTCCCCCTTGCCGTCACGAATGGCGATTGACGTAGATCTCGCCGGGAGCGCCTTCTCACAAGGCACTCTCGAAGGGCAACTGCCATGAACGCTTTCCTTTTCACCGCTGAATCCACCGCTGACGGCATCGTCGAACGCGACTTCACCGTCAACGGCGTCCCCGGTGTCCTCTGGTCCCCCGAGTCCGGTGCGGATCGTGCGCCGCTGGTCCTTCAGGCCCACGGCGGCGGCAACCACAAGAAGCACCCCGCGATGTCGGGCCGGGCCGGGCACCTGGTGCGCGGCTGCGGCTACCACGTGGCCGTCCTCGACGCGCCCGGTCACGGCGACCGGGCGCGCACGGAGCACGACGAGCGGGAGATAGCCGCCCTGTTCGCGGCCCGGGCGGCCGGCGAGCCGGAGGGCCCGATCGTGGTCCGCTACAACGACCATCTGGCCAAGCTCGCCGTGCCCGAGTACCGCGCGCTGCTGGACGCCCTCCAGCAGCTGCCGGAGATCGGAACCGACGGGCCGATCGGTTTCTGGGGCATCAACATGGGCACCGCGATCGGCATCCCGTTCGTTGCCGCCGAGCCCCGGATCACGGCCGCGGTGTTCGGTCAGCACTGGCCCGATGTGCTGGCCGGGTACGCGAAGCAGATCACCATCCCCGTCGAGTTCGACCTCCAGTGGGACGACGAGCACATATCCCGCGAGGAGGGCCTCGCGCTGTTCGACGCCTTCGCCTCGGCGGAGAAGTCCCTGCACGTGAACTCGGGCAAGCACAAGGAACTGCCCCGGTTCGAAGTCGACAGTGCGGTCCGCTTCTTTACCCGGCACCTCGGCCGAGGGGGCAACGCGTCGGCCTGACGTGCGGCCTGGCGGCCTCCGTGAGCAGCGCGCGCCACTATGGTGGGCCGATGTCAACGATCAGGCAGTTCCAGGTCACCTTCGACTGCGCAGAACCGGAGCGCGTTGGCCGCTTCTGGTGCGAGGTGTTGGGGTACGTCGCGCCGGAGCCACCGAAGGAGTTCGCCACTTGGGAGGACTACGAGAATTCCCGTCCTCCGGAGGAGCGGGGTTCGTGGTTCGCCTGCAGCGATCCCTCGGGGGTGGGTCCGCGGCTGTATTTCCAGCGCGTTCCCGAGGGGAAGGTCGTCAAGAACCGGGTGCACCTCGATGTGCGGGTCGGGACCGGGCTCGTGGGCGAGGAGCGGTTGGCCGCGCTTGAGGCCGAGTGCGAACGAGTGGTCGCGCTCGGCGCGGTAGGGGTGCAACTGCTGTACGACGGCCACGATTCGTGCATCTCGATGCAGGACATCGAGGGCAATGAGTTCTGCCTGGACTGAGGTTTGCTGGGAGGCCGCTTCGCTCCACGGAGCGAAGCGGCCGCCTGGTTACCTGGTTAGTGGGTGTGGCGGTCGAACTCGCCGGCCTTGGCGGCCTGGAGGAACTTCGCGAACCTGGCGGGAACGGTGCGGACGATGACCTCGCCGTCGTCGGACTCACGCAGCTCGACCAGCCCGCCGACGGTGCGCACTTCGACGCACTCGTCACCGACGCCACCGCGACCCACCCGATCGAGCACCGGGTCGCGCGGCCCGGCGCAACGGCGACGAGCAGCAGACCAGCGCGATGCTCAGGCACCGGGCCCACCTCGTCGACGCCGTCCACCACGTACAGGACCTGATCGACGCCGGATTCACCACCCGGCTGCGCCTTGCCGAACTCGCCGCCGCGTCCGGCGTCAGCGAGCGCACCCTCACCCGCCACTTCACCGGGGCCACCGGCCTCACCCCGCTGCGCTACCAGCAGGAGCTGCGGCTCGAACGCGCCGAACACCTCATCTCCCACGGCGCGACCGCCGAGACCGCGGCGCGGGCGGTCGGCTTCCAGGACGCCCGGATGCTCCGCCGTCTGCGCGTCTGCGCGCGGGCGTAAGGCGCCCTGACTCCGCACGGAACAGGGACAGTCATCGCCTGCCGGTACGGTCGAGCGCATGACTGAACTCAGCGACTGGACCTACGTGGTGACCGACATCGAGGTCGACGGCCCGTGGCCGGGCGCGAACTCGATGCGGTCCTTCGCCTCCGTTGCCACCACGATGGACGGGCGGACCTTCGGCGAGTTCGAGGCCGTCCTCGAACCGCTCCCCGGCGCGGCGCCGAACCCGCGTACCAAGGAGTGGTTCGATTCCGAGCCCGGCACCTGGGAGGCCGCGACGGCGAATCCGGAACCCGTCGTCGACGTGCTGGGCAGGTACGTGGAGTGGATCCGATCGCTGCCCGGGCGGCGGGCGTTCGCCGCGGCGCCGCTGTCGTTCGACGGCCTGTGGATCGACTACTACCTGCGGCGGTTCACCCCGTACGGGCTGCACCAGGGCCCGTACGAGGAGGACCGCCTCTTCCACGGGCCGGCGCTGTGCCTGCGCTCGTACACGGCGGCGCTGACCGGGCGGCCGGCTGCGGACCTCGCGGCGCCGAAGCTGCCTTCGCACTGGCTCGGCGGGGTGGAGCACACCCACAAGGCGATCGACGACGCGCGTGGCTTCGCCAACCTGTTGCACTTCCTCGCCCGGAACGCCGGGGCGCCCGCGATCGCCTCGGCGGAGTGAGCTGCGCCACAAAGATCAATGTTCTTCATGACCCTGACACAAGCGTTCATATGATCGTAACGCTTCGCACAACTTCGGTTGATTGCGTGGCGCACACAGCTGCCCGGAAACACAAGATCCGGGCAACGTAGAGGAAAGGCATCACGAATGCGACGCATCACCATGACGGTCGCCGGCCTGCTGGCGACCGGCGCGGCCTCGGCGATCCTGATGGCCGGCACCGCCCAAGCCGCTACCACGGGCACCACCGTGCTCGGCTCGGTTCACCTGACCAAGACCGACTCCACGGGCACCACGACCTCGGCCGACCTGACCTGTTCCTCCGCCCAGGACGGCAACGGCTTAACCGTCATCACCGGCACGGGCACCGTCACCAACCCGGACGCGGCCTGCAGTGAACTGGCCAACGTCAACGGTGACTTCAGCAAGCTGCTGGTGCACCCGACCTGGATGGTCATGGCCCTCCAGGCGCCGGTCAGCGTCACGGCGCAGGGCAACTGGGGCGCCACCAGCGTCAACTGGTCGAACACCTACGTCAACAGCAGCGCGCTGGGCAAGTACACGGGTGACGTCTTCGGCTTCTGAGCCCCGGATGTGACCCTGCACTGACGGCGTGGCCGCTCCCGGGTTCGGGAGCGGCCACGCTCGTGTGCGTCCTTCGCGCGTCCGCTGTGCGTCACGCGGTCGTGTTGCCGCAGAACTCCGCCTCCAGTTCCTTGGTGAAGACCGAGACCGGGCCCCACTGCTCGCCGTCGGCCCAGTCGCCGTTGACCTCGGTGGAGAGCAGGTGGCGGCCGTCCCGGGTGCCGAAGGTGTACGACCAGGAGCCGTCGATCGCACCGCCCATGCCCCAGACCCGGCCGCAGGAGAGGGTGAGGGAGGCGACGCCCAGGCCGTAGTGGGACTGCGGGATCCACGCGCCGCCCGGGTCCTGCATGGTGAACATCTCGGCGGTCTGGGCGGGCGGCAGCAGGCGGCCCGCCAGCAGGGCCTGGAAGAAGGTGCTCAGGTCGCCCACGGTGGAGATGAGGTCGCCGGAGCCGTAGCCCCAGGACGGGTTGAGCTCGGTGACGTCGTACTCGGGGAGCGTGGGGGCGTCGAACGGGCCGAGCTTGGAGTAGAAGCGGCCGTGCGGGCCGTGGATGCCGGTGTCGTCGGCGGTCGGCTCGTAGGTGCTCTTCAGGTGCAGCGGCTTCACGAAGCGGTCGGTGATCTCCCGCGCGAGGCTGTGCCCGGTGGCCTGCTCGATGACCAGGCCGGCCAGTACGTAGTTGGTGTCGGAGTACTGCCAGCCGGTGCCGGGGGCGAACTGGGGCTTCACGCTGATCCCGAGCTGGACCAGCTGGCGAGGAGTGAAGCTGTCGAAGCGGTGCTGCAGGAACGGCTGCCCCTGGAAGTCCTTGCTGACCTGGTCGGCCACCGCGAAGTTGGCGATCCCGCTGGTGTGGTTGAGCAGCTGACGAACGGTGATCTTCGACCCGTCGTAGCCGTTGCCGTCCACCAGGCCGGGCAGCCACTGCTCGACGCTGTCGTCCAGGCTCAGCCGGTGCTCGGCCTCCAGCTGGAGCAGCACGGTGGCCACGAAGGTCTTGGTGGTGCTGCCGATCCGGAACCGGTCCTGCGGGCGCAGCGGCCGGCCGGTGTTCAGGTCGGCCGCGCCGGCCTGTCCGAACCAGGTCGAGCCGCCGTTGTGCACCTCGGCCATCGCCCCCGGCAGGCCGGCCCCGGTGACCGCCTGGTCGAGGGTGGTCTGCAGGCCCTGGTGACCGCCGGCGGCGGAGGCGGCGGAGGCGGCCGGGGTGGCGGTCAGTAGGGCACCGGCCACGGCGGTGGCGAGAACGGTGGTGATGGCGGCGCGGGCGGTGGTCTTCACGGTGGGTCCCCCTGGTTGGTCGGGCTTTCGTCGTTGGTGAAGAACGTACGGCAGGATTCGGGATTCCCTCAACAAGAGATTGCACCAATCCGTGCGAAATGGCAGGTCAGTGACGGTCAATCATTGCAATGGGCCTGTCGACGAATGCAATCGTGATTGCAATCGTCCCCGGTGCCCGGATACTCGTCCCGAGGACTGAGGGCCGAGGACCGAGGCCCGAAGAAAGGAGCCCCCGTGCCAGGCGCCAGGCTGAGCCAGCAGGACCGTGTCGCGATCGCCACCGGTCTCGCCGAAGGGCTCGACTACGCCGCGATCGCCCGGCTGATCGCCCGCCCCACCTCCACGGTGACCCGGGAGATCGCCCGCAACGGCGGCCCCGGGCGCTACCGCGCGCACGCAGCCCAGCGCGCCACCGCCCGACGGGCCCGCCGCCGACCGGGCACGGCCCGGCCCGCCGGGGGCGCCACCTCCGTGCCGGACGGGCGCGACCCGGCCGCCGTCGCCGAGTTCGCCGGCAAGTTCGCCGACCTCCTGGTACAACTCGGCCTGCCCCGCATGGTGGCCCGGGTCCTCAGCTGCCTCTACGTCACCGACAGCGGAACCCTGAGCGCAGCCGAGCTGGTGCAACGGCTCGGCGTGAGCCCTGCCTCGGTCTCCAAGGCGGTCGGCTACCTGGAGGACCAGGAACTGATCCGCCGCGAACGGGACGGCCACGGCCGCCGCGAGCAGTACACGATCGACTCCGACGTCTGGTACCGCTCGATGCTCGCCAGCGCCCAACGCAACGCCCTGCTGGCCGAGTTCACCCGCGACGGCGCCGACCTCCTCGGCGCGGCCACACCCGCCGGACAGCGGCTCGACACGGCCGCGGTCTTCCTCGCGGAGATCGGCACCGACCTGGTCCGGGCGGTCGAGCGGCGCCGGTCCGGCAATGGACTGCTCTGACCGATCGGCGTCAGGGACAACCCCGGGGAAACCCCGAGGGCATCTGCGGGACGGAACGGGGATCTTCCCCGATGGTGGGGCTGGGAGTGCTCCTGCCAGGATTTCAGGCAGCATGGGCCTGCAGCGGATCGAGCAGGACGGCGTGGTCGCCTGGGGCAAGACCGGTTCCCGGCCGGGCTACACCAGCGGGGTGTTCGCCACCCGCGACCTGAGCCGCAAGGTGGTGTACTCGGTGAACCCGACCGGCCTGGGCGGCGCGGAGACCCCGTACGTCAGCCGTCTGCTCGTCACCTCCTTCGGCTTCGCCCGGTAGCGCGGCGGTTCACCCGGGCCCCGGTCAGTGCCACAGCTGGTCGAAGGTGTGGATCGCCTGCTGGGCGGCGGGGGCGAGGGTGTTGGTGGTGGCGGGGGAGCCGGCCGGCTGGAGGAGGTGGGTGACGTCCTGGAGGGTGATCAGGCCCGGGCCGCCGGTGCCGGCGGTCCTGAGGGCGTCGACCAGCGGGGCGGTGGTGGAGCAGGGCACCTGGGTGTCGGCGGTGCCGCAGGTGACCATGACCTTGGTGGCGGACGGCACCTTGGCCGCGAGGTCGGCCGGGTTGACCGCGTCGTCGGTCCGGGCGAACGTGAGGTTGGCGTTGAGGTTCTGGAACGCCGTTGCGATCGGGCCGGGCAAGCCCGTGGTGTCGGCGGGCCGGCCGGCGCGGATGGCGGCCACCCCGTTGGTGACGGCGGACTTGGCGGTCGTGGCCTGGGTGGGGTCGAGCTGACCGGCGGAGAGGGCGTCGTCCAGTTGCTGGTCCACCTGGAGGGTGAACAGGTCGAGCAGGCGCAGGTCCTGGGGCTCCAGCAGCGCCAGCCCGGCGGGGGCCGGGGCCGGTTTCGGGTTCTGGTCGACCTCCAGGGCGATCAGCGCGCCCTCGCTGTGGCCCGCGATGAGGAGCTTCTGCGGGTCGGCGCCGGGCTGGGCGGCGAGGAACTGGTAGGCGGCGGTGGCCTGTTGGACGAAGGCGTTGAGGTCGAGGCCACCCGGGTTCCCGGCGTACGTACCCAGACCGGTCCGGCCGGTGGCGTACTTGTCGTACCGCAGGGTCATGATCCCGTCGTCGCCCATCAGCCGGGCGAGGTCGGCGAGGGTGTCGGGCATGAGTTGCGGCGGCTGGTTGCCGTTGCGGTCGGTCGGCCCGCTGCCGGGCAGCAGCAGCGCGGCCGGCATCATCGCGTTGGTGGGGCCCTGTGGGATGTGCAGGGTGCCGTAGGTGGTGGTGCCGTTGACCACGAAGGACACGTCGTGGTCGCCCGGGGCGGTGGACGGGCGCGCCTGCATCAGCGGCGCGGCGTCGACGGACGGCGTGCCAGCCGGGCCCGGGGTGCGGTCGGCGGCAGGAGCGCCGCAGCCCGCCGTCCACCCCAGGGCGGCGATCAGGGCGAGCGCCGAACCGGCGGCGGCCACCGGACGGGACGAGGGCGTGCGCAGGGGCATGGCTGACTCCGGAGGGTCGGGGAACGGGCCGCCCACCAGTCGAGCCGACGCCGCCGCGCCGGTGGCCGCAACGGGCCGTGTGGAGAGCCCGAATCCACTGTTCGGGCCAACGGTTCAGGGAGCAGGGCGCAGCACCGCCGGGGTCGGGCCGTTGGGGCGGACGGTGATGCTGAAGGCCTCGCCGTCGGGGCGGGAGTGGAACTCCAACCGGCCCAGCGGGAGCAGGAGTTCCAGCAGTGCCGTGGTCTCCCGGAGGGCGAACTGGGTGCCGAGGCAGGCGCGGGCGCCCAGGCCGAAGGGGAGGTAGGCGCCGAGGTGGGCGGGGCGGGTGGCGCCGGGGGCGAAGCGGGTGGGGTCGAAGCGTTCCGGGTCGGGCCACAGGGCCGGGTCGCGGTGGGTGAGGTACGGGCAGACCAGCACGTCGGTGCCGGCGGCGATGTGGTGGCCGGCGATCACGTCGTCCTCGACGGCGTGCCGGGGGAGCATCCAGGCAGCGGGGTAGAGCCGGAGGGTCTCGCTGACCAGGGTCTGGGGGTCGGCGTCACGCGCCCCGGGGTTGCGGTCGAGCAGCAGGAACAGCCAGGTGAGGGTGCTGGCGGTGGTCTCGTGACCGGCGACCAGCAGGGTGACCAGCTCGTCGCGGATCAACTGATCGGTGTACTCGGGGTGTTCGTCGGCGGCGTCGAGGAGAACGCGGAGCACCCCCGGTTCCGTGGTGTCCGCGGTGCGGGCCGCCTCGATCGCCGCGCGGGCGACGGCGTCGATCCGGGCGAGGTCCTCGGCTACGGCGTCCCGGGCGTCGGCCGCGTTGGTCGGCAGGGTCGGCATCGCGGCCACCACCCGTTCCACCGACCGGAGTTCGGTGTCCGTCCGGTCGTCCAGCTCCAGGCCGGTGAGCGCCCGCCAGACGGTGTCCAGGGCGAAGCCGCGCATCTCCTCGCCGACGTCGAAGGTCTTCCCGCTGCGCCGGTACCCCTCCCAGCGCTGCGCCGTCCGGCGCGCGGCGGCGGCGATCCGCTGCTCGTAGCGGCGCATGCCCGGGCCGGTGAACTGGGACTGGAGCAGCCGCCGTTGGCGCTTCCAGGCGTCCCCGGTGGCGGACAGCACGCCGTCCCCGACCAGCATCCGGGCCCGGTGCGAGCGCTTGACGTACCGGTCGGGATGGCGGCCAAGCACGTGCTGCACCGCGGCCGGGTCGGTGACCAGCACGGTCGGCGTCGGGCCGAGCCGGAAGGCGGCGATGCCGCCGATGCCGCGCTGCGCCCGGGCGAGCAACTCGACCAGCTGGGCCTCCTCGGCGCGCCACTGCTCGACGGCCTCGGGGGCCAGTTCCGGTACCGGGATGGCGTCCGTGGTCACGTGCTTCTTCCTTCCGATTCGCTGACGTGGCGTCCGCTCAGACTCTAGTGCCGGACGGGGGCGGGCCGCGGGTGCGCCGAACGGGTGGTGGGCCCGGCCTGGGTCTGCGTGGCGCACCACCGGGCCGTATGCGAACGGGTACCGTGCGGCGGGGCCGACGGGCCCTGTTCGCTGAGCGGATGGGAGGACGGATGCCCGGGACGCGGCACATCGGATGTGGCGGGGCCGGCGGAGCGGCCCGGTGGCTGGCGGCCGCCCTGCTCGTTCCGGCCCTGGCGGCTTGCGGCGGCGGGGGAGGGGGAGGGGGCGGTTCTACCAACGTCAGCCCGACCGGCCAGGGAGGCAACGGGCAGGGCGGCAACGGGGAGAACGGGAACGGGCAGAGCGGGAACGGGCAGAGCGGCAACGGTCGGCAGCCCACGGAGTCCCGGACCAAGCCGGGCGAGGCCAAGGGCGGATTCAAGAACGCCGGTGAGGTGTCCGCCAACGCGACGGGCACCGGGACGACCGCCGTCATCACGTTGAAGAGCACCTCGACGGCGACGTTCACCGCCACCATCAGCGACGTCACCGACTGCACGAAGGGTGCGGCGTCCGCGAGCCCGCACGAGCTCCCGACCACCGTGACCGGCGGCACCGGCGAATCGGTGGTGTTCACCCTCCCGACGGAGAGCTCGGAGGCCCGGCCGGTCTGCCTCACGGTGACCATCGACGGGGAGAGCAGGCAACTGCAGGCCGGCGGAACGGTCGCCGGCTCGGGGACGAGCGGTACGGGCGGCGGACCGACGAGCCCCGGGGGAGATGGATCCCCGCGCGGCGGCGGCCAGGGAAGCAGCACGGGGCACGGCACCGAGAGCGGGAGCACCCCCTGAGCCCTGCCGGGGAGGAGCGCTCGGGCGAGGCGGCGGAGCGGCCGTTCGGGCCCGAGCGGCAGCCCGCCGCCCCGGAGGGACCGCCCACGGCCCCGTGGAGCGACTGGGTCACCCGGCTGGCGAGCTGGATCGCCCCGACCACCTTCGTCACGGCGCTGCTCTTCTTCTTCGGGTACGCCTACACCAACGCCTTCTACAGCCACTTCGGCATCGACGCCGCGTCCATCGGCTTCTCCACCCAGAACCTGCTGCTCCGCAGTTCCTCCGCGCTCTACCTGCCCGCCGGGGCGGCGCTCAGCGGAGCGCTGGTGGTCGTGCTCGCGTACCAGTTCGCGTCCGGCGTCTCCGAACGCGGCGCGGCGGGTGTCCGGGCGCTGCGCCGGGTGTGCCTCGCCGCCGCGCTGCCGGTGGCCGCGCTGCTGGTGCTCGGCCTGCTGGCGGGAATCGAGGCGATCGACGCCGGTCCGATGGGCACCCCGTTGCTGCTGGGCGGTGCGCTGCTGCTCGCCGTCATGGCGCGGCTGCTGTTCGTGCGGGTCACGGGCGCGGCCTTCCCGGCGAGGGGCGAGCGGGCGGTGCTGGGCGTCGTGGTGGCGATCATCGCGCTGTGCGCGTACTGGGCGGTCGGCGGGTACGCCCTGGAGAAGGGGCAGGCCGACGCCGTCTGGCTCTCCCGCAACCTGTACCTCCGGCCGGCGATCCTGCTCGACACCCGGGAGCGGCTCTCCGTGGACTGGGCCGGGGTGCGGGAGACGCCACTGCCGAACGTGGAGACAGGGGCGCGCTACCGGTACCGCTACGAGGGCTTCCGGCTGTTGGCGCAGTCCGGCGACCGGATGTTCCTGATCCCGCAGTACTGGACGTGGGAGAGCGGCAACGTGCTGGTCGTCCCGGTCGGCGCCGATGTCCGGGTGATCTTCCACCCCGGATAAGCCCCGGATGAGCCCCGGACGAGCACTCGGGTCCTGACCGCTGAGGCCTCGGCGGGGGGCGTGCGGGGCGGACCGTCCGGGCGCCGTGCGCACCGCACTCCGGTGGCCGGCGAACCCGGCAGTGAATGCGCCCGGTTCACGCCGCTCATACGTCAACTTCGTGCTCGGATCTTCCATCGATCGGGTTATTCATGGCGTTAACACGTCGAATGACTGAACCTGCCAGCAGCTCCCGCTAGAGTCTCTGACGTTTCCATTCGTTAGTCCGCGAATAACAAGGGGGAGCGTGCTGTCCGCCATCGCACGCCGGCTCGCCCATCCGTTTCTGCTCCTGGGGGTGCTGTGCACGGCCGTCGCGACACTGCGCTTCCACTGGGCGCCCGACAAGGTCTCCCCGCTCGTGCTGATCGCCGTCATCGGCTACCTGGCGGTGCTGGAGCGGGTGATCCCGTACCGGACCGACTGGCATCCCAGTGGGCGTGAACTCCGGTGGTACAGCGTGTACTTCGTGCTTAGCATGGTCGGCGGCGGACTGGCCCAGGGGCTGGTGACCACGCTGGTGGAGCTGCTCGGCCCGGCCCGCCCGGCGCTGCCGTTCGCGCTGGAGATCCCGCTCGCCCTGCTGCTCGGCTCGCTCGGCGACTACCTGGTGCACCGCTGGTCGCACCACAACCGGTGGCTCTGGCGGCTGCACGGCGTGCACCACGTGCCGGACAAGGTGAATGTCGCCAACAACGGCGTGAACCATTTCCTGGACGTCCTGTTCGCGCAGTCCGTGGTCCAACTTCTGCTGGCGTTGATCGGATTCTCGGCGGACTCGGTGTTCGTGGTCGGAATATTCGTCATGGCGCAGGGGTATTTCGTCCATGCCAACATCGACGTCCGCATCGGTCCGCTCGGCCACGTGCTGGCCGGCCCGGAACTCCACCGCCTGCACCACAGCACCGACCTCGCCGAAGCCGGCCACTACGCCTCCGACCTGTCGCTGTGGGACCACGTGTTCGGAAGCTTCACCTGGCGGCCCGGACGGACCCCGGAAGCCGTCGGCCTCACCGACCCGGCCGCGTTCCCGACCACCGACGAGCTCGGCGCCACCCTGCTGCACCCGTGGCGCCGGATGAAGACCACCGAGCAGTCCGTCTGACACCCCGGCCCCGACGAACGTCCCCGCGAGGCCGCCCCCTCGCCCGTGCCCGCGCCACCACCCCTCGGATTGGACCATGACCACCTCGCCCTTCGCCGTGCCCTGCGAACGGATCGCGATCACCGGCATCGGCTGTCGCCTGCCCGGACACGCCAACGACCACCGCACCTACTGGCGCAACCTGATCGAGGGCCGGGACTGTCTCATCGACACCCCCGCCGACCGGTACGACACCGGCACCCTGGGCAGCCGGGACCGGGCCAAGCCGGGGCGGCTGATCGGCGGCCGGGGCGGCTACATCGACGGCTTCGACACCTTCGACCCGGACTTCTTCGGGATCAGCCCGCGCGAGGCAGCCCACATGGACCCGCAGCAGCGCAAGCTCCTGGAGGTGAGCTGGGAGGCGCTGGAGGACGGCGGGCTGCGCCCCGGCGAGCTCGCCGGGCGGGACGTCGGCGTCTACATGGGCGCCTTCACCCTGGACTGGAAGATCCTGCAGTTCGCCGACCTCGACTTCGCCACCATCGCCGCGCACACCGCCACCGGCACCATGATGACGATGGTGTCGAACCGGATCTCGCACTGCTTCGACTTCCGCGGCCCCAGCGTCTCGCTCGACACCGCCTGCAGCTCCTCCCTGGTCGCGGTCCACCTCGCCTGCCAGAGCCTGCTCCGCGGCGAGACCGAACTCGCCCTGGCCGGCGGCGCGTTGCTGCACATGGCGCCGCAGTACACGATCGCCGAGACCAAGGGCGGCTTCCTCTCCGCCGACGGCCGCTCGCGGGCCTTCGACGCCTCCGCCGACGGTTACGTGCGGGCCGAGGGGGTCGGCGTGGTGGTGCTCAAGCGGCTCTCCGACGCGCTGCGCGACGGGGATCCGGTGCATGCCGTCATCCTCGGCAGCGGCGTCAACCAGGACGGCCGCACCAACGGCATCACCGTCCCCAGCGCCGGCGCCCAGGCGGCCCTGATCGAGCGGGTCTGCGCCGAGGCCGGGGTGCAGCCCGGCAGCCTCCAGTACGTCGAGGCGCACGGCACCTCCACCCCGGTCGGCGACCCGATCGAGGCGGCCGCGCTCGGCCGGGTGCTGGGCATCGGCCGCCGGGCCGGGGAGCGCTGCTACGTCGGCTCGGTGAAGACCAACATCGGGCACACCGAGGCAGCCGCCGGGGTCGCCGGGCTGATCAAGACCGCGCTGGCCCTCCGGCACCGCCGCATCCCGCCGCATCTCAACCTGGAGCGGCCCAACCCCGGCATCGACCTGGCCGCACTGCCCTTCGACATCCCCACCGCCCCCGTCGACTGGCCCGAACACCAGGGCCCGGCCCGCGCGGGCGTCAACTCCTTCGGCTTCGGCGGCACCAACGCCCATGTCCTGCTGGAGGAACCGCCGCCGCCCGCCCCCGTGGAACCGGCGCCGCAGCCGGCCGTCACCGTACTGCCGCTGAGCACCCGGGACGCCGCCGCACTGCCCGAACTCGCCGCCGCCGTACGGCGGGAGCTGGCCGCCGGGGCCTCGCTCACGGACCTCGGCCACACCCTGGCGCACCGCCGCCAGCACCTGCCCGAGCGGCTCGCCGTGGTCCACTCCGGGCCGGCCGACCTGGACGAGGCACTGGCCGCCTGCGAGCGCGGCGAGACCCACCCGAAGATCGTCCAGGGCCGTGCCCGGGACCGCCGACAGCGGCGCCTGGCCTGGGTGTTCACCGGTATGGGCCCCCAGTGGTGGGGGATGGGCCGGGGCCTGTACGAGAGCGAACCGGTCTACCGGGAGGCCGTACGGGCCGTGGACGCGGAGATCCGCGCCCAGGCCGGCTGGTCGCTGCTGGACGAACTCGGACGCGACGAGGCCGACTCCCGGATGGCCGAGACCTGGCTCGCCCAGCCCGCCAACTTCGCCGTCCAGCTGGGACTTTCGGCACTCTGGCAGAGCCACGGGCTGCAACCCGACGCGGTGGTGGGCCACAGCACCGGCGAGGTCGCCGCCTTCCACCAGGCCGGGGTCTACGACCTGGCCGACGCCGTCCGGGTGGTGCTCACCCGCAGCCGGCTCCAGCAGCGGCTGGCCGGGACGGGCTCGATGCTCGCCGTCGGCCTGCCGGAGGCCGAGGCCGAGCGGCGGATCCGCCCCTACCGCGCCCGGGTCTCGCTCGGCGCCGTCAACAGCCCCTCCGCCGTGACCCTCGCCGGGGACACCGAGGCGCTGCGCGAACTGGCCGGCGAACTCGAACAGCAGGGCCTCTTCGCCCGCCTGCTCGACGTCGAAGTCCCGTACCACAGCGTGCGGATGGAGCCGATCCGCGGCGAGCTGACCGCCGCGCTGGCCGGGATCAAGCCGCAGAAGGCGCGGCTGCCGCTCTACCTGACCGCCCGCGAGGGGCTCGCCCGGGGGCCGGAGCTGGACGCCGAGTACTGGTGGCACAACGTCCGCCACCCGGTGCGGTTCCGGGCCGCCGTCGAGCGGATGGCCGAGGACGGGCATCGGCTGTTCCTGGAGGTCGGCCCGCACCCGGTGCTCGGCCACGCGATCCGCGAGTGCGCCGAGCAGGCGCACACCCTGCCCTCGATCCGCCGCGGGCAGGACGAGCCCGAGCGCATCGCCCGTACCCTGGCCGAACTACACACCCTGGGCGTCGAGTTGAGCTGGGGCGCGTTGCACCCGGCCGGGCGCCCGGTGCCGCTGCCGGGCTACCCGTGGCGGCGCGAGCGGTACTGGGTGGAGCCCGAACCGGTCGCGCAGGTCCGGCTCGGGCGGGTCGACCACCCGCTGCTCGGCCGCCGCACCGCCGCCGCCCAGCCCTCCTGGACCACCGCGCTCGACCCCGAGCGGCTGCCCTACCTGGATGACCACCGGATCGAGGGCCGGGTGGTCTTCCCCGCCGCCGGATACCTGGAGATGGCCGCCCAGGCCGTCCGCGCACTGACCGGCGGCACCGAGGTGGTGCTCGCCGAGATCGAGCTGAGCCGGGCGCTGTTCCTCTCCGACACCGAACCGGTCCCCGTGCAGCTCGGCTACGCCCCCGAGGACGCCCGCTTCACCATCGCCTCCACCCCGGCCGGCGCCGAGCCCGCCGTGCACGCGAGCGGCCGGGTCCGCACAGGCCAGCGCCGCTCCCACGGGCCCGCCGCCGACCTCGACGCACTGCGCGCCCGCGGGCAGCACCTCGACGGCCCCGACTGCTACCGGCGCCTGGCCGAGCGCGGCTACGACTACGGGCCCGCCTTCCGGGCCGTCGCCGAGGTGTGGGCCGGGCCCGGCGAGGCACTCGCCCGGATCCTTCCCACCGAACAGCTCGGCCCCGACGCGGCCGACCACCACCTGCACCCGGTACTGCTCGACGCCTGCTTCCAGACCCTGCTCACCACCCGGCTGCACGCCCCCGAGGACGGCGGCGTCCGGCTGCCGGTCTCGATCGAGGAGGTCCGGCTCGACGGGATCGGCTCCCGGCCGCTGTGGGCGCACGCCACCGTCACCCGGGACAGCGGCGAGGAACTCGTCGGCGACCTCGCTCTCTACGCCGAGGACGGCACCCCGCTCGGCCGGATCACCGGCTTCAAGGCTGCCGACATCGCCCGGGCGGCCGCGTCGGTGAGCCTGGCCACCATCGACGGCTGGCTCACCGAGCTCACCTGGCAGGACGCCCCGGCACCGCGGCACGACCGGCCCACCGGCGACCTGCTGATCTTCGCGGACGACGGCGGCCTCGCCGAGCGGCTCGCCGCCCTGGCCGCCGACCGCGGCGCCCGCTGCCACCTGGTCCGGCCCGGCGGCGCGTACGCCTTCACGGACGGTACGGCGACCGTACGGCCCGACTGCGCCGAGGACCTCCGCCGGCTGTTCGCCGACCTGGACCCGGCCTACCGGACCGTCGTCCACCTGTGGAACCTCGACCTGCCCGCCCTGGACGCCACCGACCCCGGGCAGCTCCACCGGCTCGCCACCCACGGCGCCTACTCGCTGATCACCCTCGCCCAGGCCCTGCCCGCCGCCCGCCCGGACGGCCGGCTGCACATCGTCACCCGGGGCACCCAGGCCACCGGGCCGCAGGACCGGGTCGAACCGCTCGGCGCGCCCGCCTGGGGCATCGGCCGGGTGCTCTGGCAGCAGGAACTCGTCGCCCAGCGCGGCAGGCTGATCGACCTCGATCCGGCGGTGCCGGCCCGCGAACAGGCCGAGGCACTGCTGGCCGAACTCACCGCCGAGCTGCCGACCGAACTCGCCGCCGAGCTGCCGGCAGAGCTGCCCGCCGAGCTTGCCGCCGAACTCACCGCCGACGACGAACAGGAACTCGCCCTGCGGGCCGGCCGCCGGCTCACCAGCCGACTGCGCCCTGCCCAGGGCCTTACCAGGCCGTTGCCGCCCGCGCTGCGCCCCGACGGCAGCTACCTGGTCACCGGCGGGCTCGGCGCGCTCGGCCGACTGCTCTGCCGCACCCTGGTGCGGCGCGGCGCCCGTCGGCTGATCCTGGTCGGCCGCACCGCCCTGCCCCCGCGCGCCGAGTGGCACGCCGTCGACCCCGCCACGCCGGCCGGGGAGCGGATCGCCTTCCTGCGCGAACTGGAGTCGCTCGGCGCCGAACCCCTGCTCGCCCCGGTGGACGTCACCGACGAGACCGCCCTCGGCACCTGGCTCGCCGAGTACCGCGAGCGCGAACTCCCGCCGATCCGCGGGGTGTTCCACCTCGCCGGGCAGGTCAGGGACACCCTGCTGACCCAGATGGACCGCCCGGCCTTCGACGCCGGATACGCCCCCAAGGTCGTCGGCGCCCACCTGCTGCACCGGCTGCTGCGCGCCGAACCGCTCGACCACTTCGTGCTGTTCGCCTCCGTCGCCTCGCTGCTCACCACCGCCGGCCAGACCAACTACGCGGCCGGGAACGCCTTCCTGGACGCCCTCGCCCACCACCGCCGGGCCGACGGCCTGCCCGCGCTCAGCCTGGACTGGGGCCCCTGGGCCACCGGCATGATCGAGGAACTGGGCCTGGTCGCCCACTACCGCGACGCCCGCGGCATGAGCTCGCTGCCCCCGGAGGCCGGCGTCGCCGTGCTGGAACGCGTCCTCGGGCAGGACCGCGCCCAGCTGCTGGTCGCCACCGTGGTCGACTGGCCGACCTTCCTCGCCTGGTACCCGGCCCCGCCGCCACTGGTCGCCGAACTGGCGGCGAGCGCCGCCGAACAGGCCCCGGCCGGAACCGGCGGCTTCCTGGACGGCTACCGCACCGCCGACCCGGACAGCCGCCGCCAGCTGGCCACCGAACGGTTCACCGCCGCCGCCGCCGCCGTGCTGCGCACCGGCACCGAACGGATCAACCCGGACACCAGGCTCGGCGCGCACGGCCTGGACTCGCTGCTCGCCATGGAGCTGCGCGCCCGGCTGCACGGCGAACTCGGCTTCGCCCTGCCGGTGGTGGCCCTGCTCAGCAACGGCAGCGTCGCCGACCTGGTCGACCTGCTCACCGAGGGCCTGGACGCGCTGCTCGCCGCCGAGGGCGGCCCCGAGCGGGCCGAGGTCGAACTGCACACCGACGAGACCCGCTACCCGCTCACCCACAACCAGCAGGCGCTGTGGTTCCTGCGCCAGCTGCACCCGGACGGCTTCGCGTACAACATCGGCGGCGCGGTCGAGGTGCGGGCCGAGCTCGACCCGGAGCTGATGTTCGCCGCCTTCGCCTTCCTGATCGCCCGGCACCCCGGGCTGCGCGCCGCCTTCACCGCCGAGGAGGGCCGCCCCGTCCAGCGGATCCGCGCCGAAGCCGTCGCCGACACCGGGCTGTTCGACGTCGAGGGCCGCCCCTGGGAGGAGATCCACGAGCTGATCGTCCGCGAGTACCGGCGGCCGTACGACCTGGCCGAGGACCCGCTGGTACGGCTGCGGCTGTTCCGGCGCGGGCCGGACCGCTGGGTGCTGATGAAGGCTGTCCACCACATCGTCTCGGACGCGATCTCCACCTTCACCTTCATCGAGGAGCTGTTCGAGGTCTACCAGGCGCTGAGCCGCGGCCGCACCCCCGAACTGCCCCCGGTGGCCGCCCGCTACCTGGACTTCCTCAACCACCAGAACCGCTTCCTGGCCGGGCCGCAGGCTCAGCGGATGCTGGACTACTGGCGCGGCCACCTGCCGGCCGGGATGCCGGTGCTGGAGCTGCCCACCGACAGGCCGCGCCCGGCGGTGCAGACCCACAACGGGGCCTCCGAGTTCTTCCGGCTGGACGCCGAACTCACCGCCCGGGTCCACGCGTTGGCCCGGGCCCACAACGCCACCCCGTTCATGGTGCTGCTCGGCGCCTACTACCTGCTGCTGCACCGGTGGTCCGGACAGCAGGACATCGTGGTCGGCAGCCCCGTCACCGGCCGCACCCAGGAGGAGTTCGCCTCCGTCTACGGCTACTTCGTCAACCCGCTGCCGCTGCACGTCAGCCTGGCCGGGGAGCCGACGGTGGCCGAGCTGCTGGCCAGGGTGCGGGAGAGCGTGCTCGGCGGACTGGACCACCAGGAGTACCCGTTCCCGCTGCTGGTCGAGCAGCTGGGCCTCCAGCACGACCCGAGCCGCTCCGCGGTGTTCCAGGCGATGTTCATCCTGCTCACCCACAAGGTCGCCGTGGAGCGCTTCGGCTACCGCCTGGAGTACATCGAACTCCCCGAGGAGGAGGGGCAGTTCGACCTCACGCTGTCCGCCTACGAGGACCGCTCGGACGGCTGCTTCCACTGCGTCTTCAAGTACAACTCGGACCTCTTCGAGCCCGCCACCGTACGGCGCCTCGCCGCGCACTACCGCAACCTGCTGGACGCCATGACCCGGGCCGCCGAGGCCGAACCGGTCGGCCGGCTGCGGATGCTGGACCCGGCCGAGCGGAAGCGCATCCTCACCGGGTTCAGCGGCGTCGAGCGGCGGATCGACCACGAGGTGCCGCTGCCGGAACTGATCGCCAAGGCCGCCGCGGAACACCCGGAGGCGGTCGCGGTGGTCGCCCCCGGCCGCGATGCCGTCCGGCGGCTCAGCTACGGCGAGCTGGACCGCCGCTCCCAGGGCACCGCCGCCCGGCTGCGCGAACTGGGCGTCGGCGAGGGCTCGGTGGTCGCCGTCTGCCTGGACAAGTCGCCCGAGCTGATCACCACCCTGCTGGCGGTCTGGCGGGCCGGCGCCGCCTACCTGCCGCTCGACCCCGGGCACCCGGCCGACCGGCTGGCCCACCAGGTGGCCGACGCGGGGGCGGCGCTGGTCGTGGTGGACGAGCGGCACCCGGTCGCGGCCGAACTCCCTTCCCCGCTGGTCACCCTGGAGGAACTGGAGCGACCGGCCGCCGACGCCGGACCACTGCCCGCCGCCGACCCAGACCGGCCCGCCTACGTGATCCACACCTCCGGCTCCACCGGCCGCCCCAAGGGCGTACGGGTCGACCACCGCAACCTGGCCGCCGTGACGGCCGGCTGGCGGGCCGAGTACCGGCTGGACACCGAGGTCCGGGTGCACCTGCAGATGGCGGGAACCGCCTTCGACGTGTTCACCGGCGACCTCGCCCGGGCCCTCGGCACCGGCGGCACCCTCGTCCTGGTCGACCGCGAACTGCTCTTCGACACCGCCCGGCTGTACCGGGTGATGCGCGAAGAGGCGGTGGACTGCGGCGAGTTCGTGCCCGCCGTGGCCCGAGCCCTGCTGGCGCACTGCGAACGCGAGGGCCTGCGGCTGGACTTCCTGCGGCTGCTGGTCGTCGGCTCCGACTCCTGGAAGGCCGCCGAGCACCAGCGCCTGCGCGCCCTGTGCGGCCCGGCGACCAGGCTGGTCAACTCCTACGGCCTGACCGAGGCCACCGTGGACAGCAGCTACTACGAGGGCGCCACCGAGGCGCTGGAACCCGGCCGGATGGTCCCGATCGGGCGGCCCTTCCCGAACAGCGCGCTGTACGTCCTCGACCGCTACGGCGAGCCCGTCCCCGCCGGGGTGCCCGGCGAGCTGTGGATCGGCGGCGCGGGCGTCGCGGCCGGCTACCCGAACGACCCGGAGCAGACCGGACTGCGCTTCCGGACGCTCGACCTGGACGGCACCCCGAGGCGGCTCTACCGCACCGGCGACCTCGGCCACTGGGACACCGACGGCACCGCGCACCTGCTCGGCCGGATCGACAACCAGGTCAAGGTGCGCGGCCACCGGATCGAGCCGGGCGAGATCGAGGCCCACCTCACCGCCCGGCCCGAGATCGCCGAAGCCTGCGTGACTGTCCGTCAGGACGGCTCGGGCGAAGCGGTCCTGGCCGCCTACCTGGTGCCCGCCGAGGGCGTCGAGCTGGACCGCCGCGAACTACGCCGCCACCTCGCCGAACACCTGCCCACCGTGATGATCCCCTCCTACCTCACCGAACTACCCGCCCTGCCGCTCACCCCCAACGGCAAGGTCGACCTGGCCGCCCTGCCCGAGCCCGCGGCCGACACCGGCGGCGAGCGGCCCGAACCGCCCGTCACCCTCTACGAGAAGCGGGTCGCCGAGCACTGGAGCAAGCTCCTCGGCCTGGCCGAAGTCGGCCTCCAGCACGACTTCTTCGAGCTCGGCGGCAGTTCGATCCGGCTGATCGAACTGATCCACCACCTGCAGACCGAGTTCACCATCAGCATCCCGGTCGGCCAGCTGTTCAAGGTCACCACCCTGCACGGGATGGCCCGCACCGTCGAGCAGATCGTCACCGGCGAGCTGGCCGGCGGCCAGCCCCACCTGTGGTTCAACTCCGCCGCGCCCGAAGGCCGTACGGTCTTCTGCTTCCCGCCGGCCGGCGGCCACGGCCTGGTCTACCGGCAGCTCGCCGCTCACCTGCCCGAGCACCGGATCGCCGCCTTCAACTACCTGACCGGCGAGGACAAGACCGCCCGCTACGCCGACCAGGTCGAGGCGCTGCACCCGGCCGGGCCGTACCGGCTGCTCGGCTACTCGCTCGGCGGCAACCTCGCCTTCGAGGTGGCCAAGGAGCTGGAACGGCGCGGCCGTACGGTCGCCTCAGTGCTGCTGGTCGACGCCTACCGGTCGCTGGACGCCTTCGACCTCGGCGAGGAGCACGTGGCCGTCTTCGAGCGCGAACTCCAGGAGCACCTGCACCGCCACACCGGCTCGCGGATCGTCGCCCGCGACACACTCGAACAGGCTCGGGACTACCTGGAGTTCTGCAGCCGCACCCCCAACACCGGTACCGTGCAAGCCCAGTTGGACGTGGTCTGCGAGCGCGAGCGCCTCGCCGTCCACGGCGGCGACGAGCCGGGCTCCTGGCACGGTGCCTCCACCACCGGTACCGCCGTGTACGCGGGCCACGGCAGCCACGCCGAGATGCTCGACGGCGAGCACGCCGCCCGCAACGCCGAACTGGCGGCCGCGATCCTGGCCGGAGGCACCACCGATGGCCGGGGCTGACCGCGGGCCGGACTGGTCCGCCCGGGAGCGGCCGACCGGCGGCCCGCCCAGGGTGATCGTGATCGGGGCCGGCCTGGCCGGCCTCGCCACCGGCTGCTACGCCCAGATGAGCGGGCTGGAGACCCGGATCTTCGAGAAGCACGTGCTGCCCGGCGGCTGCTGCACCGCGTGGTCCCGGCACGGCTACCTGTTCGACTACTGCATCGACTGGCTGATCGGCACCGCCGAGGGCACCGGCGCCCACCAGGTCTGGCGCGAACTCGGCGCCCTGGACGGCAAGTCGGTGGCCCACTTCGACACCTTCAACCGGGTCGTCGACGAACACGGCCGGTCCGTCACCTTCCACACCGACCCGGACCGGCTGGAGGCCCACCTGCTGGCCCTCGCCCCCGGCGACGCCAAGCCGATCCGGGCCTTCTGCCGGGACCTGCGCCGCTTCGCCGCGATCGACCTGCCCTGGGACCTCACCCCGCCGCCGCTGCGGACCACCGCCGAACGGCTGCGCACCCTGCGCGCCGTGCTGCCCGCCTTCCGGCTGTTCTGGCGCACCGCGACCACCCCGATGAGCGTCTTCGCCGAGCGCTTCCAGGACCCGCTGCTGCGCCGGGCCTTCCCCACCATGTTCCTCCAGGAGCCGGCCGGCTTCCCGCTGCTGCCCTACCTGTACACCCTGGCCGCGGCCCACACCGGCAACGCGGGCTTCCCGCAAGGGGGTTCGCTGGGGCTGGCCCGATCGGTGGAGGAGCGGTACACCTCGCTCGGCGGGGTGATCGGCTACCGCTGCCGGGTCGACCGGATCCTGGTCGAGGACGGGCGCGCCGTCGGCGTCGAACTGCGCGACGGCACCCGGCAGTTCGCCGACCACGTGGTGGCCGCCTGCGATGGCCCGACGGTGCTCGACCGGCTGCTGCGGGGCCGCTACTCCAGCCCCGCCACCGACCGGCTGTACGGCGAACTGCTGGACAAGCCAGGCAACCTCTACCCAGCCGTGGTCTCCGCCTTCGTCGGGGTGGACGGCCCGCTGCCGCAGGGCGAACCGCACTGCACCACCTACCTGCTGGCGCCCGAGGACGCCGGGCGGCTGCCCGGCTCGCTCCAGCACAGCCTGGTGGTGCAGCTGCGCTCCGCCTACGCGGAGGGCTTCGCGCCGCCCGGCAAGTCGGTGCTGCACTGCACCTACTTCAGCGACTACCGCTCCTGGAAGGACCTGCGGGTCCGCGACCGCCGGGCCTACCGGGCGCGCAAGCGGCAAGTCGCCTCCTTCGTCCGGGAGTTCCTGGACCGGACCCACCCCGGGCTCGGCGCGCGGATCGAACTGGTCGACGTCGCCTCACCGGTGACCACCGAGCGGTTCACCGGCAACACCCGCGGCAGCATCCTCGCCTGGCAGGCCTTCTCCGAGGCCGAGGATACCGCCAACCGGCTGGTCAACCGGGACCGGATGCGGCTGCCCGGGCTCAGCGGCTTCTCCATGGCCGGGCAGTGGGCCTCGCTCGGCGGCCTGATCCGGGCCGCCACCAGCGGCCGGTACGCGGCGCAGTACCTCTGCCGGGAACTCGGCCGGCCGTTCCGGGCCTGGCCCAGCGACAACCGGGAGCCCTGGCACCCGGGCAAGTGGGGCCACCTGCCGCAACTCGACCGGGTCACCACGGGAGTGAGCGAATGAGCCCCAGGCAGAGCGTGGTCATCATCGGCGGCGGGCTCGGCGGCCTGTCCACCGGCTGCTACGCGCGGATGAACGGCTACCGCACCCAGATCCTGGAGATGCACGAGCTGCCCGGCGGCTGCTGCACCGCCTGGGACCGCGGCGAGTTCACCTTCGACTGCTGCGTCAGCTGGCTGCTGGGCAGTGGGCCCGGCAACGAGATGCACCGGATCTGGCTCGAACTCGGCGCGCTGCAGGGCAAGCGGATGCGCAACTTCGACGTCTTCAACGTGGTGCGCACCAGGGACGGCCGGGCGGTCTACTTCTACTCCGACCCGGACCGGCTGGAGGCCCACCTGCTGGACCTCGCCCCCGAGGACGCCCGGCGGATCCGCCAGTTCTGCGACGGGCTGCGCACGTTCCGCCTGGCGCTGGCCCGTTACCCGTTCCTCAAGCCGGTCGGGCTGATGGGCCGCTGGGAACGCTGGCGGATGCTCGCCTCCTTCCTGCCGTACTTCAACGTGATCCGGCGCTCGATCTCGGTGCTGATGAGCGACTACTCGGCGCGGTTCCGCAGCCCGCTGCTGCGCGAGGCGTTCAACTTCGTGCTGTACGAGAAGCACCCCAACTTCCCGGTGCTGCCCACCTACTTCCAACTCGCCTCGCACGCCGGGCAGTCGGCCGGGGTGCCGGAGGGCGGCTCGCTCGGCCTGGCCCGTTCGATCGAGCAGCGCTACCGGCGGCTCGGCGGCGAGATCACCTACAACGCCAAGGTGACCGAGATCCTGGTGGAGCGGGACACCGCCGTCGGGGTGCGGCTGAGCGACGGGCGGGAGGTGCGCGCCGACATCGTGGTGGCCGCCTGCGACGGCCGTACCACGATGATGGACCTGCTCAAGGGCCGCTACCTGAACGACACCTACCGCCGGCTCTACACCAGGACGCTGACCGAGCCGGGCATGGTCTTCCCCGGCTACCTGACCGTCTTCCTCGGTCTGCGCCGGCCCTTCCCGGCGGGCGACCCGTGCACCACCTACCTGCTGGAGGAGGAGTTCGCGGCGCGGCTCACCGGCATCCGCCACCCCAGCATCAACATCCAGTTCCGCAGCCGCCACTACCCGGAGCTGTCGCCCGCCGCGACCACCGTCGTCTACGCCAGCTACTTCTGTGACATCGCCCCCTGGCGGGAGCTGAGCACCGGCCCCGAGCAGGCGCCCCGGCTGCGGCGCGGCGAGGAACTGCACACCCTGCCGGTCGGCCGGGGCCGGGAGTACCAGCGGGAGAAGCGCCGGGTGCGCGACGCCGTGATCGAGTTCCTGGACGGCCACCACCCCGGGTTGCGGGAGGCGGTGGCCGTCCGGGACGTCTCCACCCCGCTCACCCAGGTCCGCTACACCGGCAACTACGACGGCACGGTGCTCGGTTGGCAGCCCTTCGTGGAGGGCGGGGAGACCCTGGAGGAGGAGATCAAGCGCAACGGCCCGGGACTGCCGGGCCTGGCCAACTTCTACCTCTCCGGCGTCTGGGCGACCACCGGCGGCCTGATCCGCGCGGCCGCGGCCGGTCGGCACGTCGTTCAGTTCATCTGCCGCGACGACGACCGGCCGTTCACCGCCGAGGTGGACGACTTCGCGCCGCCGCCCACCCTGATCACCGAACCGGTCGGCCCCGACGACCGGCAGTTTGGAGTCACCTCGTGAGTGATGTGGTTCGGATCGAGAAGTGGATCGTCCGCGAGCACGTGGACGGCGTTCCGGACGTGGACCGGATGTACCGGAAGGTCGTGGAGGAGGTGCCCGTCCGGCTCGCCGAGGACGAGATGCTGCTGCGCACCCGGTGGGTGTCGGTGGACCCGTACCTCCAGGGGATCGCCCTGGACACCCCGGTCGGCGACCACATGGGCGCCGACTCGATCATGGAGGTGGTGCAGGCCGGGCCCGCCGCGCGGTTCGCGGTCGGCGACCTGGTGCAGGGCTTCGGCGGCTGGCGCAGCCACGTGATCGGCAACGGCGCGTCCTGGCTCTGGCAGACCGGCACCTTCCCGATGGTCTTCCCGGCCTACCGGCGGCTGGACCGAGCGGACTACGACGAGCGGCTGCCGATCACCACCGCGCTCGGCCTGCTGGGCGGCCCGGGTATGACGGCCTGGGCAACGGTGGAGAAGTTCCTGGACGTCCGCCCCGGCCAGACGGTGCTGGTCAGCGGGGCCAGTGGGGCCGTCGGCTCGGTGGTCGGCCAGCTGGCCAAGCACCGGGGAGCCCGGGTCATCGGCACCACGGCGACCCCGGCGAAGGCCGAGTGGCTGGAGGAGCTGGGCTTCGACGCGGTGCTGAACTACCGCGACGGCGACGATCCGGAGCGGCTGGCGGAGGAGCTGGCCGGCCTCGCCCCGGACGGCGTCGACCGCTACTTCGACAGCTTGGGCGGCACGCTCACCGACGTGGTCTTCGGGATGCTCGCGGTGGACAGCCGGGTGGCGGTCTGCTGGCAGTGGGGGAGCCAGGTGGGCGGCGAGTGGGCGGGCCCCCGACTGCTGCCGATGATCATGTTCCCGCGCACCCTGATCCGCGGCATCTTCGCGCTGGAGTGGTTCACCGAGGAGAACTGGTCCGCGCTGCGGCGGGACCTCGGCGCCCTGGTGCGCAGCGGGGACCTGCGCTACCGGCAGACCGTCCACCAGGGGTTCGACAGCATCCCGGCCGCCTACCGCAGCCTCTACACCGACCGGTCGGCGAGCCGGGGGAAGGTGCTGGTCGAGCTGTGAGCAGCGGCGCGGAGTGACGGTGTTTCAGTATAGTGATTGACTAGTGTTCTAGTAGAGCGTAACAATTCACGGGCAGGCCTCAGTCGGGCCTGAGTCAGAGCCTGAGTCAGAGCCTCAGTCAGGCCTGAGCGCCTCCACGGACCGAGGAGATGCCCCGTGATCGAATTCCACGTGGACCGGGCGGACAGCGTCCCGGCCTACGCCCAGCTCGTCCGCCAGGTGCGGGAGGCGCTCAGGCTGGGCGTGCTCAAGCCCGGCGACCGCCTCCCGGCCGTGCGCGACGTCGTCGTCTCGTGCACGGTCAACGCCAACACCGTGCTCAAGGCCTACCGCGAACTGGAGCACGTCGGCCTGGTCGAGGCCCGGCAGGGCTCCGGCACCTTCGTCACCGGCTCGCTCGGCGCCGTAGAACCGCACGACATGGCGCGGCTGCGCACCGGGCTCTCCCGCTGGGTCGGCGAGGCCCGCGAGGCCGGGCTGGAGGACGAGGACGTCAAGGCCCTGGTCACCGCGGTGCTCGCCGAGGAGCCGGCCGCCGCCGAGCGCCAGTGGCACGGGGCCGAGGCGTGATCGCCACCGAGCCGGCGCTGACGGTGCGCGGGCTGACCAAGAAGTACCGCGGCGTCACCGCCCTGGACGACTGCAGCTTCACCCTCCCGGCCGGCGGCGTGATCGCCCTGGTCGGCGCGAACGGCGCCGGCAAGTCGACCCTGATGGGGGTCGTCAGCGGCATGGTCCGCCCCACCGCCGGGGAGTACCGGGTCGGCGGCCGGGTCGTGCTGCTCTCCCAGGACAAGCCGCTCTACCGCAGCTTCAGCGTCGTCGACATGCTGAACTTCGGCCGGCACACCAACCACGTCTGGGACCAGCAGCGCTCGCTCGGCTGGCTGGAGCGGTTCAACATCCCGCTCGACCGGCGCTGCGACAAGCTCTCCGGCGGGCAGCAGGCCCAGGTCGCACTCGCCGTCGCGCTCGGCGCCTGCCCCTCGCTGCTCCTGCTGGACGAGCCGCTGGCCAACCTCGACCCGGTCGCCCGCAAGGCCGTCACCGGCGAACTGCTCGGCGAGGTCGCCGAGACCGGGATGACGGTGCTGCTCTCCACCCACGTGGTGGCCGAACTCGCGGGCGTGGGAGACCACCTGCTGCTGCTCTCGCACGGCCGCGACATCCTCGACGGCGACACCGAGGACCTGCTGGCCCAGCACCTGCGGCTGACCGGCCCGCGCTCCGAGCGGCCGCCGGTCGAGGGCGAGGTCGTCCACCGGACCCACACCGCCCGGCAGTCCACCTTCGTGGTCCGCGGCCTGCTCGGCGCGGCCACCCCGCTCGACGCCCCCGGCTGGACGGCCCACCCCGTCACCCTGGAGGACATCGTGCTCGCCTACCTCAAGACCTCACTCGGGGAGACCGGATCGTGAGCGCATCCACCACCACCCCGGCGCCGGCCGCCGGGACCCGGCCCGGGCCCGCCGCGCGGGGGAACCTGTGGCGCGGCATCCTCTGGCTCACCTGGCGCCAGCACCGCGTGCAGCTGATCTCGTTCACCGCCCTCACCGTCGTCATCCTGGTCTGGATGGCCGTCAACGCCGCCGAGCTGCAGAGCGCGATGGACCTGTGCCACGGGCCGGACTGCGCCAAGGCCGTCGCCGACGAGCGGCTCGGCCGGATCCGGGACGCCGCCGACATCGCCGGCTACCAGCTCAACTCCGTGGTCTTCCTGCCGGCCATGATCGGCACCTTCATGGGGGTGCCGCTGCTGGCCAAGGAGTACGAGCACCGCACCCTGCTGCTCGCCTGGTCCCAGGACATCAGCCCGCAGCGCTGGCTGCTCGGCAAGCTCGCCGTACTCGGCACCTTCGTCGTCGTGCTGTCCGCGGCGCTCTCCGCCGAGAGCCTGCACGTCGCCCGGCTCGTCCACCTCGCCGACCGGCGCAGCCTGTTCGAGGGGACGCTGTTCCAGGCCGGCGGCTGGATGCCGCTCACGCTCGGCGTCGCCTGGGGGATGTTCGGCGTGGCGGTGGGCGCGGGGCTGCGCCGGCTGCTGCCCGCCTTCGCGGTGGTGCTCGGTGCCTTCGGAGCGCGCACCACGCTGATGGAGCAGCTGAGGCCGCACCTGCTGGAGCCGCTCACCCGGGTGCTGCCGCTCGGCCCGGAGCGCGGCGTCGACCCGTACGCGCCGGTGCCCAACGAACTGCTGCTGGACGGCGGCAAGTCGCCGTTCGTGGACGCCGCCGGGCACGTCCACTCGTACAGCGACGTGATGACCCAGTACTGCGGAAGTATCCCGGACGGGCGGGGCGACGCCTTCGTCTCCTGCCTCAAGCAGCAGGGGCTGGTCGGCGTCCAGCAGAGCTACCAGTCGGCGGAGCGGCTGGGGACGTTCCACCTGATCGAGAACGGGATGAACCTGGCGGTGTTCGTGGTGTCGCTGGTGGCCGCCTGGTGGCTGGTGCGGCGGGCGCGGACCACGGCGTAAGTCCGGGTGCGGGGTCGTGGTCGCAGGGGTGGGCCCCTCGGCCTGGCGGAGCCGAGGGGTCGGTCTGCGGCCGGGGCGTGCCTCAGCCCAGGGCGAACCAGGTGCTGCGGGACTTCTTCCACCGCGTCGTCCCGCGCCCGGTCAGCCGGTGATCCCGGCCGCGCGCAGCCGGCGCTCGACCTCCTCCCAGGTCGGGACGGCCGGGGTGGTCCGGTGGGAGCCCATGCCCTTGTCCTTGAAGCCGCTGGAGGTGGAGACGCACACCACCGGGCCGTCGTCCGGCGCCTGCGTGCCGAGGCTGCGCAGCCCGGCCAGACCGGCCGCCGCGGACAGCTCGGCCCACAGCCCGGCTCGTGCCAGTTCGCCCTGGGCGTCGGCGAGCTGACGGTCGTCCACGGTCAACGCCCGGCCGCCGCTCTCGCGCACCGCCAGCACCCCCCGGTAGCCGCTCACCGGCGAGGCGATCGAGTACGCCTCGCTCGCGCCGACCGTCACGTGCGCGGCCGGCGCGCCCTCGGCGAAAGCCCGGTGCAGCGCGCCGGAGGCCGCGGACTCGCAGGCGAACACCCGCGGCACCCGGTCGGCCAGGCCCAGCCGGCGCAGCTCCTCGAAGCCCTTCCAGACACCGAAGAGCAACTCCCCGTACCCGGTGGGGACGAACACCGCGCTCGGCACGCCGACGTCCTGGAAGATCTCGTACGCCACGGTCTTGTAGCCCTCGGGGCCGTACGCGTGCCCGGTGTGGGTGGTGGTCAGGTTGCTGACCGGGTGCAGGCCGAGCCGCTCCACCACCTGGCGCAGTAGCGGCCAGCGGGCCTGCCACGGCACGGGCAGCACCACGGCGCCGTAGGCGTTGAGGAAGGCGTCCACGGCGGGCGGGGTGTCCGGGCCGGTGAACACCACGCAGGGCAGCCCCGCGCGGGCGGCGTAGGCGGCCGCCGAGGCGCCGTGGTTGCCGGAGGACGCCACCGCGATGCCTGGCGCGCCGACTCCGACGGCGGCGCTGGTGGTGCAGCGGTTCAGCCGGTCCTTGTGGCTCCAGGTCGGGTTGCGGGACTCGTCCTTGACGTACACGCCCGACTCGATCTCGACCAGCGGGGTGGACCCCTCGCCGAGGCCGGGCGCCAGCAGCGGGGGCAGCAGCGGCGCCCAGCGCTCCAGGCCGCCGCGGGCCCGTACGGGGGCGAACAGGGCGGCCGGGTCGGCCTTGTTGTAGGTGTAGTCGACCTCGACGGGGTAGGAGACGTCCTCCGTGCTGGTGCGCGGGCAGCCCGAGGTCAGCGGGGGCCAGAGGGGGTAGTCGAGGTCGGGGTCGCCGAGCGAGCGCTGTCCGGTCGCGAGGGAGTCGTCGGTTGCCATGTAAGCAGCCTAAACGGGTTTCGGGTGCTACATGGCAGGTTTTCGAATCCTCGGTTCCGGTCGGCGACCGTGGCGCTGCCGACTCTGGCTGTCTACTGGCTCCGGGTGTCTACCGGCTCCGGCTGTCTACTGGCTCTGGCCGTTCTGGCGGATGGCCGAGACGTCGAACTCCAGGACGACCTTCTCGCCGACCAGGACGCCGCCGCCCTCCAGGGCCGCGTTCCACGTCACCCCGAAGTCCTTGCGGTTGATCGTGACCGAACCCTCCAGTCCGACGCGCAGGTTGCCGTAGGGGTCGACGGCATTGCCGGTGTACTCGAAGTCGATGGAGACCGGGCGAGTGGTCTCCTTGATGGTGAGGTCCCCGGTGACCCGGTACTCGCCGTCGCCGCGCGGCTCGACCGCCGTGGCGACGAAGGTGATGGTCGGGAAGTTGGGGACGTCCAGGAAGTCATTGGTGCGCAGGTGCTGGTCGCGCTGGGCGACGCCGGTGTCGATGCTCCCGGCCTGGATCGTGAGCCGGGCGGAGCAACGGCTCGGATCGCTGCCGTCCAGGTGGGCGGTGCCCTCGAACTCGTGGAAGGAGCCGCGGACCTTGGTCACCATGGCGTGCCGGGCGACGAAGCCGATCCGGGTGTGGGCGGGATCGAGGACGTAGTCCCCGGTGAGTTCGGAGAGGTCGGCGGTCATGGTCGGGGTTCCTCCTGATGCGGGTCTCGGGCCTTTGCCCGGGCGCGTCCGGGCGGTCCCCGGACCACGCTAGGAGCTGTTTCGCGCCGGGGCTCGTCGGATTGCGCCGTCCGCCGGGTGTGGCGGGGGTGGCCGGGTGGGAAAGGTTCGCCGGGACAGTGGGGGCCGGACGGGAATGTCGGGGCGGGAATGTCGGACGGGACTGGAGGCGGGATGGACAGCGGGCTACGGGCGATGGTCGACGCGGTCGACGAGGCGCGGCGGCAGCTGCGGGAGAACGCGCTGCCGAATGCGAAGGGCGGGTGGCGGGACAAGGTTCCGGCAATGGACGAGGGCGTGATGCTGGGCACGCTCGCCGATCTGGTGGAGGTCGCGGCCGAGCTGGCGGCGGCCCTCTCCGGCCGGATGTCCACGAACGCGAGCCCCGGGTTCTATCACCTGGCGGGCAGACGGCTGAGGGACGAAGCAGGCCATCTGCGGGAGGCCGAGCAGAAGGTCGCCAAGCGGGTGGGCTGAGGGCGCCGCGGTCGCCGGCGTCTCCAGGGGCGCCGGCGACCGCTTCGCTGCTCAGCGGTGGCCGGCGAACTGCACCACCTGTTGGTACGTCGGCCGGTTCTGCCAGGTGGTCTTGTCGTCCGTCACCCCGCCCAGCGGGCGCTGGATGATGGTGTCGGCGCACCACTGGTCGCCCGCCGTGCAGTCCGCGTCGCCCGGGTAGACCTGGGCGGGGGTCTGGGCGGCGGCCTGGCTCAGGGTGGTGAGCAGGACGTTCCGGCAGGCCGTGAGGTCGCCCCCGCCGCAGAACGGGCGGGCCAGTGGTCCGGCGACCGGGTCGCCGAGGACGGACCGCAGGTCCTTGTCCAGATAGCTCCACCAGCCGTACTGGAAGGCCGAACCCTTGTGCGGGATCGATTCGTTGGCACTGACCGGGCCGCCGGCGGAGGCGCCGGTCTGCCCGCCGGAGGGCGACTCGTTGATCTGCAGCGCGCCGGTCAGGGCGGTGAACAGCTGGTCGCCGAGTCCGTGCCGCATGACGCCGTCGGCGAGCAGCGGCCACCAGGCGTCCAGCACCCGGATCGCGGTCGCGTCCGCGTAGTTGTGGCTGCCGGGTGAAGTCTCCTTCCGTTGGGCGCCGTCGGCGAGCCAGGCCTCCAGCTGCTGGAGGGCGGTGGCGGCCGTCGGGTCGGTGACCGGTGCGCTGCGCAGCACCCGGATCAGGTCGGGCAGCACGTCCTCGGCCCGCAGGTCGGCCAGTGCGGCGCTCTCCATGGCCTGGGTGAGCGAGACACTGCTCGCCTTGCTGCCGCCCTGCAGCAGTGCCTTGACCCGGTCGTCGAGCAGGTTGGCGCGGTGCACCGAGCCGTTGCCGAAGCCCGCGGCGGTGTAGCCGTCCGCCTGCTTGTTGTTCCAGGAGACGTAGTAGTCCTGGTTCACGGACTGCGGGTGCTCGGCCGGCGGGGTGTACCGGGCGGTGTTGGTGGCGGGGTCGAAGTCCGCCCACTCGTAGGCTGGTTGGGCGAGGACGGGGAGTCCGGGGTCGACGCCGGGGGCGCGGACCGGGTTGTTGCCGGAGTTGTAGTACGCGATGTCGCGGGAGTCGGCGTAGAACCAGTTGAAGGTGTAGTTGATGTCCTGCGCGGCCTGCTGGAAGCTCGGCGCGTCGTGCACCGCGCCCGGATCGTTCAACTCCTGGAAGCCGATGATGGAATCGGCCTCGTGCCGGTAGGTGGAGCGCAGCGAGGTGAAGGCGACGGGGGCGCCGCCGACGGTGCCGCGGGCCGTCACCAGGCCGTAGTCGGAGCGGTACATCACCAGGGTGTACGAGCCGGCCGGCGTGGAGTCGGCGGTGGTCGGGCTCCACGCGTCCTTGCGCTCCAGCCGGTCGAACGGCTGGCAACGTCCGTGCCAGAGGTACGAATTGGCGGCGGTGGTGACCGGTGAGCCGTCGGTGGTGCAGAGCGGGACGGCGTAGGTGTCGGTGATGTCCTGCCCGGCCGAGGTGGCGCTCCAGGCGTAGTCCTGGCCGCGGCCGAGCTGCACGTAGAAGCTGAGGCCCGCGAAGGCGGCGCCGCGGGCGCTGATCCCCGGGCCCTGGATCTCCTCCAGCATCAGCAACTGCGGTGCGAAGTAGCCGGTTTGCGGGCCGAACACGGCGACCGGGTGGCCGTCGTCGGTGTGCGCGCCGGAGACCAGCAGGGCGTTGGACATCCCGTGCTTGGCGGTGAGCAGGTTGCCGGGCAGGACGCCGTTCGCCTTCGTGGTCGCGGTGTTCGCCGAACCGCTGGCGTCGTAGATCATCCGCTCGGGCACCACCGAGCCGGGGTCGGGCAGCGCCTGGCCCTGCGGGGCGTCGGGCACGGTCGCGTACGGGAAGCTCTGCCCGTCGTGCAGGGTCCGCACGGCCTCCGGGTCGTCGGCCTCGCGCAGGGAGCGCCACACCGCGTCCCCGGCGTCCCTGCCGTAGCGGGCCTCGGCGGCCGACTTGACCTGGGCGGAGGCGAGTTCACCGCCGCCGCCGGAGCCGAACAGCGCGCCGACCACCGAGGCCAGGGCCACCAGGTCGGTCAGCTTGAAAGGCTCGATCGAACCGGCGTTGGTGATCGGGTCGATGTGCCCGGTCAGGTCGTACTCGCCGGGGAAGGTACGGCCGTTGTACGCCTCGCTGACGTACTGGTTGATGCCGTCCAGATAGGCGTTGGCGTCGGCGAGCGCCTGGGTGGCCCGGCCGCCGCGGGCGGCGAGCGCGTCGATCTGCTGCTGCAACTCGGGCTCCGTGTACGGCGCGGCCTGCCAGAAGCTCTGCTCCAGCTGTCGGTTGGCCGCCGCGCCGCCCGCGAAGCCGGACAGCTCGCCGCGGCCGACGTGCCGGAACAGGTCCATCACCCAGAGCCGGTCCTGCGCGGCGGCGTAGCCCGCGCCGAACTCGGTCCCGTAGCGGGTGGTGCCGCTGATGTGCGGCACGCCGGTGGCCTTGTCGCGCACGATCGTCACGTCCGGGCGTGGACTGGCGGTACTGGCCACCTGGTCGGCGGGCACCCCGAAGGACGCGTCGTTGAAGAAGCTCCGCAACCCTGCCTCGGTGAGCCCCGGATACCCAGAGGCGAGGGCGGAGTACGGCCCGAGCTGGTCGTCGGTGTGCGCGGGGCGACTGCCGAACATCCGGTTCAGCAGGATCTCGGCGAGCGTGGCGTTGCCGTTCTCGCCGGGCGGGAGGATGTCGGTGCAACGGCCGCCGCAGTAATCGGGGGCGGCTGTTGCGGTGGGGGAGGCGGTGGCGGTGGTGGCCGGTGCGGTCAGGGCGGCGGTGACGAACAGGACCGTCGCGAGGGCAGCGGCCGCCGGGAACCTTCTGGATCGGCCGAATCGGCTGGATCTGCTGGATCGGCCGGATCGGGTGGATCGGGTGGAGAGTCGGAGGGGGTGGGGGCGTAGGCGCAAGGCGAGCTCCTCCGTCGAAGCCACGGGGAGTCGACGGTAGGGGCGCTACTGGACGGTTGGCTAGTGGCGTGCATGCCATTTCGGTGGCGCGGCCGCGGGAGCTGACGGTTCGTGGACCCCGGGATCGGCGCTGATTGTCCGTGGGGTCGGCTATGGTCGCTCGCGTCGGTGGAAGATCGTCCGTCGTGGGTCGGCGGGGCAGGGGGCGTGCGGTGACGGGGACTGGTGTGGAGGCCGGGCGGCTTCGGGTGGTGCCCGAGGGGGTCACGCACGGGCCGAGTCGGGAGCTGCTCGCGGCCGGGGAGCTGTGCTGGTCGTACGCGTACCTGGACTTGGAGGCCTCGGGGGACGAGCCGCTGCAGTCCGCCACGTCCTGGTACGAACGGCAGGGCGTTCGGGGCACCGAGGGCCTGTACGTGCTGGGCGAGGCCTGCTACGAGGCCTGGACGGGGCCGGTCACCGTGTTGCTGGACGGTGCGAGCGGTGAGGTGTTCCTGGCCCGGCCGGACGATGACGACGTGCTCCAGCGGGACTTGCTGGCCAGCAGTCCGGAGTGCCTGATCGCGCTGGCGACGGAGATCGAGGCGGTCGGCGCGGCCGCCGCCGGCGAGCACGGGCTGCCGGAGGCCGAGGTGCGGCCGTACGGTCCGACGGCCGTCGCCGAAGTGGGGCAGCTCGTACGGCTGTTGCTGCGCGAGGCCGACCCGGAGCTGTTCCGGCGGACGGGCGACCGGCCCGCGCACTGGGAGACGGCGCTGGCGATCCGCGCCCTCGCCTGGGGCGCCGAGGCCGGCGGGCCGGGCGAACAGGCGTACACGGTCTCTCCGGCCCTGGTCGAGGACCTCGCGACGCTGGAGGGCGAGGGCAGCGTCCGGCGGTTCGAGGACGCCGAGCTGCCCGCGAGCCTCAGCCACGCCCCGACCCGCCGGCTGCTCACCGGGATCGGCCTGCCCGTCTCCGACCGGTGCGTGCTCGACGTCGACGCCGAGGGCCCGCTGCGCACCCTGGCCGAGGTCTACCCGGAGAACTACGACCCGGATGATGGGGACGAGTCGTCGACCCGCCCGCACCAGGGCGGCTTCCTGGTCGTCGGCGGCTGGATGTACGACTTCGTGGTCCTGCTCGACGGCGCCACCGGTAGGGTCGAGCTGCCCGACCTGTGGGACGACGGCGAGCCGGCCGCCTACCTGCACCGCGACCTGTCCGCCCTGCTCTACGTGCTGTGGACCTTCGAGCGCCTGCGGGCCCTGCGGCGCGAGACGGAACACCCGTGGACACCCGGGCCGTGGTCGGTGTTCGAGCCGTCCGAACTCCTCGACGGCGCAGCCGAGGCGGTGATGCGGGCCCTCGACCCGGAGGCCTTCGCCACCGAGAGCCACTTCTGGCCGATGCGGGTGGACGACGGGCACATGGGCAGCCTGCTGGAGTAGAGGCGCGAGTGATGCCGGTGGCGTTGGCGGGGGTGGTGCGGCGGCGGAAGAAGCTGATGACGCCCTTCTGGGCGGGCGGTGGGGTCGGGTCCAGCTATGCGCGCGGCGACGCGGTTGCTGTGTCCGTGGTTCGGGCTGGCTGGTCCTGCCGGTGATGCCGACCTTGAGGAACCGGCGCGGCCGGGGCTGGGCGGCTCGCCGGTGGAGAGGAGCACCGCGCGGGTGTGGCTGCCGCCGACGTCGATGCCGAGGTGGACGGGGAGGTGGAGGGGGCGGTTCATCGGGCGGCTCCCGGGGCCTGGGTCGGGTTCCTGGGAGCCAAGCACACTCGGGGGTCGGCAGCCGAGCGTGCGGCTGCCGACCCC
>NZ_JBITZP010000025.1:0-116939 GCF_044546945.1 Kitasatospora sp. NPDC053057 | reverse complement strand
CCAAGGCCAGCGCGAACTCCCCGCCGGTCAGGCCCCGCTCGCGTGCCTTGATCGGGCCGATCGACGTGTCCAGCGCGGCAGTGACGCCCAACGCCTCATCCAGCTCGGCCACCAGCAGCAGCCCACCGTTCTCCGTCAGCGACCCGTCTGGTACACCCACCCGCGCCCGCAACCGGCTCCAGCGTCTGCCGGGGGTGCGGGAGGCGGTCCGGCGACGCGATATCGTCTTCACTCGGCAGGTGTCCTTCTGGGTAGAGCGATCAGGCGTAGAGAACCTCGATCATCTCAAACCCACAGGGACACCTGTCGTCGTATCAGCCACGAACCCCCACCACTACCTGCGGATTCGGGTCTGAGCACTCACCCCTCGTAGCGGGCGGCGAGCGTCCTGACGGTCCCGGCGATGCGGTCGCGGAGTTCGGCCGGCTCCAGGACCTCGACGTCGGCGCCCAGGCGCAGGAACTCCCCGTGGGCGTGGTCGACCGACTCGATCGGCACTCGGGCCTGCGTCCAGCCGCCCTCCACCGGTGCCACGCCGAGGCGGCTGGCACCCTCCGGGGTCAGCCGCACCAGCGCCTCACCGGTGTGCAGCCGGGCGCGGAAGTCCGCCAGGTGGCTCCGCCAGTAGGCGGCCAGGTCGAAGCCGTCCGGCACGGCGAACTCATCGTGCTGCTCGCCGAGTTCGATGATCTGGTCGACCCGGTAGGTGCGCGTCCCGGACGGCCCGCCGGCGACCAGGTACCAGCGGCCCGCCTTGAGCACCAGCCCGTACGGCTCCACCCGGCGCTCGATCTCCTCCGGCGCCCGCCAGCGCCGGTACCGCAGGACCACCGCCCGCCGCGCCCAGACCGCGGCGGCGACGGCCGCCAGGTGCGGAGTCTCGTCCGCGTCGCCGTACCAGCCGGGGGCGTCGAGCAGGAAGCGCTCCTGGATCCGTCCGGCGTGCTCGCGCAACTCGGCCGGGAGAGCGGCCCGCAGCTTGAGCTGGGCGGTGGCGAGCGCCTCGCCGAGGCCGAGTTCGGCGGCGGCGCCCGGGAGCGCGGCGAGGAAGGCGGCCTGCGCCTCGTCGGCCGTCAGCCCGGTGAGGCGGGTCCGGTAGCCGTCGACCAGCCGGTAGCCGCCCGAGTGCCCGGCCTCGCCGTACAGCGGGATCCCGGCGGCGGCGAGCGCCTCGACGTCCCGGTAGACCGTCCGGGCCGAGACCTCCAGCTCCTCGGCCAGCTGCTGGGCGGTCATCCGGCCCCGGTTCTGGAGGAGCAGGAGCAGGGAGACCAGTCGACTCGCGCGCATGCCGCCCAGTATCCCGATGTCCACTGACAGTGGATGTCAGTGGAGCGCCCCTAGCCTGCGACGCATGAACGACTTCGACTTCTTTCACGGCTCCTGGGACGTGGCCAACCGCCGCCTCACCGCACCGCTCACCGGCGGCGGCACCTGGGAGGAGTTCCCCGGCCACACGGCGGTCCGGCCACTGTTCGCGGGCGCGGGCAACATCGAGGAGCTCGTCTTCCCCACCCTCGACCGCCGGGGCGTGACCCTGCGGCTGTTCGACCGCACGACCGAGCGGTGGTCGATCTACTGGTCCGACAGCCGCACCGGCCGACTGGACCCCCCGGTGACCGGCGGCTTCACCGGTGACCGAGGCGACTTCTACGGCGAGGACGTCCACGACGGCCGCCCGATCCTGGTCCACTTCACCTGGTACCGCCTCGGCCCGGACACCGCCCGCTGGGAGCAGGAGTTCTCCGCCGACGAGGGCCGCCGCTGGGAGCTCAACTGGACCATGGACTTCAGCCGCACCGGCCCGGCCCTGGGCGGGCTCGGCGCATGAACCTCATCGTCGAACTGCGCCAGTACACCTTGCACCCCGGCGCCCGGGACACCCTGATCGAGCTCTTCGAGCGGGAGTTCGTGACCGGCCAGGAAGCGGTCGGCATCACCGTCGGCGGCCGCTTCCGCGACCTGGACGACCCGGACCGCTTCGTCTGGCTGCGCGCCTTCCCCTCCATGGCGGAGCGCCGCCGCGCCCTGGAAGCGTTCTACTACGGCCCGGTCTGGCGGGAGCACCGCGACGCGGCCAACGCGACCATGGTCGACAGCGACAACGTCCTGCTGCTGCGCGGCCCCGGCTTCGCGCTTCCTTCGGACGAGCACGAGCTGCGCGCCACCATCTGCCACCCCTCCGAGCCGGCCGCCTTCGACACCTACGCCGCGCGGCACCTGGGCCCTGAGCACGCACTCCACCGCACCGAACACGCCGAGAACGACTTCCCCCAACTCCCCGTCCGCACCGGTGAAGACGTCCGCGTCTGGTTCGGCCCGGCGGGAGCCCCGCCGCCCTGGCCCGTCCAGCACCTCCGGCTGCAGCCCGTGACGGGTTAGGCATGCGCTGCACGGGAAGTCGGCCGGGCCGACTTCCCGTGCAGCGCGGCGTACGCTCGACTCTGTCCGCCTTCACGGCCTGTGGGCTGCCAGAGGTGGCCATGACCTCGCTCGCGGAGAGCTGGGCGCGGCCTGACGGCCTCAGGCCCCGACGAGATCCGCCAGCTCATCAGCCGACTCCGGGGTCAGCCGGTAGAAACCCTGGAGGCTGACGAAGCGTTCGAGGCGGCCGTCCACCACGTACTTCAGCACCCGGGTCTGGTTCCGGCGGTTGCGCCAGGTGAGCCGCCCGAGGAGTTCGCCCGGTATCGGCTGGTCGAAGCGGACGGGCGTGGCGTCCACGTGGACGGCATCGGCGCCGCAGCCGCCGGCGCCGAGCATCCGCCAGTCGTCGTGGCCGGGGAAAGCCGGGTCCTGCCAGGTCGCCGGCGCGGCGCCGCAGCAGTCGCCGCGCTCCAGGTCGACGATCCGCATCCGGCTCACCACGAACACCTCGCACCGGTTGACGTGCAGCGCGTACACCTCGTCCCCGACGCGGGCACCCGACCAGGTGGGCAGTGACTGGTGCACGCCGCTGTAGGCGACGGGCGGCCGCTGACCCACGCGGCCTTCCTTGCGCAGGGCGCGGCAGGTGTCCTGGGTCCACAGCACGGTGTAGGCATCCGACATGCCGCGAAGCATAGGGACGGGCACCGACAGCCCGGCGCGGGCCCCGCTTCGACGGACGGGGCCCGCGTGCCTATTCCTCGGTGTGCCGCTCCCGGAATCCTTGGGAGCAAACTTGGCACCCACCACCGACCGCGGCGGCCGCGAGGATGAGGAACAGCAGACCGGTCACGATCGACCCCGGTGCCGCTTGAACTCGCGCAACAGCGCGAGGAGGTTGATCACGGTACTGGCCGGAACATTGCCGAGGTTGACGAGAACCCGGCCGTTGAGGATCTGCTCGCCCGACTTGGCGGACGGCCAGAGGAGCCCGAACTCGCGGCCCTCGGTGCGGAGTTCCACGATCAGCTCGGTGAGCTGCGGACTGGTGAGGTGATGGATCGCCGGATCGGCCGGGTGGATGGGGTGGAGGGCGTTCACGCGAGGAAGCCGTCCAGCTCGAACCAGACCCGCTTGCCGAGCTTCAGCGGTTCGGCACCCCAGCGATGGGTGAGCCCCTCGACCAACTGCAACCCCCGGCCGGACTCGGAGAGTTCGGTGAACGTTCGGCGCTCGGGGAGCGTGGAGCTGCGGTCGGCGACGACGACGCGGACGGTGCCGCCCTCGACGGTGATGGCAACGGCGGGCGAGGGGGTCCGGCCGTGCCGCCAGGCGTTCGAGATCAGCTCGACGAGGGCGAGTTCGGCGTCGGCGATCGAGGAGCGGACGTACCCGGCGCGCTCCATGACGTCGCGCAACACCTCGCGCGAGACGGTGAGGGAGGGAGTGTTGAGGTTGGGGTCACACATGGGGAGTCTCCCAGCGATGCAGTGACTACTCGTCAGATTGACGGCCTGCTCTGAACTGTAGGTCAATGCACCTCAACTCTGCAACACGTTCCGCGCATGCCTCTACACTCTGAGTAGCCACAGATCGCGGGAAAGGCATACCCATGGGATTCAGGACTGGGATCAGCGAACGACAGCGCCGCTTCGGTGAGGAGCTTCGCCGTGTTCGAGATGTCGCAGGCCTCTCAGCCTTGGAGATCGGCGAGGCCTTGGGGGTGAAGGGCCCGAACATCAGCCACACCGAAGCTGGCAGGCTTGGTCTCAATTCTGAGCGCTTGAACGCCTGGCTAGACATCTGCAAGGTCACGGATCCCGAGTACCGAGCCGGGCTCATCGCCATGAGCGAGAGCACTGGAAAGGGCTGGTGGACCGAGTTCAAGCATGACGTGATCCCCCGTGCGCTTGATCTGGCCGAGGTAGAAGCAAGCGCCACGGCCCTGGACAGCTACGAGACTCTTCTGATCCCAGGCCTCCTGCAAACCAGGGCGTACAGCGAGGTGATGCAGGGATATAACGAGAGGAAGGTCGAGTTCCGCCAGCAGCGCCAGCGGATACTGACAGGCGAGAACGCGCCGCCCTTCCGTGCGGTGATCCATGAAGCAGCCCTGCACATGATGTACGGAGGCCCGACCGTCATGCGCGACCAGCTGAACCACCTGATCGAGATGAGCAGGCTGCCGAACGTGACGATCCAGGTCCTCCCGTTTGACTGCACCGCCTACGCATCGAACGACACCCCATTCATGGTCGCTCGGGGCTCACACACGCGACTCCACACGGTTCTACTCGAACATCCCCATGGCTCGACGTTCGTAGGAGATCCTGAGTCCGTGGCAGCGTTTGACCAGAAGTTCGACCGGATCAGGGGCTTGGCCCTCCCTCCCCTATCTGTATCTACGCCCGCACCGTCCACCACCTATCGTGACTCGATGGGCTTGATCCAGCACATCCGTTACAAGGTCCAAGGAGGGTGACCGTGAGCCAGCTCACCTGGCAGAAGTCGAGCTTCAGCGGCGACCAGGCCAATTGCATCGAGATCGCCTCTGACGCTGAACACGTCTACATCCGCGAGTCCGACGACCCCACCCACATAGTCACCACTACCCGCGCCAAGCTCCACGCCTGGATCAACGGTGCCAAGGCCGGCGAGTTCGACCACTTCGTCGCCTGATCCTCACCGGCCCGGCCGCCCATCAGGGGATGGGCGGCCGGCCGCTTGTGGGGTTGGTCCGATTGGTCGGATCTGCCAGCGGGTCACGCCGGGGCGTTCCGGACTACGGCAGAGCCGAGGTTATGAAGGAGATCGGATGACCGTTCGTCATCCGATCACCCCTGAATCTCAACCTCAGGAGCCTCGATGCGCCCCCTCAGAGCAGCCTGTGTCGGCACGGCCACTGCGCTCGTCACCCTTCTCACCTGCGCCCCTGTCGCAACCGCCGCGACGGGCACCGATTCCGACCCCGCCAAGGGTAGGGACCGGACCTTCACACTCATCGGCCACCTCGCGCAGGAGACCCACTTCCCCGTCAACCCCGGAGGCGCCCCCGCCCAGGGTGATCGAGCCGTCTTCCGCTCGATCCTCTTCGACCTGGACGGCAACCAGGTCGGCGAAACCGGCGGCACCTGCATCACCACCGGGGTCGACAACGGCGGAGTCGAGGAGTGCACCGTGACCTACAAGCTCCCGGGCGGCCAGCTCTCCTCACAGGGACTGCTCTTCGGCATCCTCAACCCGGGCCCTCCCCCTTCGTTCGACAACGGGATCACCGGAGGCACCGGGGACTTCGACCGGGCTCGTGGCATGATCCACGGCGACACGATCGCTCCGGGCACGAGGCGCTTCACGATCGACCTCGACCGCTGATCGCAGCCGCCCCCACATCGGCCCGCACCCCGGAGGCTTGGGGTGCGGGCCGTCGTCATCGCGGATATCCGGTGGCACGCCTCTCACCAGGCAGCCAGGATCACCACATGCATGTCTTCCTTGAGACCGCGCGGCTCGTGTTGCGCCCGTTCACCGAAGCCGACACCGATCACCTCTTCGCGCTGGACAACGACCCCGAGGTCATGCGCTTCATCAACGGCGGTGAGCCGACCAGCCGGCACACCGTCGAGACCCGGATCCTGCCGCGTCTCCTCCACGACTACCCGTGCTTCGGCACCCGTGGCTTCTGGGCCGCCGAGGAGAAGGCCACCGGCCAGTTCCTGGGCTGGTTCGCGTTCCGCCCCCTCGACGACCACAGCCCCGCCGTCGTCGAACTCGGCTACCGGCTGAGCCAGGCAGCCTGGGGAAAGGGTTACGCCACCGAGGGTTCGCGCGAGCTGATCGACAAGGGCTTCACCGACCTCGGCGTCGAGCGGGTCACCGCGAACACCATGGCCGTCAACGCCCGCTCCCGGCGCGTGATGGAGAAGTCGGGCCTCTCGTTCCTCCGGAACTTCACCGGCGACTGGCCGGACGCGATCCCCGGGTCCGAACACGGCGAGGTCGAGTACGAGCTCACCCGGAGCGACTGGGAGCGGCACCGGTAGAAGTCAGCCGCACGGGTGCATCCGGAGGGCGCTCCCTCTGCACGGGGCCGTCGCACGCAACGTCGCCGCTTCGGCGGGGCCGAAGCGGCGACGGGGGCCGGATGGGGATGGGGGTCACCTGCAGAAGACCGCCTTGATCAGCTGGTCCAGCGCCTTCGGGAACGTCTGCGCCGGGTCGCCGTCCGAGTCACCGGTGGTCAGTCCGGCGGTCAGGGTCCGGCTGCCGTCCGGGGTGGCGATCATCAGCGCACCGTAGCCGGCGGGGGCGCCGCCGTTGTGGTGGACGATGGTGACGTCGCCGCCTTCCGGGCCCAGCTCCTGGATGAACAGGCCGAGTCCGTAGCCGAGCATGCCGTGCGGGGTCCGCATCTCGTCCATCAGCGCGGCGGGCAGGAGCCGACCGCCGAGCAGTGCGGCGAAGAACACCTGCACGTCGCGGGTGGTCGAGATCATGTCGCCGGAGCCGATGAGCAGGGAGAGGTTCTGGTGGGCGACGTCGACCACCTTCCACTCCTCGCCGTCCTGGTAGCGGCAGTAGCCGTGGGCGTGCGGGCCGGGGATCTCCGACAGGCTGCCCGGGACCAGGGTGTCCCGCAGTCCGAGCGGCCGCAGGATCCGCCGCTCCATCTCCTCGGCGTAGGAGTGCCCGCTGAGCGCCTCGACCAGCAGCACGGCGAGCGTGTAGTTGGTGTTGGAGTAACTCTGGTCGGTGCCGGGCTCGAACCGGGCCGGCTTCGCCAGCGCGAACTGCACCAGCTCGTCCGGCCGGTAGTCGTGGAAGCGGTTGTCCACCCACGCCTTGCCGAGGGAGGGCAGCCCTTGTACGAAGTTCCCCTCCTCGTCGAGCTCGCCGGTGCAGCTGTAGATGCCGCTGGTGTGCTGGAGCAGCATCCGCACGGTGATCCGCTCGTCCAGGCCGAAGCGGGGCAGGTGCTCGGCCACCGGGTCGTCCAGTCCGATCATGCCGTCGGCGACCAGGTGCAGCACCAGGGCCGCGACGAAGGTCTTGGTGGTGCTGCCGATCCAGAACTGTCCGTCCGTGGAGGGCTTGGCGCTCTCGCCGAGCTTGTGCACCCCGGCGCTGCCGACCCATGCGCCGTGCTCGTCGTGCACCCGCAGCTGCACTCCGGCGAAGCCGGCGTCGACGAAGTCCTGGGCGGCCTTCTGGAGTTCGGGGCGGTCCTGGGTGGCGGTCTGCTGGTTGATGCTCACGGTCGTTCCTTCTTTCGTGGTGGTCGGGCCGGTTGGCGGATCAGAGGCTGCGGGCGGTGATGTCGCCGTAGGCGGTGGTGGCGTGGATGGTCAGGCCGGGGGTGCTGTCGGCGTTCTTCAGGGCGTTGTGGATCCGGCCGTGGCCGGTGCCGGCGTCCAGGGCGGCGGAGACCCCGCGGGCGACGCCGACCGCGATCTGCCCGTACTCGGTGCGCAGGGTGACGGCGCCGCCGACGGCCTCGGCGATCTGGAGGTCGCCCTTCTGGGTGCGGATCTCGGCGGGGCCGCCGAGCCGGCCGACCGCGATGTCCCCGGCCTGGAGGGCGAGGTGGGCGCCGGCGGTCTCGTCGAGCTTGACGGTGCCCTGCGCGGCCTGGAGGGTGACGTCGCCGAGGCGGCCGACGCCCCGGAACTCGCCGAGCGCCGCCTTGGCGTCGACCCGGGAGCCGGCGGGCAGCTGGACGGTCACCTCGACGGTGCCGGAGTGGCCGAGGATCCGGTTCTCCGCCTCCGGGGCCTGGATCCGCAGCACGCCGTCGGCGTACGCGACCTCGATCCGCTCGGCGGCCTTCACGTCGCGGCTCTTGCCGGCGTCGGCAGGCCGGACCTCGACCACGGTGTCGCTCCGGTCCGCGGCGATGAACCGGATGCGGCCGGCGGGGATGTCCAGGACGGCCGAGACCGGGGCGGGGGTGGCGAACTTCTGCATGGTGCGCTCCTTCTCTTCCGCGGCTTCGGCCCCTTCGGCCCGCCGCTTTCTGACGAGGGAAACGCTACGTTGCATTCAATGGCCTGGCAACAGCTGCGTTGCGCAAAAACACCATCATCGCAGGTGAAAGGCACATATTCATTGCAACGGCCCTGCCGGGAATGCAACGACCGCGAGCCCATTCATTGCAATGGACTGAAGGTGAACGCTATGACAGAGCCGCTACGGCGGGCGTCACGGGGTTCCCGGGGGCTCCCGGGGGTCAGCTACGGATGTCGCGCAGGAAGCCGTCGGCGAGGTCGACGGCCTCCCGGACCGGCACGAGCCGGCAGTCGGCCGTACCGATCCGCGCGCTGGAGATCCCCGTCGCCGCACCGAGGACCCGGTCTCCCAGCTCGGCGAAGTGCAGGTCGTCCAGGTCGGGCGCCTGGAAGGCGGTCCAGCCCTCCGGGGCGACGCACCGGTACTCGCGCAGCCGGACGCCCGGCTGGCGCAGGTCGGCGAGGTGGAAGGCGGTGAAGCGGTCCATCCCGACGCCGAGCATCAGCACCCGGGCGTCCAGCTCGTAGAGCCGCCCGAGCGGGGACTCCGGGCCCAGGTGGGAGGTGAGCGGGTGGCCGGCGGTGATCTCCTCCGCCCGGGGGCCGAGGGCCGCCCAGGAGGTCTGCGGATGACCGCTGCGCAGGGCGCCGGGCCGGGTGCGGACGGCCTCGGAGAGCGCCCCCATGGTCGGGGACGCCGGGGTGAGCGCCGGATCGAAGCGCGGCATCCGCGCCCGGTAGGCCTCGGCCTGCGCCGCGGAGAGCCCGGCGACGGCCTCCTGGTAGATCCGCGAGGTCGAGGAGTTCTCGGGCGTCGCGGTGTACGCCACCAACGTCCCGTCCGCTCCCAGGACTTCACACAGGGCGTCGACCACGCCCCCCGCCCCGCCCTCGACCGGCCCGAGCGCCCGCAGCGAGGCCTGGACGTGCAGCACCGTGCCCGGCCGGACGCCCAGCCGGGCGAAGCGTTCGACGAGCGCGGCGGTGGAGATCACCGGCAATCCTCCGAATCAGGCCTGGACCGACCTCAGTTGACCGCTTTCCCGCTGGTCGCGTTCCCGCCGCGTCCGCTCGGCCTCCCGCTCCGCCGCCGCCGGCAGCGGCACCGCGAGCCACGGCTCGACGCTCTCCCGCATTCCCTCCGCGAACCGCACTCCGAGCCCGGTCAGCGCCCCCGACTCGGCCAGCCGCTCGACCGCCTCCACGGTGTACCGCCGCCAGAGCGCGAACTGCGCCCGCGCCCGGTCGGCGGCCTCCCCCGCCAGACCGTCGTACGCGGCCGTCCGGGTGCCCCAGTACTCGGTCACCGCCAGGTGCGCGTACGTGCCCTGCAACAGCCCCTCCAGCGGGCGCGGATCGGGCCGCCAGGGGGCGAAGTACAGCCGGTCGTCGGCCCGGTCGTGGAGGTCGAACAGGTCGAGCACCGCGCCGAGCTTCACGTGCTGGAACTCGTGCGCGAGCAGCAGCGCCAGGGTCGGCGCGGTCGCGGGCCGGGCGATGCCGACCACCCCGTACGCCTGCCGGGCCGCCGAACTGATGTCCCGGCCCGCCGGGCCCGGCCGCAGCGGGGTCACCGTGCCCAGCCCGGCCCGGATGCCCTCCGCGTAGGCGGGCAGGTCGCGCCCGAGCAGTTCCCAGGCCTCCCGCAACGCGCCCGTCCAGCTCAGCAGTTCGGCCTCCGGCAGCCGATCGGCCACCGGGTGGGCGTGGCTGTCCCGCAGCGGGTCGACGTCCTCCAGCGCGACCGTCCAGCCCCCGGCCAGCCGGACCCGCCGCAGCGGCTGGTCCAGCGCCGTACGCACCGACCCGTCGGCGGCCCGCACCTCCAAGCCGTCCGCCCGTCCGGTGACGACCGCCTCCCCGTCCGGCACCGCGACCCGCCCCAGCGTCGGCAGGTGCAGCCACCCGCCCCGCGCCGGCACCGCGATCGAGTCCCCCCGCCCGGCCCGCACCGCCGCCGCCGCGGCCAGCGCGGCCAGCGGCCCGAGCCCGACCGCCAAGTCCCCGGCCAGCCGCCGCGCGGCCCAGGCCCGGGCGTACGGGTGCGCCAGCACCGCGTCCACGGCCGCCGGCGCCACCCCGTCGAGCGCCGACAGCAGCTCCCAGGCCTCCGCCCGGCCCTGCCCGGAGGCGTCCCAGGCGGCGGCCAACATGGCACGAGTCAGCGCGAGTTGGGAACGACCGAGGGCGGCGACGGTGTCGGCGCTGCCGTACCCGCGCGCCAGTTCGTCGAGTTGGGCGGGCGCGAGCGCGGCCGGCAGCAGCGGCTCCCCGCCCTGAGCGGGGACAGCAGCCGGAACAGCGGCCGAACCGCCGCTCCCCGCGATGCCGTTGATGAGCGTCATGAGGTCACCGCAGTAGACGGAGGGATTGTCGAAGCCAGTGTCCGCCCGGTAGCGGTGGGCGTACAACCCGCCACCGCAGGAGCGCACCACCGGACAGGCCCGGCAGGCCGCGCTCAGCCCGGCCAGACCGGACTGACGGGCGGCGATCCCGGGGTGGCGGGCGAGGTCGTCGAGGCTGTGCGCGAAAACGTTCATCCCGGTGACGGGCGCCCCGTCGTACGCGGTCTTCAGGCTGTCCGCCTGCTCGAACGTCCCGTCCGTCTCCAGCACCGCCAGGTCCGAGGGCTCCAGCCCCAGCGACTCGGTCAGGCTGGACAGCCCCCGCAGGGTCCGGTGCACGGATTCGAAGGTCCGCACGGCGAACGGCCGCCCGTCCGCCTCCCACAGCCTGTGGACGACCAGCAGCCAGTCCGCGTACGGTGCCTCCCCACCCCCCGGGACCCGCTTCGGCGGCTCCTCCCAGGTGGCGTGCGGCAGCAGGAAGTCCACCGCCGGCGGCCGGAGTCCGGCCAGCGCCCGGTACACGGCCACCGGGTCGTTCTCGATGTCGATGGTGCACAGCAACCCGGCGAACAGGTGCCGGTACTCGGGCTCGTTCAGCAGCCCCACCGCCCGCAGCACCTGCGGATGACTGCTCCGCCCGTCGGCGAACCGCCGGTGCCGGTCATTGGCGGCCCTGTCGCCGTCCAGCGAGATCCCGACCTTGACGTCCAGCTCCGCGAACAGCGCGCAGAATGCGCGGCTGAGCAGCACGCCGTTGGTGTGGATGCGCAGGTCGAGGGCGCACTCGGGCGGCAACGCCGCCCGCAGCGCCTCGGCGGCGCGGCGCAACCGGTCCGGGCCGGCGAGCAGGGGTTCTCCCCCGTGCAGGACGACCCGGACGGCGGACAACCGGTGGGCGACCGCATGCTCGCCGATCCGCTCGGCGGCCTTGGCCAGGATCCCCTCCCCGATGACCTTGGGGCGGGAGCGCCAGCTGCTGTCCGCGTGCTCGTAGACGTAGCAGTGGTCGCAGGCGAGGTCGCACCGGCTGTGCATCTTGACCACGAATTGCGTCAGTGGCACCGGAATTCGCGTCATCATGGATGTGGCGGGTTCAGCTCGGCCTGGGTCCGTTCGGTGTTCCGGTCCGGGTCAGATCGAGGAGTTGAAGGCCGCTACCGGCACGCGGCCGGATTCCGCGCCGGGGAGGGCGCGCTGCAGCCGGGAGGCGAGTTCCTCCGCGCCCAGGGCGGCGAGCTCGGCGAGGGACGGGCGTTCCGGCGTCTCCTGAGTGTCAGTGAGGTTGCCGGCCGGCCTGGTGCTGGTTACCGGAGTCATATTCGTTTCCTTAGGCGCGGTTAGGACCTGCCGAGTGCGGGTAGGCCACCCGGTTGCGACCAATGTAGTGCCCGCGAGGACTCCGCGCGGCACCTTGCCTCCTCACGTTGGTCTGCCCAGCCGGCCGACGCCATACCACGGCGCCTGGAAGGCCCAGAATTCACCCGTTCAGCGGTCGCGCACTTCGCCATTGCGCGCGCCGAAGCGCGTTGACCGGAGCAGACGTTCGAGCCCTTCGGCCGGTCCTCCCACGGACCCGAACCGCAGGAGCAAAAGCGCTCCCGAAACCGCCGCGTCGACATCCGTCGACGGATTTCCGATGGCCGGGCGAGCCGCCTCAGGAACCCAGCTCGCGGACGGAACGCGCCAGTTCCTCGGTGAACTCCCTTCCATTCACCGTGAGTTCACCGCACTCCAACAGAGTCCCGGCCGCCGCCAGGGTGTGCGCCCGCCAACAGGCGAACTCCCTTTCCGCGCGCGCGGGTTCACTTACCCCGGCGGCCGCCTCGGCGCACCAGAAGGACGCCACGCCCAGATGTGCGTACGCCCCCTGGAGCAGCGCACCGGCCGGGCGCGGATCGGTCCGCCAGGGGGCGTGGTAGACCGCCGGACCGTTGGGCCGGTGCAGCGGTACGAGGTCCAGCAGGGCGCCGAGTTGGACATGCAGGAACTCGTGCACCAGGGCCAGCGCCAGCAGCACCGGATCTCCCGGCAGCGAGGCCGCCACCGCCCCGTACGCCCGGCGGGCGGCGGCGCTGACCGCCTCCCCGCCGGGGGCGGGGTGCAGCGGCACCACGGCGGCGACGCAGGCCGCCACCGCCTCCGCGTGCCGGCGGTGGCGGCGCACCAGGATCTCCCAGGCCGCCGCCAACTGCTCCTCCCAGCCGCGCAGTTCGACGGCGGACAACGGCCCGGCCGGGGGGCGTCCGTAGTCCACCCGGCGCGGCCCGAGGTGGTCGACCACCGGCGTCCACCGCAGCCCGTCGCACTCCAGGTCGAGCGCCGGCCCGGCGTCCGCCCGCAGGAACGCGCCCAGCCCGTCCAGCGGCGCCACCGATCCGAGCGACAGCGCCCGCAGGCAGTCGGCCGCCCAGGCGTCCAACTCCGGTCGCAGCAGCACCTCTTCCCAACGGACCCGATCGCTCCGCTGGAGCGCGCAGACCTCGCCGTACGCCTCCCGGAAGCCCTCGTCCTGCGGAGCCTCCCGACGCAGCGCCAGCAGCAGCAGGGTCCGCTTGCTCAACTGCCCGGCGCGCAGCAGTCGCACCGCCTCCGGACCGCCGCGCGCGCCCGCGATCGCCCGGAAGGTCGCCCGGTCCATGACGTGCCGGGGCAGCCCGTCCGCACCACGCCCGTCCGTCGAAGACCCATCCGCGCCGCGCGCGCCCGGCACCCCGGCCGCCACCGCCTCGCCCGTACCCGTCACCGGTCCGTCCTCTCCCGAAAACCTGAACGCCCTGAAGGCCCTGAACAGCCGGACCACCCGTCCGGCCCGCCCGCAGTCTCCCCGCGCGGCGCCGACTCAGCCGGTCCGGGCCCGCCCATGACCCGGACGGGTGAGCACCGCCCGCGAGGCATGCCTGGACCGCGCGCCGCAGGCCCCGCTATCCCCGCTGCCCGGCCCCGGCCAGCTCCGCCACCCCGGCCCGCAGCCTCCCCGCGATGTGCCGGATCAGTCGGTCCATGTCCGCGCAGTACACGGACGGGTGGGCGAAGCCGTCGCCCGCGTAGCGGTGGGCGTAGAGCCCTCCCCCGCAGACCCGGACCAGCGGGCACGCCACGCACACCGGCCCGAGCCCGGCGAGGCCGCGCTGACGGGCCCGGAACGCCGGGTGCGCGGCCGCCTCCGCGAAGCCGTGCCGCCAGACGTCCAGGCCCGTTCCGGCGGCCCCGTCGTACGCCACCTTGAGGCTGTCGGCCTGCTCGATCGTGCCGTCCGCCTCGACAACCACCAGGTCCACCGGCGCCAGCCCCACCGCCTCGCTGGCCGCCCGCCCGCCGAGCAGCAGGACGGACAGCTCCTCGAACAGCCGCACCCCGGTCTCCCGGTACGGCGCGTCGTACCAGCGGTCGAAGGCGGCGATCAGCCACTCCCCGTAGGGCGCGGGATCGACGCCGGAGGGCGGCGAGGACGGCATCGCGCGCCGGACGCCCGTCGGCGGCTCCTGCCAGGTGGCGTGCGGCAGCAGCAGGTCGAGCCGGGGCGGCGCGAACTCCAGCAGCGCCTCGTAGGTGGCGACCGGGTCCGCGGCCAGGTCGACGACGCACAGCAGGCCGGCGAACAGTTCGCGGTGCCGGTCCGAGCCGAGCAGCCGCACCGCCGCCGCGGTCCGCTCCCAGCTCCCCGCGCCGGAGGGCAGCCGCCGGTGCCGGTCGTGGTCGGCCCGGGCGCCGTCCAGCGAGACCGCCACGCCGACCCGGTGGCGGTGCAGCACGTCGAGCAGCGCGGGCTGGTCCAGCAGCCGCAGCCCGTTGGTCTGCAGGCTGAACCGCACCCGCGGCCCGGCACCGGCCAACTCGGCCAGCAGCGCGTCCAGATGGGCCGGTCCGACGAGCAGCGGCTCGCCGCCGTGCAGCACCACGGAGACCTCGTCCAGCCCCTGCTCGGCCGCGTGCTCGGCGATCCGCCTGGCGGTGCGGCGGACGGTCGCCAGCTCCATCCGCCGAGGCCGGTCGCGCCAGCTCTGGTCGGCGCCCTCGTACATGTAGCAGTAGTCGCAGGCCAGGTTGCAACGGCTGTGGATCTTCAGCAGGAACTGCCGGAACGGCACCATGCGCGTGAACCTAGCACCGCCCGGCGAGATCGCTGACCGCCCGTCACACGTGCGGGGGCTCCACGTCCGAGTCGAGCCGTGTCCCCGCCTTCACCGCGACCGTGGTCGGGTGCTCCTCCCCCAGCGTCACCCGGGCCCGGCGGATGCAGTCCGCCCGCAGGTCGGCGGCCCGCTCGCTCTCGCCGACCGCCGCCAGGCTCAGCGACAGGTTGGAGTTGATGCCGATGGAGTCGTAGTGGTCCGGGCCGAGCGCCTCGGTCATCAGCGGCGCCGCCTCCTGCTCCAGGGCGAGCGCGGCCCGGATCTCGCCGCCCCGCGCCAGGTCGTTCGCGTGGTTCATCATCGCGATCGGGATGTAGAGGTGGTGCGCGCCGAGGACGGCCCGGAACTGCGTCAGCGTGCGCCCGGACAACTCCCGGGCCTCCGCGATCCGCCCGGCCAGCCGCAGGTAGACCGAGAGGTTGTTGGCGCCGGCCAGCGTGACCGGGTGGTTCTCGCCCAGGTAGTCGCGGTAGCGCGCGAGTGCCCGTTCGGCCAGCGGTATGGCCCGGTCGGTGTCGCCGAGCGCGTTGAGGTCGCTGGCCAGGTTGGTGGCGGCGGCCAGGGTGTCCGGGTGCTCGGGGCCGTTGATGTCCAGGTAGCGCTGGTAGATGTCCTCGTCGATCTCCAGGGCCTCGTGGTATCGCCCGGCCCGGCGCAGCGCCACGGCGAGGTTCTTGCGGGCGCGCAGGGTGTCGGTGTGGTTGTCGCCGATGGTCTGCTGGTAGATCCGGACGGTCTCCTCCAGCAGGTCCAGCGCCTCCCGCAGCCGCCCGGTCTCGCGCAGGTCGCGGGCGTAGTTGGAGGCGGAGGACAGCGCGTACAGGCTGTGGGCGCCGAGGGCGTCGCGCTGCTGGAGGTAGTTGCTGCGGTGCCGTTCCAGGGCGGCGCGGCGGTCGCCGGCCAGGTAGTCGGAGACGGCGAGGTTGTTGGTGATCATCAGGGTGCGCGGGTGGTCCGGGCCGAGGGTGCGCCGGGCCGCGTCCAGGGTCCTGCGGTCGAGCGCCCGGGCCTCGTCGTAGCGGCCGAGGAAGCGCAGGTCGGCGCCGAGGCTGTTGGCGACGGCGAGGGTGTGCGAGTGCTCCGGGCCCAGGGTCGCGGTGAACCGCTCCAGGATGTCCCGGTCCATCTCGTACGCCTCCTGGAGGGCGCCCTGGGAGCGGCGGATGTTGCACAGCTGGGTGCGCAGCATGAGCGTCTGGGCGTCGTTGTCGGCGTCGAAGCCGGGCCCGCCGTAGCCGTCCTCGCGCCAGTGCTCCAGGGTCCGTTCGGCCAGTTCCCGGCCGGACTCGTGCAGGCTGCGCTTCCACTGGTAGCGGACCGAGTCGATGATCCACTGCCGGACGTCCTCGTCCGAGCTGTCGAGCGCGCCGGACGGCCAGAGGTGGGGCAGGAGTTCGGCGTACTCGGCCCAGTTGGCGGGGATGTCCGGGTCGCCGGGGTTGGCGGTGGCCAGGGCCGCGTGCACGACGCCGCGCAGCTCGGCCTGCCGCCCCTCCTCGACCTGGTCCCGGAGCACGGCCTGGACCAGTCGGTGCACGGTGATGGTCTCGCTGCCCTGGTCGGTGCGGGCGAGCCCGAACCGGTTGATGGCGCGCAGGAACTCGCCGATCGCGAGCTTGTCGCGGGGCGCGCGCGGGGGCAGCCGCAGGGCGCGGGTGACGGCCCGGCTGTAGAGCAGCCGCATCGGGATGGCGTCCGGGCCGAAGAAGGCGCAGATCTCCAGGATCTGGGCGGCCGGGGCGTTCATCCGGCGCAGTTCCTCGACCGAGATGCGCCAGGTGGCGGCGGCGGAGTGGGGGTACTCGGCGGGGCGCAGCCGGGTGCGCTCCAGCATCTCGGTGAGCTCGCCGTCGAGCAGTTCGAGGTAGGTGGCGATCGGCATCGACGTCTCCTGCAGCCAGACGGCGGCCTGGCCGACGGCGAGCGGGAGGTCACCGAGGCGGTGGGCGACCTGGTCGGCGTCCTCCGGGGAGAGGCCGCCGTTGAAGCGGCGCAGCAGCCGGATGCTCTCCTCGCGCAGGAAGACGTCGACCTCGACCAGGCCGGCGTGCCGGGCCCAGCCCTGGTTGCGCGAGGTGATCAGCACGTGCCCGCCGGAGGAGCCGCCGGGCTGCCAGGGAGCGAGTTCCTCGGGGGTGCCGGCGTTGTCGAAGACCAGCAGCCAGCGGCGGTACGGGTGGCCGCGGCGCAGCGCGTCGAGGACGGCGGCGGCGGTGTGGGCGACGTCGTCGCTGGTGGGCACGCCGAGCCGGGGGGCGAGTTCGGCGAGCTTCTGCGGGATGTTGGCGGGCTCCTCGGCGGGCACCCACCAGATGACGTCGTAGGCGGACTTGAAGCGGTGCGCGTACTCGGCGGCGATCTGGGACTTGCCCGCGCCGCCGAAGCCGTAGAGGACCTGGCTGAGGACGGCGGCGGGTCCGCCGGTGAAGCGGTTGCGGAGCAGTTCGAGCAGCTTGCCGCGGCCGATGAAGGCGGCGTTGCGCGAGGGCGCCTCCTGGACCTGCGGGGCGGTGCCGGGGAAGCGCGCCGGGGCGAGGAACTCGCCGCTGTCGGTGTCGAACTGGCGGTTGCTGCCGGGCGGCGGGCCGAGTTCGCCGTACAGCTGGGCCTCGGCGCCGGTCGCGGAGGAGCGGATCAGGTCGGGCACCGCCTGGCCGATGAACGGGCGGGGCACCGGCTCGTCCGAGTCCTGCAGCCGCAGGGCGACCAGTGCCGAGGCGCCGGAGGGGAGTTCGCGCCCCTGCAGGAGCTGCCAGACCTCGGCGGCGCGGGGCAGCGCGGTGTACTCGGGCGAGAGCAGCGCGAGCAGCCGGCCCTGGCCGTCGAGCGGCCCGGCGACCTCGGGCGGCCGCTGGCCGGTGTGCGGCTCGGCGGCGTTGTGCAGGGAGGTCTGGTAGCCGAAGCGGGTGAGGGTGCCGGCCGCCCACTCGGCCCACATCCGGTCCTCGGGCGCGTAGCTGACGAAGACCTGGCGGGGCACCGCCCGGGCGGAGCGCAGGTAGGCGCCGTACAGCCGGCGGCGGGCCTCGGAGCTGAGCGGGCGCAGCGAGCGGACCCGTCCGTCGGTGATCCACTCGGCCAGCCGCTCGAAGGCGTTGAGCAGGCTGCGCGCCTCCTGCGGCCGGTCGGCGACGGTGGCCGGCACCTCCTCGTAGGCGTAGAACGGCTTGTACGGCACCTCGACGTCGGCCCAGTAGGCGGCCCGGCGGTCCCCGGGCAGCCAGCGGCCGAGGTAGGGGGCGAAGGCCTCCCGGGCGAAGTCCCGGCCGGCTTCGAGGCGTTCCTGCTCGGCGTCCTCGACCCGCATCGGCACCGGCAGGACGCGGATGGCCCGCTCCTCGGCCTCGGCGATGGCCCGGGCGGCGTCGACGCCGCCGCGGATGTTCTGGGCGCTGAAGGTGAAGCAGTCGACCACGGTGTCGGGCATCAGCACGGTGCAGATGCCGGAGGTGTCGCTGACGCCGGTGCGGCTGTCGATGAGCACGTAGTCGTAGCTGCGGGCCCAGCGTTCGCGCAGCTCGCGCAGGAACTCGCCGCCGCGGATGTCCCGACCGTGGTAGAAGCTGCGCCAGTTGAAGCTGGTGACGGCGGCCGCGTAGGCGGCGTTCTGCCGGCCGGCGGGCAGGAAGTCGAGCCGGCCGCCGGCGGGCAGGTCGAGGGCGAGGCCGCAGATGTAGCCGTCGAGCCGCCCGGGTTCGTCCAGCCAGGCGGCCGGGGGCCGGCCGGTCGGCCCGGCGGCGGAGGGCAGTGCCTGCTTGACGTAGGAGCGCAGCAGGTCGATCAGCCCGTCGGTGGAGTGGAGTTCGGGGTCGACCAGGAGCGGGTGGTAGTAGCGGTGGAGGCCGGGCGCCTCCAGGTCCCAGTCGACCACCAGGACGCGCAGGCCCCGGCTGGCGAGGATCCAGCCGACGTTGGCGAGTGCCATGGTCCGGCCGGTGCCGCCCTTGAACGAGTAGAACGTGACGACCGAACCCGGTCCGCCGCGTCCCGGCTCCGCGCCGGGCTCAGTGCTCATCGTTCGTCTCCCCTCAGCGGGACAGAGCCGTCGTGGCTGCCCGGGCGCTGGCCGGGCACGTCGTTCGGTGTCGGATCCGGATCGCGGCGCGCGGACGGGCTCCGCGGCGGACCGGAGGGACCGGGCGGTCCGGCCGGGATGGTCAGCCCGGGCATGTCAGGGCCGCCGCCCGGGCCGAAGCCGAAGGCGTCGCCGCCATCGTCCCCCCAATCCAGGTTGTCGTCCATGAGCTTGTTCTGAGCGACCGTCACCATGATGGCGAGGTCGCTGTCGAAGCTCTCCCGTCTCACTTTCACCCGGAACAATTGCTCCGGATCACGCCGGCGCAACCAGTTGCGGCGGAACACTCCGCGCACGCCGACCCACGGCGCTTCGCGCTCCCCGTCCGGGTCGTTGCCGCCGATCGGCACCACCACGCCGGTGACCGGGTGGTTCTGGTCGTCGTACTCGCTCAGGGCGGCCCGGTAGCGCTCGCTCCCGGCCGCCCACGGGTCCACCAGCAGCACGCTGACCTGGCTGTCCTCGCGGGCCTGGTCGAGCTTCTCGCCGAGCCCGGCGCCGATCTCCTCCAGCGTGGTGGTGTGCCCGGCGTTGGTGATCACCTGCTGGGCGCGCGAGGCCAGCGACGGCTGGGCGGGCGGGAAGAACGGCGCCCAGTGCCAGGGCTTGGCCCCGTACCAGCCGCCCGCGTACGAGCCGCCTTCGGCGGCGGCCTCCGAGGCCCGGCCGGCCGCGATGAACAGCCGCACCATCCCGGGCTCGGTGGCGGGCGCCGGCGCGGCCGGTCCGGGGAAGTAGCCGCGGACGGCGTCGAGGTCGAACTCGGGCAGTTCGGCGAGCCGCCGCACGGCCGCGTCCCGGATCCGCCCGGCGACCACCCGGACGACCTGCCGGTAGGCGTCCTGCTGGGCGGTGCGCAGCAGGGCGCGCAGGCCGTGCCGGGCGTAGGCGTCCCCCATGTCCGGCTGGGCCCACTGGATCTTGGTGACCTCGGTGACCAGGTCGCCGGGCGCGACCGGCTCCCAGAGCACCGGGATCAGCGCCGAGACCAGTTCCGCGGTCTCCTCGTGGTGGCGCCGGACCCTGCCGCGGAAGGCCGTCCACTCCTTGCCGCAGTACAGGCTGGCGAAGTAGGCCGGGGAGTACAGCGCGACCATGGTCCGGCTGCGGCCGAGCATCAGCGCCAGCTTCTCGGCCCACTCGTCGCCCAGGCGCAGCCGTTCGGTGTCCCGGAAGGCGAGTTCGTCGGCCTGGACGGCCGGTCCGAGGATGCGCCCGAGTTCGTCCCTCAGGTCGTTGAAGAACTGATCGACGAAGGCGTCCCCCGCCTCGAAGTCCCGACGCGCGTAGCTGAAGAAGAAGTACGGCCGCTGCTGTTCCCGTTCACTCACCTGTTCCCCCCGACCCCGACGGTGCCGTGACGGCGCTGGTTTCCTACCCAGCATGTCGTGAACTGCACCGACAGGAGCGGAAGTTGGTGATTTTCATGGCCCCCGGGGGTTTAACCGGCGGTCAGCGGTCGGTCACCGGAGTTCGAGCGCCGACTGGAAGGCGGCCAGCGGCTCCGCGCCGGGGGTCAGGGCGTCCGCCACGACCCGGCGGAGCAGGTCGCCGAGGACGGTGTCGGGAAGGGCGTCGAGCTCGTCGAGCGGCAGGGCGGCGACGTCGACCAGGTCGGAGCCGAGTCCCGCGGCGGTTTCCGCACCGGTGACGCCCATCAGTCCCTTAGTCCCTCACTCGATCACGCCGACACGGCGGCCGGCAGCCGAAGAAATCGACCCGGTCCACGACGCGCACATTCTACACAAAACGGTGACGGTGCGTCAGATCCGTGCGCCCGCCGCGCCCGGACGCGGCACGGCCGGCCGAAGCCGCTCCGCGGTCACGGGCAGAGCCGCTCCACCCGCCAGCCCGTCGGGGCGGCCGGGTCGGCGAGGTAGCGGAGGCGGTCGTGCAGGCGGTTCTCGCGGCCCTGCCAGAACTCGACGCTCTCCGGGACGACCCGGTAGCCGCCCCAGAACGGCGGGACGGGGACGCCCTCGCCCTCGGGGTAGCGGCGCTCCAGGTCGGCGTAGCGCTGTTCGAGGACCTCGCGGCCGCTGACCGGGCTGGACTGCTCGCTGGCCCAGGCGCCGAGCTGGGAGCCGTGCGGGCGGGTGCGGAAGTAGGCGGCGGTCTCGTCCCGGCCGACCTTCTCGACCCGGCCCTGGACGATCACCTGGCGGGCCAGCGCGATCCACGGGAAGAGCAGCCCGGCGTACGGGTTGACGGCGAGCTCGGAGCCCTTGCGGGAGCCGTAGTTGGTGAAGAACACGAAGCCGCGCGCGTCGTAGCCCTTGAGCAGCACGGTGCGCGAGCTGGGCCGGCCCTGGGCGTCGGCGGTGGAGAGCACCATGGCGTTGGGCTCCACCACCCCGGCGCCGTCCGCCTCCAGGAACCAGCGGGCGAACTGGCCGATCGGCTCGGGCGCGAGCTGCTCCTCGGCCAGGCCCTCGTGGGTGTAGTGCTTGCGCATCACGGTGAGGTCCGGACCGGGGCTGGCCTGGCCGGCCAGGGTCCGGGTGACGGGGCTCAGGGGCGTCGACTGGGCGCGTTCCGGGGTCTGCACGCCAACATCATCCCGTACGACAAGCAACCGGCACCGCTACCTCCGGACAAACCCCGGTCGGAGATATGGTGACTCGCCACCGCTTGGCCGCCCGCCGTACGGGGAATTGTCCGGAACCGGGCGTTTGGTTCCGGGGATCCCCCGGGCACGACCGACCCTCGGCGGAAAGTCAAGCGGTCCCACGGGAAACATCACCGCGGTGGTGTATGGCGCAATGCACCCCGTGCCTGTCACTCTGGCACCGAGTGCCAACCACGATTCGGTCACTGGTTAACCGCCCCACCACGGCGGAGCGCCGATCGCAGAACTGAAGGAGCCGTCGCATGTCCGATTTCGTACCCGGGCTTGAGGGAGTCGTCGCGTTCGAGAGCGAGATCGCCGAACCCGACCGTGAAGGCGGCGCCCTGCGGTACCGCGGTGTCGACATCGACGACCTGGTCGGCCACGTCTCCTTCGGCCACGTCTGGGGCCTGCTCGTGGACGGCAAGTTCAACCCCGGCCTGCCGGCCGCCGAGCCCTTCCCGATCCCGGTGCACTCCGGCGACATCCGGGTCGACGTCCAGTCCGCGCTCGCCATGCTCGCCCCGGTCTGGGGCCTCAAGCCGCTGCTCGACATCTCCGCCGAGCAGGCCCGCGACGACCTCGCCCGGGCCGCCGTGATGGCGCTGTCCTACGTCGCCCAGTCCGCCCGCGGCCAGGGCCTGCCGATGGTCCCGCAGAGCGAGATCGACAAGGCCGAGACGGTCGTCGAGCGCTTCATGATCCGCTGGCGGGGCGAGCCCGACCCGAAGCACGTCAAGGCCGTCGACGCCTACTGGACCTCGGCCGCCGAGCACGGCATGAACGCCTCCACCTTCACCGCCCGGGTCATCGCCTCCACCGGCGCCGACGTCGCGGCCGCGCTCTCCGGCGCGGTCGGCGCGATGTCCGGCCCGCTGCACGGCGGCGCTCCCTCCCGCGTGCTCGGCATGATCGAGGAGATCGAGCGCACCGGCGACGCCGTCAAGTGGGTAAAGAACGCGCTGGACAAGGGCGAGCGCCTGATGGGCTTCGGCCACCGCGTCTACCGCGCCGAGGACCCGCGCGCCCGCGTGCTGCGCCGCACCGCCAAGGAGCTCGGCGCGCCGCGCTTCGAGGTCGCCGAGGCGCTGGAGAAGGCCGCGCTGGAGGAGCTGCACGCCCGCCGCCCCGACCGGGTGCTCGCCACCAACGTCGAGTTCTGGGCCGCGATCATGCTGGACTTCGCCGAGGTCCCGGCGCACATGTTCACCTCGATGTTCACCTGCGCGCGCACCGCGGGCTGGTCGGCGCACATCCTGGAGCAGAAGCGCACCGGTCGCCTCGTGCGCCCTTCCGCGCGCTACATCGGCCCCGGCCCGCGCCGCCCCGAGGAGGTCGAGGGCTGGGACGCCATCGCGCACTGAACGCCCTGAGCGCACTGCGCTTCCGCTCGCGAAAGCGCCTCTGACCAGCGGGTCCGGCTCCGGCCGGGCCCGCTGTTCGGATACCTCCGAGCTATCAAGATCACAGTCTCAGCGGGCGGACGACCCGTACCCCGCAAGGCTCCCGGCCGGTAGGCTGCGCGCGTGGCTCAGATCCAGATCCCCGCTGACATCAAGCCCGCAGACGGCCGTTTCGGCTGCGGACCGTCCAAGGTGCGCCCCGAGGCCCTGAGTGCCCTCGCCGCCACCCAGACCTCGCTGCTCGGCACCTCGCACCGCCAGGCCCCGGTGAAGAACCTGGTCAAGCGCGTACGCGAGGGCGTGAGCAGCCTCTTCTCGCTGCCGGACGGCTACGAGGTCGTCCTCGGCAATGGCGGCTCCACCGCCTTCTGGGACATCGCCGCCTTCGGCCTGGTGCGGGAGAAGTCCCAGCACCTGGACTTCGGCGAGTTCTCCTCGAAGTTCGCCTCCTCGGTCAAGGCCGCCCCGTGGCTGGCCGAGCCGACCGTGATCAAGACCGCCCCTGGCACCCACCCGCTGCCGGTCGCCGAGGCGGGCGTGGACGTCTACGGCCTCACCCACAACGAGACCTCGACCGGCGTCGCGATGCCGATCGGGCGCCCGGCCGGCGCCGACGAGGGCTCGCTGGTGCTGGTGGACGCCACCTCGGGCGCCGGCGGCCTGCCGGTCGACATCACCGAGACCGACGTCTACTACTTCGCCCCGCAGAAGTCCTTCGCCTCCGAGGGCGGCCTGTGGCTGGCCACCTTCTCCCCGGCCGCCCTGGAGCGCGCCGCCGAGATCGCCGGCTCCGGACGGTACATCCCGCCGTTCTTCTCGCTGCCGACGGCCATCGACAACTCGTCGAAGGACCAGACGTACAACACCCCGTCGATCGCCACCCTGTTCCTGCTGGCCGACCAGCTGGAGTGGCTGAACGGCAACGGCGGGCTGGACTGGGCCGTCGCCCGTACGGCTGATTCCTCGTCCCGGCTGTACGCCTGGGCCGAGAAGTCCTCCTTCGCCACCCCGTTCGTGGCGAACCCGGCCGAGCGCTCCCAGGTGGTCGGCACCATCGACTTCGACGAGTCGGTGGACGCCGCCGCGGTCGCCAAGGCACTGCGTGCCAACGGCATCGTGGACACCGAGCCCTACCGCAAGCTGGGCCGCAACCAGCTGCGCATCGCGATGTTCCCGGCGATCGACCCGGCGGACGTCGAGGCGCTCACCCACTGCATCGACTACGTGGTCGAGCAGCTCTGACGGCTGCCTCCGAGCACGGCTGAGGGCCACCGCCTGCGGGCGGTGGCCCTCTCGCCGTTCCCGGGCCGCCTGCGGACCGGTGCGGGCCCGGTCTACTTGCCGACCAGTGAGCTGATCAGCACGACGACCAGCAGCAGCAGCAGGGTGCCGGAGACGATGCGCATACGAGTCTTGGGATCCACGGTCAACGAGCGTACCTCCGGCTCACACCCGCGCGAATCGGAGCCCCTAGCTCCAGTCGGCCAGCGCCCAGGAGCGCAGCGACTCGTAGTGGGCGAAGCCGCCGTCCAGGTCGCTCTTCATCAGGTGCAGCTCGGCGGCCTCCCACTCCGGCCCCCGGTAGTCCGCCAGCGCCGCCGCCAGCGCCTCCAGCTCGGCCGCCGCGACCCGCTGGACGGCCCGCCGGTGGCCGCGCGAGGAACCGGCCCGGGCCAGCGTGAGGTGCGGGTGGAAGCCGAAGGCGTCGGCCTCCCCGGTCATGTCGGCGGTGGCCTCGGTGACGGCCTCGGCGAGCCGTCGCAGCGCCCAGGTCTGGCCCTCGATCCCGGCCCAGAGCACCCGGTCGCCGAACCGGCCGGCGCCCGCGATCCGCAGCCGGTGCACCGGGTGCACCTCGGCGACGGCCGCCAGGCCGGTCTCCAGCTCCGGCAGCCGCTCGGCCTGCACCTGGCCTAGGAAGGCCAGGGTGAGGTGCCAGCCCTCGACGGTGGTCCAGCGCAGCCGGTCCGCCCCGGGCAGCCCGCGCACCGGCGCGACCGCGTCCGAGAGCCCCTGCAACGCCACGACCGGTGGGAGTACCGCCACGAACAGCCTCATGGGCCAATCTTCTCGCGATCGGCCGTTTGAGGTAGAACGTTGATCCATGAAGATCCGCAACGGGGGGCCCGCGGACGTCCCCAACATCCTGTCCCTGCTCGACGGCGCCGTCTCCTGGCTGGCCGCCCAGGACCGTACCGGGCAGTGGGGCGACCAGCCGTTCTCCACCAATCCGGCCCGGGTGGAGCACATCGAGCAGTACGCCGCCGAGCCGTTCCTGATCCGCCTCGCGGTCGACGACGAGGGCCGTACGGTCGGCTGCTGCGTGCTGTCCGAGGAGCGCGGCAGGTACGTCCCCGCCGTGGACGAGCGCGAGCTCTTCGTCCGCAACCTGGTCACCGACCGCGGCCGCAAGGGCTCCGGCATCGGCGCCGCGCTGATCGCCGACGCGGTCGAGGAGGCCCGCCGGCGCGGCATCGGCCTGCTGAGGGTGGACTGCTACGCCGGCGCCGACCGCAAGCTGGTCGGCCAGTACCGGGCGCTCGGCTTCACCGAGACCGTGGGCTTCGAGGTCGAGCAGCCCGCCGGCATCTGGCCCGGCCAGGTGCTCGAAATCCGCGTCTGACGCATTGACTGACGCTTCGTCAGAAAACCCCGGAAGTCACTTCCGGGGTTTTCTGACCGCCCATCAGCAGGCGGGCACCAGCTCGCCCTTGCCCGCCGCGGCGGCGCGCGGCACGAAGGCCACCACCCGCCCGCCGCGACCGGGGTGCAGGTCGAACCGCACCCGCAGGTCAGCGCTGCGGGCCAGCACCAGGCCGACCGCGCCGGCCGCCAGCGCGGACACCACGCCGCAGGCCAGCAGGCCGAGCCGGGGCCCGTACGAGGCGGTGACCCAGCCGACTATCGGGGCGCCGATCGGCGTGCCGCCGGTGAAGACCAGCACCAGCAGGCCCATCACCCGACCGCGCATCTCGGGGTCGGTGGCCAGCTGCAGGGTGGAGTTGACCGAGGTGTTGAAGCTCAGCCCGAACACCCCGATCAGCGTCAGCAGCAGCGCGAAGGTCCAGTAGTCGGGCGCGAAGGCCGCGACCACCTCCAGCGTGCCGAAGGCCAGCGCCGCACCGACCAGCCGGCGCAGCCGGGGCGCACCCCGGCGGGCGGCGAGCAGCGCACCGGCCAGCGAGCCGACCGCCATCGCGGTGTTCAGCAGACCGTACTGGCCGGCGCCCACCTTGAAGGTGTCGTACGCGAACCCGGACAGCAGCGTCGGGAAGTTGAACCCGAAGGTGCCGATGAACCCGGCCAGCACCATCGGAAAGAGCAGCTCGGGCCGCTCCTTCACGTACCGCAGGCCCTCGCGCAGCTGGCCCTTCTCGCGGGCGATCGGCTCGGTTGGGCGCAGTTCGCTCTCCCGCATGGCGAGCAGCCCGCCGATCACGGCGGCGAAGGACAGCGCGTTGACGGCGAACGCCCAGCCGCTGCCGACCGCGGCGATCAGCAGGCCCGCGACGGCGGGGCCGACCAGGCGGGCGGTCTGGAAGTTGGCGGCGTTCAGGCTGACGGCGTTGGCGAGGTCCTTGGGACCGACCATCTCGGAGACGAAGGCCTGCCGGGTCGGGTTGTCGACCACGGTGACCAGGCCGAGCAGCAGCGCGAAGGCGTAGACGTAGTACGGCGTCACCACGTCACCGATGGTGAGCACGGCCAGGCCGGCGGCGAGCAGGCCCATGGCGCCCTGGGTGTAGATCAGCAGCCGGCGCTTGGGCATCCGGTCGGCGAGCACGCCGCCGAACAGGCCGAGCAGCAGCATCGGCAGGAACTGCATGGCGGTGGTGATCCCGACCGCGAGCGGGCTGCCGGTGAGGCTCAGCACCAGCCAGTCCTGGGCGATCCGCTGCATCCAGGTGCCGGTGTTGGACACCACCTGGCCGGCGAAGTAGTAGCGGTAGTTGCGAACGCGCAGGGAGGAGAACATCCCCCGCGGCCGGGTGAACTCGGCTCCCGTGGGAGATGCGGCCGAATGGGTTCGGCGCTGAGCGGCGGAGTCCGCCGCGGTGCGTTCGTCGGGGTCGTCGTCGCCGCTGCCGGGCAGCCCGCCGGGGTCGGAGGCCTGGGCGTCGGCGGCCGCGGTGCTGTCCGCGGCGGGGTCGGTGGTCGGGTCGTCGGTACGGATGGCGGCGGCGCTGGCTGCGGCCGGCGGTGTCACGGTGGTCTCCCCTCGCGGCGCGACGGCCCTGGCGGGGGCCGTCGCGCTCCTGGTTACGGTGGTCGGTCCTGCGGTGATGCGGGCTCCTTCGTCTCCCGGCGGCTGGGCCGGGCTCGGTGTGCCTAGAGGTGTGCGAGCTTGTAGAGCACCGGAGCGGCTTCCCGAAGGACGGCCCACTCCTCATCGTCGAGCCCCTGGGCGAGCTCGGCGAGCCAGACGTTCCTGCGCCGACGACTCTCCGTGAGGATCGTCTCGGCCTGCTCGGTGCTGCTGACGACCACCTGGCGGCGGTCCTCGGGGTGCGGCTCGCGCCGCACCAGCCCCTTCTCCTCCAGCATCGCGACGATCCTGGTCATCGAAGGAGGCTGCACGTGCTCCTTCCGGGCGAGCTCACCCGGCGTCGCCTTCCCGCACCGGGCGAGGGTGCCCAGTACCCCCATCTCGGTGGGACTGAGCGACTCCTCCACCCGCTGGTGTTTGAGTCGTCGGGAGAGGCGCATCGTGGACGACCGCAGCTGAGAGATCGCTGCGAGGTCCTGCTCGGACATCTCGGGCATCTCTTTAGCTTACGTCATTACTCTCGCTAAGGAAAAACGGGTTCCCACCGCGCCGGAAGATCGGCCCGGTGCCATATTGGTGATGGGTGATCGTTCCCGACTCCCGGAAGGGCCGACCAGACATGTCCGATCTCGCCGCCGAGCAGCCCGGGCCGTACGTGCCGTACCCGCCGCCCCCGCCGTACGAGCAGTCCGCAACGTCCGGGCCGGACCGGCAGGACGACACCGGCTTCGCCCGGCTCGCCATGGTCACCATCGACTGCGCCGACCCGGTCGCGCTGGCCTCGTTCTACGGCGAGCTGCTGGGCTGGGAGACCCGGCACGTGGACGAGCACTTCGCGATCCTGGACAACCCGGAGGGCGGCAGCCCGCTGGGCTTCGGCCGAGTGACCGGCTACCGGCCGGAGCCGTGGACCGAACCGGACGGCAGCAAGCACTTCCACCTCGACTTCTACGTGGACGACCTGGAGGAGTCCACCGCGAAGGCCCTCGCGCTCGGCGCGACCGAGCCCAGCTACCAGCACGGCCGCACCCTCAAGGTGCTGATCGACCCGGCCGGCCACCCGTTCGGGCTCGCCCCGCTGGAGTAACCGACAAGAGGGCCCGGGGGCGATGCGCAGGCGGTGTCAGGGCTTGGTGCCAAGATCATGCAGACTACGTAAAGGTCCATCCTGACCTGGGACTTCACGAAAAACGCGAACCTTGTGCGACTGGACGGTAGTGGCTACTGTCCCCGCTGTCAGGTGCACCACACGCCAGGCCCCTCCTCGGCGGAACCCGTCTCGTGCCCGTTTCCCGCACGCCCGCCCCGGCCGTCCGGCCTGCCGCTTCCGTCCGAACCCTGGCGTCCGCAACCCCCATGTCCAGGGAGCTCAATTGGGTGAGATCCATCATGCCGACCACGGCTGGGTGACACCGGCGGTCTCGTACTTCGTCGCCTGTCTCGGTGCCTTCGTCGCCCTGCGCAGCGCCCGCTGGGCACTCGTCTCCCAGGGCCGCAGCCGGGTCGCCTGGCTGCTCTTCGCCTCGACCTCGCTCGGGGCCGGGATCTGGTCCATGCACTTCATCGCGATGCTCGGCTTCTCGGTCAGCGGCGTCGAGATCAGCTACCAGCCGGGGCTGACCGTGTTCAGCCTGCTGGTCGCCGTCGCCATGGTCGGCGTCGGCCTGTTCACCGTCGGGTACTGGCGCAGCCACCCCCTGCTGGCCCTGCTGATCGGCGGGCTGACCACCGGGCTCGGCGTCGCGGCGATGCACTACCTGGGCATGGCCGCGATGGTCCTGCCCGGCCGACTCGGGTACGACCACACCACGGTCGGGCTGTCGATCGGCATCGCGGTGTTCGCGGCGACGGCCGCGCTCTGGGCCGCACTGAACATCCGGGGCACGCTCGCCGTGCTGGCGGCGGCGCCGGTGATGGGTGTGGCCGTCTGCGCGATGCACTACACCGGGATGGCGGCGCTGTCCGTCCAGCTGGACTCCTCGCGCTCCACCCAGGGCGGCGTGATGGCCCTGCAGTTCATCTTCCCGCTCGGGGTCGGGCTCGGCTGCTACGTCTTCTTCGGCTCGCTGGCCTTCGCCGTCTCGCCGAGCAAGGGCTCCACGCAGCCGCTGCTGGCCGGCCCGGCGGCCCCGCTGCCCCCGCGGACGCCCCGGGTCCCCCCGCAGCGGCGGCGGCCGATGAGCGAGGCGCGCGCCCGGCGCTGAACCCCGAGCAGCAGAACACCGGGCAACAGAGCACCGGGCAACAGAGCACCGAGCAACAGGACGTCCGGCCGGGTCCCCCACCCCGGCCGGACGTCGTCGCGTTCGGACCTACTCCGGCTTCCCGAGCAGCCCGGTCAGGTGCTCCGGCGTGGCCACCGGGCAGACCTTGCGCACGAAGTCCCGCCGCAGCGCGTGGTACGGCTCGCCCGCCCGGTAGAAGTTGGCGTGCATCCGGCGCAGTTCCTCCGCCCGGTACTCGGCCAGCGGCTTCGCCTCCTCGTCCTCGGCGCGGCGGCGCTTCTTGTCCACCAGCCGCCCGGTGAGCTCCGGCGAGTCGGCCAGCCGGGCGGCCTCCCGGGCCACCCAGCGGCGGAAGCCGGCCGCGTCCCCGCCGGCCGTACGGTCCACCAGGCCGATCCGGCGGGCGTGTTCGGCCCCGACCGGCAGCGCCTCGGTGGTCAGCCGCTCCGCCTGCTCGGCGCCGACCCGGGCCGGCAGGGTGTACGTCCAGTACTCGGAGCCGTACAGGCCCATCAGCCGGTAGTGCGGGTTGAGCACCGCCGAGTCCCGGCACCACACCTCGTCGGCGGCGAGCGCCAGCATCAGCCCGCCGGCCGCCGCGTTCCCGGCCAGCGCGGCGACGGTCAGCTTGTCGCCGGTGGTCAGGATCGCCTCGACCAGGTCGTCCATCGCGTTGATGTTCTCCCAGGACTCCAGCGCCGGGAAGGTCGCGCCCTCGATGACGTTGAGGTGGATCCCGTTGGAGTAGAAGTCCCGGGGCGCGCCCAGCACCAGCACCGAGGTGGGCCGGTCGGCGGCCTCGCGGTAGGCGGCCAGCAGCCGGCGGCACTGCTCGGTGCTCATCGCCCCGCCGGCGTAGGCGAACTCCAGGAAGCCGACCTCGCCCTCCTCCCGGTAGCGCAGCTCCGACCAGGTGTTGCGGCGGGCGGCCTGCGCCGGGGTCACCGGCACCTCGCGGACCCGGTGCAGCTCGTCGGCCAGCACCGTGGCGGCCGGCAGCTTGAAGGTGACCGGCCCGCCGGGGGTGCGGCGCGGGCGCAGCTGCGGGATCCAGACCGCGCCGTCCACGGTGGCCCGGCAGATCGCGCCGTCCCGGGTGGCCAGGACGGCGCCGGGCTCCGGGCCGCGCAGCTCGTCCTCGGGGTGGCCGCCGTGCAGGAAGAACTCGCGCCCGTACAGCTCGTCCAGCACGCCGGGCTGGGAGTCGGCGGCGCGCAGTTTGCGCAGCACGGTCTCGGTGTCGTCCCGCTGCCAGTCGATCCGGCGCGCCTCCTGCCGGAGGAACGGCCGCAGCTCGCCGCGCACGTCCGGGCGGGTGTAGTCGAGCGGCTCGGGGGTGAACAGCCCGCCCTCGTACCGCTGGACGGCCAGCAGGACGGCCTCGACGGCGGCGTCCGCGACCTCGCCGCGGTACAGCTCGCTCTTGCCGCAGTCCGGGACGGCGAACTCGACGGACGCCCAGATGTCACCGGCGTCCATCTCGTCGACGGCCTGCAGCACGGTGACGCCCCAGCGCCGGGCGTCCTCGGTGATCGCCCAGTCGAGCGAGGAGGGGCCGCGGTCGCCCTTGGGGCCCGGGTGCACGATCAGGACCGTCCGGGTGGACCAGATGTCCGCCGGGACGGCCCTGGTGAGCATCGGGCAGAGGATCAGCTCCGGGTCGACGCGGGCCACCGCGTCCCGCATCTGCTCGTCGCCGAGCGCGAGTTGGACGGCGACCTGGTGGCCGCGCTCGCGCAGCTCGGTGTGGACGCGCTGGGTCAGGCTGTTGAACGCGGTGGCGATCAGGAGAATGCGCAAGGGGGGCCTCCGGGCAGGGACTGCGGGTCGCGCGGAGGCGATGAAACCAGGGCATGGACACGTAATGGTCACGTTCGGTGCCTCGGCGCTCTACTCTCACGCACCCCGCACACCTGTGGCGTCGGCGTGGCCCCGCTTCGCCGGATCTCCCCAGCCCCTCCCCGGAGTTGCCCCAGGGAGCGTCTTGCGGATCCCTGCCCCGTCCTACCGCGGGAACGCCCGGCGGGCCCGCCAGGTGGTGTGCTCCCGGGAGACCGCGTCCTCCGCCTCGGCGGCCAGCCGGGCCCAGCGCGCCTCGGCGTCCGGCGCCTTGAGGTCGAGGTCGGAGAGCTGGTTGCCGACGTTCTCCAGCTCGCGCGCGGCCAGCTGGTAGGCGGCGGCCAGCGGGCGCAGCTGCTTGAGCTGGGTCCAGGCGATGATCGCGGCGGCCGCGGCCGAGCTGGCGCCGAAGATGTGCACCTCCAGGGCGCCGGTGGCCTGGGCGATCGCCGCCGCCGCGCCGATGATGATCAGCGTCGCGATGCCGAGCCCCCAGGAGACCGCCTGGGACTCGCAGGACTCGGCCCGGGAGCGGTACCAGGTGCGCTGGCCCTCGACCCGGGTGCGCAGGTAGAGGGTGCGCCGGGCGGTCAGGCTGTCGGCCCGGGCGCGCCGCATCTCCTCGGTGATCTCCGGGACGCTGCCGGGCGGCACGATCTCCGGGTCCTCGAAGGCCCGCAGCACGTCCTCGACCTGGAGCAGGTAGCCGCGGTCGGCGTCCGCCGACTCGGCCTCGCCGTCGAAGGGCCGGGCCCGGACGCTGTACTTCCAGGCCAGCGTCTTGACCGACTCGGCCGCCGCCCGGGCCTCGTACCACCGGCCCTGCGGGTCGCTGCGGCGCAGCCGGGACCAGAAGTAGCCGGCGACCAGGAAGGCCGCCACCGAGAACAGTGGCTTGATATCGCTGTCGCCCTTGTGGTCCGGGCCCGGGAGCGAGCCGATCAGCGCGGCCACCACCAGCATGGCGATCAGCCCGCGGTGCCAGCGGAGCGTCTCGCGCTGCCCGTCCAGCGAGGCCTTGTCCGCCCGCCAGAACAACTCCGGCAGCAGCCGCGCCTCGACTCCCCCGGGCGGATCCTGTTGCACCATCGGTCGCGTCCCCTCCCCGTCTCCGTCCAGGCAGTATGCCCTCCGCCAACTGCCCTACACAGTCGCCTTTTTGACACCTTTCGCCGGCACTGATTGCCCCGCCCCGACGTAACCGATATAAACGGTTACATGCCGCTGCATTGGAAGCTCGTCATCGACTGCGCCGACCCGCACCGCCAGGCCGCCTTCTGGGGCGCCGCCCTCGATTACACCGTCGAGGACCACAGCGCCCTGATCACCCGCCTCCTGGCCGCCGGCGCGATCACCCCGGACGCCCTCACCGAGGTCGACGGCCACCCCGCCTGGCGCACCCTCGCCGCCGTCCGCCACCCCGAGGACGAGTACGACCCGGCCTCGGACACCGGCCTCGGCCGCCGCATCCTCTTCCAGGCCGTCCCCGAGGCCAAGCAGCAGCCCAAGAACCGCCTCCACCTGGACGTCCACCCCGGCCCCGGAGAACGCGCGGCCACCGTCACCCGGCTTGAATCCCTCGGCGCCACCGTCCTGCACGACGTCAGGGAGCCCGGCGGCGAGTGGACCGTCATGCGGGACCCGGAGGGCAACGAGTTCTGCGTCCACTGACGCGGCCCACCGGAAAACGCCGAAGGGTCCTCCCCGCACGACGCGGGGAGGACCCTTCCGGGCTGTCCGGCTCAGAGCAGGCCGAGGGCCGGCATCAGGTAGTAGAAGGCGAACACCGCCGCCACCACGTAGAGCGGGGCCGGTACGCCGCGGCCGCGGCCGGTGGCCAGGCGCAGCAGGCAGAAGGCGATGAAGCCGAAGCCGATGCCGTTGGTGATCGAGTAGGTGAACGGCATCATCACGATGGTCAGGAAGGCCGGGATCGCGATGGTGTAGTCCGCCCAGTCGATCTCCTTGATCGAGTTGGCCAGGATCAGGAAGCCGACCGTGACCAGGGCCGGGGTGGCGGCCTGGGCGGGGACCATGGTGGCGAGCGGGGTGAGGAAGAGCGCCACCACGAAGAGCAGGCCGGTGACGATCGAGGCGAAGCCGGTGCGGGCGCCCTCGCCGACGCCGGCGGTGGACTCGACGAAGCAGGTGTTGGCGGAGGCGGAGGTGGCGCCGCCGGCCGCGGTGGCGATGCCGTCGACCATCAGGATCCGGTTGATGCCGGGCAGGTCGCCCTTCTCGTCGAGCAGGTGGGCCTCGTCGGCGACGCCGAGGATGGTGCCCATCGCGTCGAAGAAGCAGGACATCAGCACGGTGAAGACGAACAGCACGCCGGTCAGCACGCCGACCTTCCCGAAGCCGCCGAACAGGCTGACCTTGCCGACCAGCCCGAAGTCCGGGGCGGCCACCGGGTTGCCGGGCCAGGTGGGGACGGTGAGGCCCCACTTGAGCGCCGGGATGTCGGCGACCTTGTCGATCACCACGGCGAGCACGGTGGAGGCCGCGATGCTGATCAGGATCGCGCCGGGCACCTTGCGGATCACCAGGACCAGGGTCAGCACCAGGCCGAACACGAAGACCAGCACCGGGAAGCCGAGCAGGTGCCCGTTGCCGCCGAGCTGCAGCGGGACGGTGGTGTGGGCGACGTCCGGGATGCGGCTGACGAAGCCGGAGTCGACCAGGCCGACCAGGCTGATGAACAGGCCGATGCCGATCGCGATGGCCTTGCGCAGCCCGAGCGGCACGGCGTTCATGACCCGTTCGCGCAGACCGGTGGCGACCAGCAGCATGATCGCGAAGCCGGCCAGCACCACCATGCCCATGGCGTCCGGCCAGGTCATCTTGGGCGCGAGCTGGAGCGCCACGATGGTGTTGACGCCGAGGCCGGCCGCCAGGCCGATCGGCACGTTGCCGATCACACCCATCAGCAGGGTGGTGAGACCCGCGGTGAGGGCGGTGGCGGTGACCAGCTGGGCGCTGTTCAGGTGGGCCCCGGTGATGTCCGTGGCGCTGGCCAGGATGATCGGGTTCAGCACCAGGATGTACGCCATGGTGAAGAAGGTGGCGACACCGCCGCGGATCTCGCGCGGCAGGGTGGAGCCGCGCTCACTGATCCTGAAGTAGCGGTCCAGGGCGCCGTTGGGGGGCATCGGCGCGGGGGCCGCGGGTTCGGGCGACTCGGTGGTCGGCTGGACCACAGGCATGCGTGCGTCCTCTGTGGGGGAGCTGAGGAGGGGGAGAACGCCCGTGGCGACGGTGGCCGGGCGCGGACCTTCAAGTATGGTTTCCCGCTCGCACACGCGCTATCTTCGCGCGTAGAGCGCCGCTGACGCCGACCGGGCTCCCGCCGCGCCCCCGGAGCCTGCGGCGCACCGTACGCTAGGCCCCATGCCCAAGACGCCGCCGCACCCCTCGCCCCCTCCGCTGGAGGCCAATGACGTCGCCATCGTCGGCGGCGGCACGGTGCTGTGGTTCGTCGCCTTCCTCGCCCTGCTCCCCTTCCAGGGCACCCTCTCCGATCACGGCCACGGCACCTGGCCCTGGATCTGCCTCTCCGGCTGCCTGCTCGGCCTGATCGGCCTCTGGTACTGCCGCGCCCGGCGGGACGCGATCGCCCGCAGCCGCGCCGCCGAGGCGGCCGCACGTGAAGCGGAGAACGACGGCACGGGCCCGGCCACCCAGTCGGACTGAATAGTCCTTTAGTAGCACGCATCGGACATAAGGCACCCGTAGAGTCGGTGCCATGACGCAGCCTGCCCAGCCGGCGGAAGAGCAGCCGAGCGACGGGAACCGCCCCGACGGAGCGCACCCGCTCGGGCTGCTGCCCGGCCGGCGAGGCGGCCTCACCGCAGCGGAGGTGGCCGAACGCATCGCGAACGGGCAGGTCAACGACGTCCCGGTGCGGTCCAGCCGGTCCGCCGGGGAGATCGTCCGGGCCAACGTCTTCACCCGGTTCAACGCCATCATCGGCATCATGTTCGGGATCATCCTGATCGTCGGACCCCTCCAGGACGGCCTGTTCGGCCTGGTCATCGTGGCCAACACGGCGATCGGCATCTTCCAGGAACTGCGCGCCAAGAAGACGCTGGACAGCCTGGCGCTGATCGGCGAGGCCCGCCCGCAGGTCAGACGGGACGGCAGCGTCCAGCAGATCGCCGTCTCCGGGATCGTCCTCGACGACACCGTGCTGCTGGGCATCGGCGACAAGGTCGTCGTGGACGGCGAGGTCACCGCGGCCGACGGCCTGGAGATCGACGAGTCGCTGCTCACCGGCGAGCCCGACCCCGTCCTCAAACAGCCCGGCGACCAGGTGATGTCCGGCAGCTTCGTGGTGGCCGGCGCGGGCGCCTTCACCGCCACCAGGGTCGGCCGCGAGGCCTACGCGGCCCAGCTGGCCGAGGAGGCCAGCAAGTTCACCCTGGTGAAGTCGGAGCTGCGCAGCGGCATCAACAGCATCCTGCGGTTCATCACCTACCTGCTGATCCCCACCGCCCTCGGTCTGATCATCAGCCAGCTGGCCGTCGAGGGCCGCGACTGGCGCGAGGCCGTGCGCCGGATGGTGGCCGGCATCGTGCCGATGGTCCCCGAGGGCCTGGTGCTGCTGACCTCGGTCGCCTTCGCGATCGGCGTGATCCGGCTGGGCCGCAAGCAGTGCCTGGTCCAGGAACTCCCGGCGATCGAGGGCCTGGCCCGCGTCGACACCGTCTGCCTGGACAAGACCGGCACCCTCACCGAGGGCGGCATGGACGTGATCGACCTGCGGGTGATCTCCGACGGCGAGCCCGCCCCCGTCGACCGGGAGACCGTCCAGCACGCGCTCGCCGTGATGGCCGGCGCCGACGCCCGCCCCAACCCCTCCATGCAGGCCGTGATCGACGCGTACGGGCGCGGCGACGGCCCGGGCCCGGGCGGCAACGGCTGGCGGGTGATCGAGGCGATGCCCTTCTCCTCCGCCCGCAAGTGGAGCGGCGTACAGCTGCTGGAGCCCCAGGGCGGCGAGGCCAGCTGGCTGCTCGGCGCCCCCGACGTCCTGCTGCCCGCCGGGCACCCGGCGCTCACCGAGGTGGACGAGCTGGGCGCCCAGGGCCTGCGGGTGCTGCTGCTCGGCCGCACGCCCGTCCCACTGGACTCCCCCGACCCGGCCTCCGGACTCACCCCGCTCGCCCTGGTGGTGCTCCAGCAGCGGCTGCGCTCGGACGCCGCCGAGACCCTGCGCTACTTCGAGGGGCAGAACGTCCGGGCCAAGGTGATCTCCGGCGACGCGGCCGTCTCGGTCGGTGCCGTCGCCGGGCACCTCGGACTGCCCGGCGCGGAGCACCCGCTGGACGCCCGCACCCTGCCCGAGGACTCGGAGCGGCTCGCCGAGACCGCCGACCGGACCAGTGTCTTCGGCCGGGTCACCCCCCAGCAGAAGCGCCTGCTGGTGGGGGCGCTGCAGTCGCGCGGCCACACCGTGGCGATGACCGGCGACGGCGTCAACGACGTGCTCGCGCTCAAGGACGCCGACATCGGCGTGGCGATGGGCACCGGCTCGGACGCCACCAAGGCCGTCGCCCAGATCGTGCTGCTGAACGACTCCTTCGCGACCCTGCCCTCGGTGGTCGCCGAGGGCCGCCGGGTGATCGGCAACATCGAACGGGTGGCCGGGTTGTTCCTGGTCAAGACGGTCTACTCCGTTTTGCTGGCCCTGTTGGTGATCTTCACCCACTCGCCGTACCCGTTCCTGCCCCGGCACTCCACCGTGCTGTCCACCCTCACCATCGGCGTGCCGGCCTTCTTCCTCGCCCTCGCCCCCAACAACGAGCGGGCCCGCACCGGCTTCGTGAAACGCGTGCTGCGCCTGGCGGTCCCCGGCGGCGCCATCGCCGGCACCGGCACCTTCGTCGCCTACGCGCTGGCCCGGGCCAACCACACCACCGACCTCAAGGCCGACACCAGCGTGGCCACCCTGACGCTCTTCCTGATCGCCATCTGGGTCCTCGCCATCGTCGCCCGCCCGTACAACTGGTGGCGCCTGCTGCTGATCGGCACCATGGGCTTCGCCTTCGCGCTGGTGCTGGTGGTGCCGTGGCTGTCGAACTTCTTCCAGCTCTCCCTGGTCGGCGACCGCGACCCGTGGACGGGCGTCGCCATCGCGCTGGTCTGCGGCGCGGCCCTGGAGACCGCCTGGGCCTGGATGAAGCGCCGCGGGATGGAATGACGACGCCTTAGCATCTTCACGAGAGGGGGTGCCGAATGGCGCGCAGGGGTGGGGAGCTGGAGGCGTTCATCGCCTTCCTGGGCGGACTGCTGGCCGCCGGGCTGGCGGCGCTGACGATGGCGGGAGTCGGCCTGGCGGCCAGGCCGACTCCCGCGCTGAGGACGGCGGCGATGGTGACGCTCGGCGCGATCTGGCTGACCGTCACCACCACCGTCTACCTGCGGCTCAAGCCGCGCATCCGCCCCTAGCCCTCGAAGTCCCGGGCCGCGGAGAGCTCGTACGCCCGGTCCGGCTCGCTGAGCGCTGCCAGCACCTCGAAGCGCCGGTGCCACTGGCCGACCGACCAGGCGAGCCCGGCCGCCAGGCCCTCCGGGGTGGCGGCGTGCAGCAGGCCCGGCACCGGCGGGACCTCGAACTCGTCGTCCTCGTCGCCGGCTTCGGCCAGCTCCGGGTCGTACGGCGGCTCCGGGGCGTCCGCCTCGTGGTCCCACCGCCAGTCGACCGCGGCCTCGCCGCCGTCCGGGCCGACCACCAGCAGCTCCTCGTGCTCCTCGTAGACGACCGGGCAGCCGGGCAGCAACTCCCTCACCACGGCCGGGACTCGGTGCAGCACGCCCTCGGAGAGCACCCGCCCGCCGGCCACCTCGCTGGCCAGCGACACGTGCAGCCGCTCGGCGAGGTCCGCGGCGAGCGCCGGGGCGACCGGCAACAGCGGGTACGGGTGCAGGAGTTGGACCAGGTCGGGGGCGTCGGCGACGACCGCCTCGGTGGCGTCCACGACCACGGTGTGGTCCGGGCGGCGCCCGGTGGCCGGGTCCAGCGGCGGCAACGCCCGTACCACGTCCAGCGGTTCGATCCGCTCGCGGTCGACCCTGGCCAACGCGCTGTGGATGCCGTGCAGTTGGCGGTGCCCGACCTCGGCGGCCGGGTCGGTGAGGCGGTCCAGCACCTCGTCCGGGCCGTGCACCTCGGCGAGCAGCGCGGCCAGCGTGGTGCGCACCCCGAGGGCGTGCAGGAACTGCTCGTCCAGGGTGGTGCGGGCCTCGTCGTACAGGCCGCGCAGCAGCGGGTCGGCCCCGGCGGCGCGCAGCCCGGCGGGCTCGCGGCCGGCCAGCACCGGGTGGTCGCGCAGCCACCAGGCGGTGTACGGCGGCAGGTCGGCGTAGGTGCCGTCCGGCAGCAGGGTGCGCACCGGGTTGACCACGGCGTCCCGGTACGGCGGGCGGGCGAGCGCGGCGAGCGCCTCCGGCCAGGCGTCGTCGTCCACCAGGTCGAGGTCCCGGACGGCCAGCAGCTCGGCGGCCACCGGCGGCACGCCGACCACCTCGTCGGCGTGCAGCGCCTCCAGGGCGTCCTCGGCCCAGTCGGCGAGCCCGTCGGGCGCCTCGTCGAGCAGCCCGGTGGGGTGGCCGCCGGCCGCCCGGTCGGCGGGCACGGTCGGGTCGAGCCGCTCCAGGTCGTCCGGGTCGAGCACCACGTCCTCGGCGCGCACCAGCACGAAGTCGGCCAGCACGCCGACGGCCGTGAGCACCTCGGGGCCCCAGCGCTCCAGCAGCTCGTCGTCCACCCAGCCGGCGTCCTCCTCCCGGGCGAGCGCGGCGAACGGGCTGCCGGGCAGCACGAGTTCGCCCGCCCGGGCGGGCTCGCCCTCGTCGTCCAGCAGCGCCAGCCGGGCCAGCCAGGGGTGCTCGCCCGCGGCCGGGGCGGCGGCCTTCACCAGGGCCAGCACGGCGTCGGCCAGTTCGAGCGCGGCATCCAGGTCGTCGTCGGCCGCCAGCTCGTAGGAGCGGGCGACGGCGGCGCGCACCTCGGGGGTGTCCAGCACCCCGGCCGGGGTGGCGGTGCCGGCGCCCAGCTTGGCCAGCAGCGGGTGGGCGGCCTCGGGGTGGGCCAGCCGCAGGTCGAGCGCGGCGAGCGCGGCGGCCAGCGACTCGGGGTAGCCGGGGAAGGCCGCCCAGTCGGCGTCCTCGGAGGGCAGCAGCACCCGCCGGGGGCCGGTGACGGTCCGCCCGTCGGCGAGCGGTACGGGCAGCGCGCCGAGCGCCTCCGGGTCGGCCGCGCCGAGCGCCGCGTACAGGTTGCGCCACCAGGCGGGGTCGCGGTCCAGCCCGCCGAGCTGGTCCACCACCTCGGCCAGCGGCACCCGGCGCACGTTCAGCACTCGCAGCTCGGTGCGGCGCTCCAGGCCGGCCGGCAGCAGCCCGGGGAAGATCGGCGCGAGCGCCTCCACCACCGAGCCGTCCGCGCCCTCCAGCAGCGTCGCGTCCCGGGGCCGCAGCGCGGGCGTGCCCTCCTCGACGCCGCCCGGGTGCGGCAGGAACGGCGTGCCGGGCAGCCGGGACAGCACCGCCCCGCGCAGCGCGTTGTCCAGGGCGCCCTGCCCGAGCGGCCCGGGCACCAGCCCGAGCGAGCCGAGGTCGGCGCCGCGGGCGCGCAGCAGGTCGGCGTAGCTGTCGGCGGCGCGCTCGGTGAGGAAGTCGGCGAGCGCGCCGGGGGCGATGTGCCGGCGGGTGGAGTCCAGCGGGTAGGAGGCGATCAGCAGCGCGGGCAGGCCGATCGGCTCGTCGCTGGGTGTGGGCGCGTGCAGCACCGGCGCGATGGCGGGCCGCTGCGGGCTGCCGTCCTCCTCCACCGGGACGGCCCAGGTCACCGTCCAGTACGGGCGGGCGCGCTCCTCGGTGGGCCGGTCGGCGAGCAGTTCGGCGTCCAGCCGGCCGGAGGCGCCGGCGGTCTGCCAGACCGTCCGCCGCAGCCGCCCGCCGGCGTCGTCGGTGACGGTGACCTCGGTGACGCCGTCCGGGCGCGGCTCGGCGGCGCTGCGGGTGAGCACCCGGGTGCCCTCCGGGGTCTCCACCACGACCTCGGCCAGCCCCGGCAGGGTGAGCAGCAGGGCGTCGTCGATCCCGGCCAGCAGACGGCGGGTCAGGTCCTCGGCGGCGGCGTCCCGCAGCGGCAGCACCACCACGGTGTCGTAGCCCTCGGGCGCCGGGCCCTCGGCCGCGAACGGCAGCCGCAGCAGCGGCACGTGGCCGTCCCGGGCCCGCAGCTCGTCGGCCAGCGCGGGCTGCGCCCCGGCGAGCGCCCGGGCCTCGCCCAGCGACCAGCGCACCCCGCCCGCGGCTCCGAGCACGGCCGGCTCGTCGGTGACGGCCAGGACGGCGGCGAAGCCGACGCCGAAGCGGCCGACGGCGGGCTCCTCGCCGCGCTTGGAGGAGGCGCGCAGGGTGGACAGCGACTCGACGGCCGCCGCGTCCAGCGGGGCGCCGGTGTTGGCGGCGGCCAGCACGCCGTCGGCCAGGGTCAGCCGCAGCCGCCCGGGGCCGCGCCCGGCCCGGACCGCCGCGTCGGCCGCGTTCTGCGCCAACTCGACCACCAGGCGGTCCCGGTAGCCGCCGAGCGCCAGTTCCTCCTCGGCGTTGGCGTCCTCCCGGAACCGGGCCGGCGAGGCGGCCCAGGCGTCCAGCACCCGCCGGCGCAGCACGGCGCTCCCGAAGGGATCCGCGAGGTGCTCGTCCCCGCCGCTGCCGATGATCCGAGGTTCCACTGGACCTGCCGCCTTCCGCCGCCCTGTACGTCGTAGGGCATTCTTCCCTGCCCCACTGACTGCTCCCGACCACGGCCCGCTCGGACGGCGGCCAACGACCCGCCCGGGCCCGGGATTGCGCGGGCGACGTCCGGCGGGCGGGGCGGAGCGACAGCGGCCGTCGGCCGTCGGCCGGCACCCCACCGGCCGGGCCGACGACCCGCCCTGCCGCCGTCCGTGGGCTGGGGGTCCCCACGGACGGCGGCAGGACCGGGGGCCCCGCGGCGGGCGGGCGCCCCCACCTGGAGGAACGCCGCGGCCCGCCCCGCCGGTTCAGCGGGACGGGCCGAAAGGGCGATGCGGCCTCAGGAGTGGCCGAGCTCCTCCGCCGGGGCGTCGGGCTCGACCGAGCCGGAGGCGCGGTCCGGGTGGAGCTGCAGCGGCTCGACCACCAGCTCGTCCAGGATCAGCTCGGACGGCGCCGGCGGGGCCGGGATGACGGCCGCCTCGGAGTGCCCGCCGCAGCCGTACGCGAAGGAGACGATCTGGCCGTCGGCCGGACCGAACTCATTGCCGCACACACCGAAGGCCTGTCCGAGCGAGCCGCCGATCGGGATCAGGAAGCCGCAGCTGGCGCACGCGGCGGGCGCGGCCTGAGCCATCGGGGTCTGCGGGCCGTGCGTCTTCTCCCAGCGGTCGGCCGCCAGGTGCAGGCCGAGCCGGGACAACACCCGGCTGCGGCCCAGGCCGAGCTCGTCGGCGACCGCGTTGATCTGGGCCCGGGCCGGGGCGGGCTGGACGTGCGGGTCGGTGACGACCACGTCCTCCTCGGCCGCCAGGGCGACCACGGAGTTCGGCGCGGGCTCGTCCTCGCCGCTCCAGCCGGGCTCCAGCCGCACGTCGTCGGCACCGGTCGGCAGCAGGTCGCCGGGGCCCATGTCGCCCGGGCGCAGCCGCTCGCTCCACGGCACCCACTGCGGCGCCAGCACGGCGTCCGGGCCGGGCAGCAGCACGACCTCGTCCAGCGTGACGTTCTTGGCGCGCGGGGCGCGCGCGACGGTGACCGCCCAGTGCCAGCCGCGGTAGGCCGCGTCCAGGCACTCGAAGCTGTGGGTGACGACGCGGTCGGCGTCCGCCTGCACACCCAGGTGCGCTCCGACTGCCTCCGGCCCGACGGCCTCCTCGGCAGCCTGGCGGGCGAGTTCGACGGCCTCGGCACAGAGCCGGTCGGGGGTACGGCTTCGCATCGCAGCACTCACGGCGTCGATTCTCTCCCAGTTCTTCTGTCGCCCACGGCGTGTTGCCTTCTCCGTCGCGGCGCGGTAGTCCCTTATCCATTCTGCGCGACCCGGGGCCGCCGCGGGTACCGGCCGCGCCGCTCGTCCGGCCTGCCGGCGCCCCTGCGCCCCGGCGGGCGGACCCTGGGGCAGGCTACCCGTCGCTCGGTGCCCCGGCACAGTCCGGGGCGGAGCCGACCCTTCCGGAGGCCGCGCCGAGCGGATCCGAATCCCGCGTCACGGCGGCGAATCTGGGGCAGGATGGGCTTGTGGCGGACGACAACCCGTCGCAGCACGCACTGCGCCCCTCGCAGGCCGGCAGCCCCGACGAGGCGGACGCCGCGCCGCGACAGCAGCCTCCCGTCCCCGCTGCGGGCGAACCGCAGCCGGTGGACGGCGACGGGGCGTCCGCCCTTCGGGTCAGCCTGGAGAAATCCGATCCGCCCGCCGAGTCCTCGGGAACCGACCCGGAGGACGACGCCCACACCCGCCACCTCCACGCGCTCGACGAGGACCTGGCCGAGGAGTCCCCCGAGCCCCGCCGGCACTTCCTGGTCCGCACCGCCTCCGCCGCCGGCCTGGGCACCGGCAGGCTGGTGCACGGTACCGGCCGCCGGATCCGCCGGGCCACCTCGGCTGAGGGCGCGGGCGAGTCTGGCCTGGCGAAGCTGATCGAGCTGCACGCGCTGAACTCCTTCGGCGACATGCTGATCACCATCGCGCTGGCCTCCACCATCTTCTTCTCCGTCCCGACCGGCGAGGCCCGCGGCCGGGTCGCCCTGTACCTGCTGATCACGATGGCCCCCTTCGCCCTGCTGGCCCCGGTGATCGGCCCGCTGCTGGACCGGCTGCCGCACGGCCGCCGGGCGGCCATGGCGATGTCGATGCTGGCCCGGGCCGTCCTGGCCTGGACGATGGCCGGGGTGATCTCCGGCGGCGGCATCGCGCTCTACCCGGAGGCGCTGGGCGTGCTGGTGGCCTCCAAGGCGTACGGGGTGGTGCGCAGCGTGGTGGTGCCCCGGCTGCTGCCGAGCCGGCTGTCCCTGGTGAAGGCGAACTCCCGGGTCACCCTGGCCGGGCTGCTGGCCACCGGCGTGGCGGCCGGGGTCGGCGGGGTGCTGCACCTGATCGGGCCGGGCTGGCCGCTGCGCGGCGCCTTCCTGGTGTTCGTGATCGGCACCCTGATGGCCTTCCACCTGCCGCACACGGTCGACTCGGCCAAGGGCGAGCAGCGGGCCGTGCTGCACGCCGAGCTGCCCCGCGAGGGTGAGGGCTCCCACCTGATCCACCACAGGCCCCCGAAGGTCAAGGCCTCGCTGCGGACCGTCGGCCCGTCGGTGGTGCTGGCGCTGCGGGCGATGTCGGGGATGCGGTGGCTGGTCGGCTTCCTGGTGTTCTTCCTGGCCTTCCTGCTGCGCACCGACCCGATCGGCGGCCTGCGGCCGACCCTGGCGCTGGGCCTGGTGGCGCTGGCGGCCGGGACGGGCAACGCGCTGGGCTCGGTGCTCGGCTCCTGGCTGCGCACCCGCGGCCCGGAGGCGACGGTCACCGCGATGCTGCTGCTGGCGGCCTGCGTGACGGCGGCGGCCGCGCTCTGGTACGGCGTGGTGACGGTGGTTCTGGTCGCCGGGGTGTCCGGGATGGCGGCCTCGCTGGGCAAGCTGGCGCTGGACGCGCTGATCCAGCGGGACGTCCCGGAGGCGGTGCGGACCTCGGCGTTCGCCCGTTCGGAGACGCTGATGCAGCTGTCCTGGGTGGCGGGCGGCGGGGTCGGCATCGTGCTGCCGCTGAACGGGGTGCTGGGCCTGTCGATCGCCACCGCGGTGGTCGGCCTGGTGCTGGTGTGGACGACCCATTCGCTGCTGCGGCTGGGCCTGCGGCGGCACCCGACCGCTCCCCGGGTGGCCTGAACCCGCCTGAACCGGGTGACGGGCAACACGCGGCGGCCGACCCCCGCGTAGCGTGATCGGCCGGGCCCGGTAGATTCTGACGCATGAGCCTCAATACCCGTGTCATCGCCGCCCTCGGCGCCGTCGTCGTGGTCGGTGCCGCCACGGTTGGCACCTCCGTCGCGGTTGCCTCCGGCCAGACCGAGCACAACAGCCACCGGGCCACCCTGACGGTCGGCACCACGTCGGTCACCGCGGACCCGCTGTGCTGGAACGACGGCAGCCCGCTCACCGACGACCAGCAGGACCAGTGCAAGGCCAAGGCCACGAAGGCCCTGAAGGACGGCTCGCTGCCGTCCTCCGACGTGGTGCCGAGCGACCGGATCGGCGTCGGCGTCAGCCCGAACGTGGCCAAGACCGGCTGGTGGGCCTCCACCAACGGCGGCGCGAGCGCCCAGAGCGGGCAGACCAGCCTGTTCTCGTACGCCCAGGGCCCGACCTTCTCCGGCCTCCAGACCGCCGGCTCGGTGCTGAACGCCAGCGGCCACACCCTGGTCACGGTGGTCGAGATCGACAAGAAGGCCGAGGCCCCGGTCGCGGTCTGGTACTTCCAGCTGAACGGCAAGAACGCCACGGACGCCAGCAACGGCTGACGCTCCCGCGATGACCGCGCACGTCGACGACGCGCACCCCGGGCAGTCGGGCCCCGAACGGGCCCGGCTGCTCGTCGTCGTCGCGGTCCCGGCCGAGGCCGAGGCGGTTCTGCGCGGCCTGCCCGGCGGGGCTGACGCCGTTCCGCTGCCCGGCGGAGTGCTGCACCGCTCCACGGGCGCGCCGGTGGACGCCCTCGCCGCCGGGGTCGGACCGGCCGCCGCCGCGGCCGCCGCCTCCGCCGCCCTGGCGGCCCGCCCGTACGGCCTGGTCGCCTCGGCCGGGATCGCCGGCGGGTTCGCCCCGCACGCGCCGGTCGGCGCCACCGTGCTGGCCGACGCGATCATCGCCGCCGACCTCGGCGCCGAGACCCCCGAGGGCTTCGCCGACGTCACCGAGCTGGGCTTCGGGACCGTCCGGCACACCCCGCCCCCGGCCGCCGTCGCGCTCGCCGTGAAGGCACTGGCCGCCTGGGACGTCCGCGCGGTGACCGGCCCGGTGCTGACCGTCTCCACCGTCACCGGCAGCGCCGAGCGGGCCGCCGCGCTGGCCGCCCGTCACCCGGGCGCCGCGGCCGAGGCGATGGAGGGCTTCGGCGTGGCCGAGGCCGCCGCCCGGTACGGCGTGAAGGCCTTCGAGCTGCGCACCGTGTCCAACCCGGTGGGCCCGCGCGACCGGGCCGCCTGGCGGATCGGCGAGGCGCTGGCCGCCCTGGAGCGGGCCTTCGCGGCCCTGCCCGTCCGAGAACTGATCGAGGAGGCCGGCCGTGGCTGAACGGCTGAGCATCGCGTACTCGCCCTGCCCGAACGACACCTTCGTGTTCCACGCCTGGGCGCACGGCGAGGTCCCCGGGGCGGACGCCCCCGAGGTGACCTTCGCCGACATCGACATCACCAACGGCCTGGCCGAGCGCGGCGAGCTGGACGTGCTGAAGATCAGCTACGGTGCGCTGCCCTGGGTCCTGGAGGAGTACGCCCTGCTGCCCTGCGGCGGCGCGCTCGGGCGCGGCTGCGGCCCGCTGGTCCTCACCCTGCCGGGCGTCGGCTCGCCCGCGGACCTCGCCGGGAAGACGGTCGCGGTGCCGTCCGAGCGCTCCACCGCCTACCTGCTGTTCCGGCTCTGGGCGGCGCGGGCGGTGCCTGGCGGCTTCGGCGAGATCGTCGTCCTGCCGTTCCACGAGATCATGCCCGCCGTCCGGGACGGCCGGGTGGACGCCGGCCTGGTCATCCACGAGGCCCGCTTCACGTACCAGCAGTACGGCCTGCACAGCCTGGCCGACATGGGCGAGGCCTGGGAGCGGGAGACCGGCCTGCCGATCCCGCTGGGCGCGATCGTCGCCAGGCGCTCGCTGGGCGCCGAACGGCTGCGCGAGCTGGCCGCGACGATCCGCACCTCCGTGCGGCAGGCCTGGGCGGACCCTTCGGCCAGCCGGGAGTACGTGCTGGCGCACGCCCAGGAGATGGACCCGGCCGTCGCCGACCAGCACATCGGGCTGTACGTGAACGAGTTCACCGCCGACCTCGGCGAGGAGGGCTACGAGGCCGTCCGCGCGCTGCTCACCCGGGCCGCCGCGGAGGGGCTGGTGCCCCCGCTCGACCCGGGTGCGCTCGCGTTCCCGTCGTAGGGCTCGTCCTGGGCCCTCGGACTCAGATGTCGAACTGGTCGGCCACCGCGCGCAGCAGGCCGGCCAGCTTCTGGCCGGTCGGCTTGGCCGGGTAGCGCCCGCGCTGGAGGCCGGGCAGCACCGCGTCCAGGGTGGTGATCAGGTCCTGGACGATCGGCGCCATGTCGTCGGCGCTGCGGCGCTGGGCGGCGGCCACCGAGGGCAGTGCGTCCAGCAGCTGCACGGCCATCGCCTGATCTCCGCGGTGGCCTGCGACCACGCCGAACTCGACCCGCTGGCCCGGCTTCAGCACGGTGACACCGGCGGGCAGCGCCTTGGTGTGGACGAAGACGTCGCCACCGTCGTCGCGCGACAGGAAGCCGAAGCCCTTCGTCTCGTTGAACCACTTGACCTGGCCGGTGGGCATCTCGAACAGTCCTCGAATGGGTGTGAGGGATCCCGGCCCTGGCCGGGGATCACTGGGTGGAGTGGGGAGAAAGACGGCCGGCCTCGACTCGGCGCCCGCGGGCGCTCACGGCCGGTGCGTTGTCAGGAGCAGACTAACGGCCCGTCACTGCCTCATCCGCGTTCCGCGATGGATCCGCGTTCCGAGGCCCGCCCGGGGCGACGGGAGCGCGGGGATCTCGCGGTCACGGGCGACCCGGTACTGGCACGGCCGGGGCGCGGTCCGGCGCTGTCCATCGGCTCACACCCCCGGGTCTGAGGACACGGGACGCACCTGTAGCGCCCCTCGGCACCCCGTGCATACCCCCGCCCAGCAGGGATCAAAACGCATCGCTGCCGGGAAACTGCGCAACGTGACCGAGTCGCTCCGGTGGGCCGCCGCGGCGGGCGTTCTGAGAGACTGGACGGCGCAGACTGGGGCCCGCACCGGGCAGCCCGGCGCAGCCCCGAGGAGTGAGCGGACGTGAGCAGCCAGAGCGCCGATCCCGGCGACGTGTACGTCAAGGCCGGGACGGTCGTGTTCGGCCTGGGCGCGCTCGCCACCCTGGTCACCTTCGTCCCGCTGTTCCTGCACCTGACGCCGCTGCCGACGGCCATGTACTGGCTGAGCATGCTGATGCCGGCCGGGTTCCTGGCCGCACTGACCGGGCTGTTCCTGAACGCCCGGGCGCAGCGCCGCCGGCTGGAGCCCCAGCAGCCCGCCTAGAGCCGCCTAGCGCGACCCGAGGTGCCGGTCGAGCCACTCCGGGAAGCCGGTGAGGTCGGCCAGCACCACGTCCGCCCCGGCCGCGCGCAGCTCGTCCGCGCCGTACGGGCCGGTGGCCACGGCGACCGCGACGGCCTCCGCGTGCCGGGCGCCCACGATGTCGCCGAGGTGGTCGCCGACGTAGATGCTCGCGCCGTTCGCCCGCAGCGCCTCGCCCTTGGTCTCCGCCCACAGGTCGCCGATCACGGTGTCGGCCTTCAGCCCGGCGTGCTCCAGGTGGAGGCGGGCGTTCGGCTCGTACTTGCCGGTGATCACCGCGATCCGGCCGCCGCGGGCGCGGACCGCCTCGACGGCGGCGTGCGCGCCGGGCAGCGGCACCGTCGGCGCGAAGGCGTGGTCGCGGTAGAGCTCGCGGTAGCGGTTCGCGGCCCGCTCCGCCTCGGCCTCCGGGAACCAGTTGCGGATCTCGTCCAGCAGCGGCGGGCCGAGCCTGGTGACCACGAGGTCCGCGTCGATGTGGGTGCCGGTCTCGGCGGACAGCGCCCGGTAGGTGGCGTGGATGCCCGGCCGGGTGTCCAGCAGCGTCATGTCGAGGTCGAAGCCGACGGTGAGCGGGGCGGGTGAGGTCGCAGGCATGTCGTCAGGCTACCGAAGGGGAACTGGCCGTGACGAGGCGATTTGCCCCACCTCCGCGGCGGAACTTAGGTTTACCTGAGTTTTCTGCGGAGAGGGCTCATGACCGACATCACCGCACCACCGGGCAGGCGGCGGACTTCCCCGTCACCGGATCCTGTGGCTCGCCGCCGCACTGGTCGTCCTGGCCGTCGCGGTGCTGCTGAGCCTGGCGGTCGGCAGCCGCGACGTGCCGCTCTCCGAGACCGTCGGCGTGCGGGAGGTGTTCGGGCTGGACTCGGTGGTGGTGCCGGACCCGGTGACGGGCACCCCGCTGGTCGTTCCGGGCGCTCCGTGGGCGGCGAGGGCGGAACCCGTGGACGCCGTGGACGCCGTGGACCCCGTCGACCCCGTCGACCCCGTCGACCCTGTGGAGGCTTGACGGCGCTTCACGACTTCACGCCCGATTTCGGACATAATCGACGCACCCCCGCAGCCTCACGCCCGAGGACCCGCCGATGCCCCGGATCGCCCGCCGTACGTTCCTCGCCGGCCTCGGCGGGGCCGCGCTCACGGCGTGCACGTCCTCCTCCGGGGGTTCGCAGCCGCCCACCCCGGACGGCTTCGAGGCGAGCGGCTCGCCGTCCCCCACCCCGGCGCCGCCGGTGACGGTGAACGCCGCGAACGGGCCGGTGCTGGTGCCGGGCGAGCCCCAGCGGGTGGTCGTCCTGGACACCGACGTGCTCGACTCCGCGCTGACCCTGGGCATCACCCCGGTCGGCGCCGCGCTCCCGGCCGCCGACACCCGCTTCCCCGACTACTGGCCGGCCTCCCGCACCGCGGGCATCCGGCAGGTCGGCCCGGTCGGCGCGCCCGACCTCGCCGCCGTACGGGCGCTGCGGCCGGACCTCATCCTCTCCAGCCAGGCCCGCGACGGTGACCGGTACGAGCAGCTGCGCGAGATCGCCCCGACCGTGCTCACCCAGACCACCGGGGCGCCGTGGAAGGCGAACTTCCAGCTGCACGCCCAGGCGTTGAGCCGGGTGGCGGCCGCGGCGGCCTTCGTCGCCGCGTACCAGAAGCACGCCGGGCAGGTGGTGCAGGCGCTGTCGGCGGCGAAGCTGTCCGGGCGCCGGGTGAGCCTGGTGCGGTTCGTCGAGGGCGGCGGGATCCGGCTGTTCGGGCGGCAGAGCTTCCCCGGGACCGTGCTCGCCGACGCCGAGGTGGGGCGGCCGGACGCACAGAACGTCGACCAGTCGGACTTCGAGATCCCGCTGGACCAGATCGCCAAGGCGGACGGCGACCTGCTGCTGTACGCGACGTACGGCGACCCGGCGAAGGCGGGCACCACTGCGGCGCTGGCGAGCCCGGGTTGGCAGGCGCTCGGGGCGGTCAAGGCGTTCCGGGCGTTCCCGGTGGACGACCAGCTGTGGTTCCAGGGGGTCGGGTACACGGGCGCCAACTTCATGCTGGACGCGCTGCAGCGCTTCCTCGGGGCGTAGTCCGCGGATTGACGACAAGTCGACTCCATCGGGGCTGTGCAGCCGACGGCGCTTACGCCACAATGGCGCCGCCCGTCACACATCTTTCGTCCCGGGGGACAGCACCATGTCAACTGCGGTAGCTCCGACCGCTCCCGACCGCAAGGGGAAGGCCGCCGCGCTCGGCTGGCTGATCAGCATCGCGTTCAACGTGGTCGCCCCGATCATGATCTACAACCAGCTGCACGACCACGGCTACAGCGAGTCCACCGCCATCCTGCTCTCCGGCCTCGGCCCGGTGGTCGACACCGTGATCTACCTGGCCTGGCACCGCCGGATCGACGAGTTCGCCATCGTCTCGCTGGTCTTCGTCGGTCTGACCCTGGTCGTCGCGCTGATCGGCCCGACCGACCCGAAGATGCTGCTGGCCAAGGACTCCTTCGTCTCCGGCCTGCTCGGCGTGCTCTACCTGGCCTCGCTGGCCGCGCCGAAGCCGATCATGTTCTACTTCGGCCGCAAGTTCGCCACCGACGGCACCCCGGAGATGATCTCCTGGTGGAACTCGATGTGGCAGTACGAGGGCTTCCGCCGGGTCCAGCGCAACCTGACCGTCGTGTGGGGCATCGCCTTCGCGCTGGAGGCCGCGCTGCGGATCGTGTTCGTCTACACGCTGTCGCACGGCACGGTGGTGACGATCAACAACATCCTTCCGTACGTGGTGATCGGCGCACTGGTGTACTGGACGATGGCCTACGCCAAGCGGGCCGGCGCCCGCGGCCGGGCCGCGGCCGAGGCGGCTGCCGCGGCGGCTGCCGCGGCTTGATCTACGTCGAACTCGCGTAGCGGGCCGGGGAGATGCCCACCGCTGCGGTGAAGTCCCGGGTGAGATGGGCCTGGTCGGCGTAGCCGAGTTCCACGGCGAGCGCCGCCAGGTCCAACTTGCCTTCCGTCGCGGCGCGTTCGGCGGCCTCGTGCAGCCGGGCGCGGCGCAGCACCCACTTCGGCGTGGCGCCGACGTACGCGGCGAACAGCCGCTGGAGACTGCGGACGGTCACGCCCGACTCGCGGGCCAGCTCGTCCACCCGGCACAGGTCCGGGGAGCCGGTGATCCGGTCCACCATCGCGGCGACCTCCTCGGCGACCGGATCGGGCGCGGGGAGGCGGGGGCGAAGGAAGTCGTCAACGAGTTCGGCGCTCGGCTCGTCGAGGATCCGGGCGTTGATCCGGTCCGCCTCGGCGCCGAAGTACTCGGCGGCGGGGACGGCCCGGTCGGCGAGGTCGCTCACCGGGTGCCCGGCGAAGGGCCGGAAGGCGCCGGGGCGGAACTTCACGCCCAGCACGTGCCCGGTGTTTTCGAGACGGCGCACGAAGAGCGAGCGGTCCACCCCGTAGACGAGGGCCCGCGGGGCCTCGAAGACGAGGTGGACGTTGGGGTGGGCGAGCACCTTCTGCTCGTACGGCGGATGGCCGATCAGGTCCCAGCGCACCAGCCAGTAGAACTCCACGAACCGCGCCAGTTCAGGCGCGGGCGCGAGCCGCTCCACACTGATCAGCTCGGCTGCCCGGGCCGGGTGGAGCACGCCACGGCCGAGCTCGGGTTCGGAGGAGTCCATGACGGCCAGGCTAGCCGTCGCGTTTCTTCAAGACCCCGCGGCGGGGCCAGGGGCAGGCTTGGTGGCATGAACGCTCACCCGATGCACCCGTTCCTCGTCCGCGCCGCCACTGCCGCCTCCGGCGTCGCCGCCGCCGTCCCGGCCGGGGTGCGGCTGGACGCGCCGACACCCTGCGGGGAGTTCGACGCGCGGGCGCTGATCAACCACTGGGTGCTCTACACCTCGCACGGCCTGGAGCACCGGGCCCGGCGCACCGAGCTGCCCGAGGAGCTGAGCTCCCGCGACTTCACCGCCGATGCCGACTGGCGCTCGGCGTACGCGACGCAGCTGGAGCGGGCGGTGGCGGCCTGGGGCGAACCGGCCGCCTGGGCGGGGGACGTCGACCTCGGCGGATCCCCCGTCCCGGCGGTGGGGATCGCCCGGATGCTGATCCTGGAACTGGTGCTGCACGGCTGGGACGTGGCCCGGGCGGTCGGCGGGGAGATCGAGGTCGACGAGGAGCTCGCCGTGCTGGTCGGCGAGATCGTCGAGGAGAACGCCGAACTGTACCGGCAGTACGCGGGGTTCGCCCCAGCCGTGGCGCTGCCGGACGACGCCTCCGCGTGGGACCGCGCGCTGGCGGCGTCCGGGCGTGATCCGCACTGGAAGGCCTGAGCCCGCCCGCCGACGGCATCGGCGAGCGGGCTCAGGGGGTGACGTCCTGCCTCAGACCAGGGTGTCCGCGAGCTTGATGTAGCCGTGCTGGACGATCCACTTCTGGTTGGGGTTGGTGCTGCCGCACTGGTAGATGATGGCGGGGTCGCCGTTCTTGCGGTAGCTGCCGGAGTCCAGGCACATCTCCCGGCTGGTGCCGATCGTGTCCTTGAGCACGAACTGTCCGTCGCGGACGATCCACCGCTGGTTCGGGTGGTCGAGGCACTGCCAGAGGCGCACCTTGTCGCCGTTGTTGCGGCTGTTCCCGGCGTCCAGGCACATCTCGCTGCCGGAGCCGATCGTGTCATCGACCTTCACGTGGTTGTCGTCGATCGTGAACCGCTGGTTGGTGTGGGCCAGGCACTTCCAAACCCGCACCTGGTCACCGTTGTTGCGGGTGTTGCCGGCGTCCAGGCAGACGCCGTTGGTGTCCGGGTTCGTGAAGATCGGCGAGTCCCACTTGAGGTTGTTGGAGGGGTTCGTGGCGTCCTTGTACAGGTAGGCGGGGACACGGTTGGCGCTCGTGTCACCACCGCTGTCCAGCACGTAGCCGGTCGCCACGTTCCGGATCCGCTTGGTGCTGGGGTTGTAGTCCCACTTCAGGTTGTCGGAGGAGCTGTTGGCGTCGTCCTTGTACAGGTAGGCGGGGACACGGTTGGCGCTCGTGTCACCACCGCTGTCCAGCACGTAGCCAGTGGCGACGTTGCGGATCTTCTTGGTGTCCGGGTCGTACGTGAACTTCAGGTTGTTGGAGCGGTTCGTGGCGTCCTTGTACAGGTAGGCGGGGACACGGTTGGCGCTCGTGTCACCGCCGCTGTCCAGGACGTAGCCGGTGGCCACATTGACGATCTGGCCCGGGGCCGAGGCGACGCGCGGCTTCGCGGCGGCGGCGTCGGTCGCGGGCATTCCGGCGGCCAGGGCGAGCAGCGCGGTCGCGCTGGCGAAGGCGCCCAGGCTGCGGGGGATGCGGAGGGTAGACATGGAGGTGTCCTCAACAAGTCAGGGGTGCGGTTGCCCGCCTACACGGCGGGCACACGATTCGCACACATCGTGGCTGCCCACGATCGACCTCGGATGCGGAACGCCACCGGCCATCACTCGTACGGAGTAGTGGCGCCACGCCCCTGAGTGAGTCGTATGACGATCAGTCGGAACACATGGCCGTACCGAGCTTGGCGAGGAGCAGCCGGACCGCCGGGGACTGCTGGTCGCGGCGGGCGACCAGCCCGAGCCGGGCGTTCGTAGCGGCATCGACGAACGGCACGGCCCGCAGGCCGGCGCCCTGCGCGGAGGAGGTGCTGAGCACAGCGACGCCCGCGCCGCGCTCGGCGAGGCGGAGCAGGGCGACCGGGGAGCTGGCGTCGATGTCCACCCGGGCGCCGAGGCCGAGTTGGGCGCAAGAGCGCTCGTAGGCGGCGCGGATGCCGGTTCCCTGGGACAGGCAGAGGATCTTCTCGCCGTCCAGGTCGGCGAGTTGGAGGGTGTTCCGGTCGAGCGGGTGCCCGGCCGGGACGACGGCGGCGATCGGCTCGTCGATGACGACGGTGGCCTCCAGGCCCGGGGAGACCTCGCCCGCGTAGCCGATCAGGGCCAGGTCGAGGGAGCCGGCGAGAACGTGGGACTGGAGCAGGTCGGAGTGGTCCTCGTGCAGGCTCAGCTCGATGCCCGGGTGGGTGTGGCCGAGTTCGGCGACGGTGTCCAGGAAGGGCGGGATCGAGCAGCCGGTGATCATGCCGAGCCGCACCCGGCCGCGCACCGCGTCGGCGAACTCGGCGGCGGTGTGCTGGATGGCGTCCAGGGTGGCCAGGGCGCTCTTCGCCAGCGGGAGGACGGCCTCGCCGACCGGGGTGAGCCGGACCCGGCGGCCGGAACGTTCCAGCAGCTGCTGCCCCAACTCGCGCTCCAGCTTGGCCACCTGGGTGCTGATGCCGGACTGGCTGACGTGCAGGCGGTTGGCGGCTGCCGTGAAGGACCCCTCGTCGACCACGGCGGCGAAGTAGCGCAGCTGGTGCATCTCCATGACCGGTGACGATATGCAACGGGCGCGCCGGACGGCTTCGGCGGGGGCGGGCCGTCACCGCACGGGCCGGTCACGGCCCGGCGGGACCGTCACCGCCGACGGCCCTCACCCCGGATCTCCTTGCCCTGCATCCGCGCCTTCTTCCCGTCCGGGAGGTCGGCATCGATGCGCTCCTTGCGCACCCGACCGGTGACGGTCTGCTGCTCGACGCGCTCCTCGGTCACCAGTCGCACGCGCTCGACGGGGACGGCCTCGGTGCGCACCGGCACGGTCTGCCGCTCCTCCTCCCATGCCGGGCTGGTTGGCGGTCACCGAAACGGCTATAGCTGACATTCACTCAGCGCCACTTCCATCGCCAATAGTGATATCAGGCATCAGATCTATATGTTGGACGGATGGATTGGCCCGGCGGAGGATTGAGGCATGACGACGACGAAGACTGCGCGCGAGCTTGCCGAGACCTACTTCACCGCCTGGGAGGCGGGTGACTTCGACACGCTCCGGGGACTGCTGGCCGAGGACGTCGACTTCGTCGGGGCGCTGGGCACGGCGTCCGGGATCGAGGAGGCGCTGGGCGGGCTGAAGGGGCTCGGGCAGGTGCTGGAGAAGATCGACGTGAAGGTGCGGGTCGCGGAGGGGGACGAGGTGATCACCTGGTTCGAGCTGCGCACTACGGTTGCGCCGCCGGCGCCGACGGCGAACTGGATGCACGTGGAGAACGGGAAGATCGTCCGGATCCGGGTGACCTTCGACCCGCGCGGACTGCTGGCGGGGTTCGAGAGGAAGAGCTGAGCGGGGCGGGCGGAACAGCGGGGCCAGGGGGCCGTGATCGCCGGGGGCGGTGACGGCCCTCTTCGGCTGTTCGCGCTCAGGCGTCCTCGTCGGGCGGGGTCGCCCTGAGGGCGGTGATGACGCCCAGGGCGACCGTGGCGATCGCGAGGGCGAGGAGGACGGCGAAGGCCGCCCCGATCAGGAATCGCACGGGTGCTCGCGGTCGGCGTCGAGGAGCAGGACGAGGAGGTTCAGCAACGTCGAGGCCGGCGCCGTGTTGAAGCGGACGAGGACGCGGCCGTCGAGGGTGTGGTCGAGGTCGGCGGAGGGCCAGATGAGGCCGAACTTCTTGCCGCGCTCCTGGAGTTCGGCGAGGAGGGTGCGGATGTGGTCGTCGGTGTAGGCGCGGATCCGGGGGTCGGTCGGCTTCATGGGGAAGCGGCGCTTCACTGGGCACCGCCCAGCTCGCACTCGAACCAGATGGTCTTGCCGCGTTTCTGGGGGTCGACGCCCCAGCGGTTGGTGAGGGCCGCGACGAGTTGGAGGCCCCGGCCGGACTCGGCGAGGAGGTCGAGGGACTGCATCTCGGGCAGCACCGGGCTCTCGTCGGAGACGCCCACTCGGAGGGTGTGCTGGGTGATGGCGAGGATCTGGACGACCGGCGCGGGGGTGTTCGCGTGGTTCCAGGCGTTCACGATCAGCTCGCCGAGGGCGAGTTCGGCGTCGAAGGTGCCCGAGGGCGGCCAGCCGAGGCGGGTCATGGCGTCCTGGAGGGACTGCCGGGCGAGGGTGAGGGAGGGCGTGTTGCACTGACGCATGGGAGATCTCCCGGCGTGAGGTGGGGTGGAGAACCGGCGGACACGTCGCCGTGAGCCAGGCCAGGCCGATGGGCATGACTGCTCTGCGGTGTGGACAGCGCGCATTACTGACGATCCGTCGGATCGCTGTGAGAACGACCATAGCGCACATGGTCTTTCGCTTAAGACCTTCCCGGAAATCTTCCCTCTAACGTGGGGCACACTGGTCTCACCATCCGCAGAGAGGACGCCATGGCCCTTCGACCGAACCCAACCCTGCGCCAACGGCGGGTGGGGACTGAGCTGCGAAGGATGCGGGAGCAGGCCGGCCTCGGCGGCAGCCAGCTGGCACGCCAACTCGGAATCCACGCCGCCCAGGTCACTCAGATGGAGACCGGCAAGAGCGGGATCAGCGTCGAGCGACTGCGGACCATCGCCGCCGCATGCATGTGCACCAACCAGCCCCTGATCGACGCCCTCGCAGAGATGACTACCGAGCGGGGACAAGGCTGGTGGCAGGACTACCGCGGCACGGTCTCCGCCGACCTGCTCGATCTCGCCGAGCTCGAAGGAACCGCGAACCGCCTCACCATCTACACGATTACGTTCATTCATGGCCTATTTCAGACCGAGGCATACGCGAACTCGGTCTTCACCCGAGCGATCCCGCCATTGCCTCGCCACGAACTCGATGTTCGGCTCGACTTCCGAATGAAGCGACAACACATCGTCCGCCCGAACGGTACGCCGGTTCAGGCGTTCATCCACGAGGCAGCGCTCCGCATGCAGTTCAGCGGCCCAAAAATCCTCATCGAACAGCTTGACGAGCTGATCAAGCACTCAGAAGACCCGGAGATTGCCATCCGTGCAGTGCCGTTCGACGTTGAGTCCCTGCCGGGTCCGAGCGAAAATTTCACCTACGCAGCGGGCCTCGTGACAGAGCTGGATACGCTCCAGATCGACACTACTCACAACCTCCTGATCTCCGACTCTCCTGCACAACTCGCGAGCTATCGCGAGATGCTCACGCGCTTGTCATCTGTTGCGCTCTCAGAGGAGGACTCACGAGACTTCATTCGAAGCATCAAGAAGGAGATCGAGAGCAAGCATGGATAGCCCCACCTGGCAGAAGTCCAGCTACTCCGGCGCAAGCAACGCTTGCGTTGAGGTTCGCAGGGTTGACGATGCCGTCGAGCTCCGAGAGTCGGACGAAGGCCACCTCATACTCAGCACCACCTCCGCCGCCCTCGCCGCCCTCCTCCGCGGCATCAAGGCCGGCGAATTCGACCACCACGCCTGAGCTCCCCGGAGTAGGAAGTCGGCCAGGCCGACTTCCTACTCCCACCCCATGCCATGCTGGCCGCCATGAAGATCGCTGCCGCCCAGCTCAGCTGCGTCCCTGCCGACATCCCCGCCAACGTCCGGCAACTCGTAGCCCTCGCCGAGCAGGCCCGCGCCCAGGGCGCCGAGCTGATCGTCTTCCCCGAGTTCGCCCTCACCGGCTACGAACTCGACGCCCTGGCCGCCGATCCCACCCTCTGGGTCACCCCGGACGACCCCCGCCTGGCACCCCTCCGGGCCACTGGCATCGCCGTCGTCCTCAACTGCGCCGTCCCCACCGACGGCCCCCGGCCCGCCATCGGCACGTACGTCTACGACAGCAACGGCAAACTCATCACCACCTACCTCAAGCAGCACCTCTACGAGCACGAGCAGGGCATCTTCACCCCCGGCGACCAGGACGGCCGCTTCGAACTCGACGGCCTCCGCTTCGCCCTCGCCACCTGCTTCGACAACCACTTCCCGGGCCTCACCGCCCGCGGCGCCGCCGACGGCTGCGACGTCCACCTCGCCAGCTCCCTCTACGGCACCGGCAACGGCATCCACGAGCGCGCCACGCTCTACCCGTCCATCGCCAAGGACACGAACCTCCACGTCGTCCTCGCCAACCACGTCGGCCCCTCCGGCCCCTGGACCGGCTGCGGCGGCGCCGCCCTCTGGGCCCCCGGCGGCGCCCTCCTCACCGAGGCCGACGACCACTCCACCACGGTCGCCATCGCCGACATCCGCTAGAGATCCCCACCGTCGCCGGGCCGGGCCGTGGGGCCTTCTGAGCCGTTCCGGCCGTTGGCTCGGGCTGTCCGGACGACGGGGCGGTGTGGCGGCCTGCCGGACTGATCTTCCTACTTAGAACTCACGCAGATAGGCGGGATCGCAGGGCGGGATCATCGCATCGCCGAGGCGAGACGGAGCAGGCCGGCGCGCATCCGCTGTTCGCCGAGCTCTGGCAGGAGTGCGGCGACGTGATCGGCTGCCAGGGCGGCGAGCAGCGCGTGGGCGGCGTGGTCGGGGTCGGGTGCGGTGGCGAGGAGGATCGCCACATGGCGGTGCCAGAACCGGTAGGCCCCGATCCTGTACCGGGCTCCGGGAGTGGCGGTCTCGGACATCCGGACCAGCGCCAGATGCTCCAGCAGGTAGTCGAAGTAGGCGTGGAGGAACGCGGTCAGGCGCTCGTCGGCCGGGGCCCCGGGGCCGAGTGGGGGCGGCCCGTGCAGGATCGCTTCCTGCAGTACGCGTTCGCGGGCGTCCAGCAGTGCGGCAGCCAGCCCCGACTTGTCACCGAACCGGCGGAACAGGGTGCCCTTGCCGACGCCGGCGGCTGCGGCCACCTGATCCATGGACACCGCGTCGACGCCCTGCTCGGCGAACAGCCTGGCAGCCGCTTCCAGTACCGCGACCCGGTTGCGGGCTGCGTCCGCGCGCTCCTTGGGAGGCGGCGTCCGCAGTAGTTTCAGCGGCATTGCCGAACCGGACTGAAGTCCGTTACTGTCTTGAGCCATAACAGGACTGTAGTCCGATTCCCTTGGAGGCAGTGGCATGACCGCACTCATCACCCGTGACGAGCTGGCAGCTGCGATCGAGACCGGCTCCGTGACCGTCGTCGACGCGCTCGGCGGCGAGTACTACGCCCAGCAGCACCTGCCCGGTGCCCTGGCACTGGTCCTGGCCGACGTCGACGCCCAGGCGCCCACCGTGCTCCCTGACCGCGACGCCGCGATCGTCACCTACTGCTCCAACCCGGCATGCCCCAACAGCGGACAGGTCGCCGACCGACTCACCAACCTCGGCTACACCAACGTCCGCAAGTACCGAGAGGGCATTCAGGACTGGGTCGAGGCCGGCCTCCCCATCGAAACCGCCTGACCTCCACCCCCGGGGGCGAAGACTCCGCACGGAGTCTTCGCCCTTCCGCAGGCCCTTCCGCACGCCCATGCGCACCCCGCACGAGACGGACCGCTCGACCGTCAGGCGAACAAGCCCGCACGGGCACGGAGCCGGCCCAACGCATCGGCCTCCAGCATGGGGCCGCGGCACTCGGTGATCCCAGCGGCCGACCTACCACCCGAACCATCCCCCGCGCTGCCACCGCCCTCGCATCGGCGGCCGGATCGTCTTCGACGAACTGCTCCAGCCGCCGCGACGAGTGGATCCGGCTTGGCATCCTCGGTCGGCTCAAGCAGATCGCACCCGGCTAGCGGGGGGTGTCCCGGCCCTTCTCCTCCGCGTACGTGGTGGTGAAGCCGAGGAGCACCACGTACCGGCCCTCGGCCGGCTTCAGCACGTCGGCCGGCCGGACGGGCTGCCAGGACAGGTACTCCGACCGGTGCTCATCATCGTTCCGGTACCGCCGGGTGCCGTGGTCCTGGTACCAGGCGTCCTCGCCGGTCTCCCGGTAGCTCCGCGACCCCTCGCCCACCTCGACGCGAAGCTCCGTCCGCACCGCCTTCCCCTCCGACCGGATGAACCCCACGGACGGGGCGATCGGCCGCGCCGCCGCCTTCGCGACCTCCTCCGGCGTCGCGTCGCGGGACGTCTGGTGCGCGTACTGGTCGGCCGCGACCAGCCCCTTCCACATGTCGGCGCTCCGCCAGCCCTGGGCGTCCAGATACCGGTCCAGGTCGGCCAGGCGCGCCCGGACGTCGCCCCCGTCGAAGGCCAGGTACACGTTCACCGTCCGGCCACAGGCCGCCGGCGACCAGGCGCCCGGGCTCATCAGCGCCACCATGTTGCCCCGGTGCTCCGACTGGCAGACGTCGACCGTCGAGCTCCCCAACTTCTCGGCCCACGGCAACAGTTCGGGCAGTCGGCCGACCTGCCCATCCGTCAGCTCCGTCGCCGCCCGCCGGGCCTCCACGGTCTCCGGGGCCTTCGCCAGCCCCGGGACGTCCGGCGGGTCCGGGATCGCCGTCGCACTGCGGATCCCCCACCACACCAGGCCGACGCCCGAGACCAGGACCACCGGTACCGCGAACAACACCACGGTCAAAAACCGCCGTACGAACGCCCGCATTCGCCTGCTCCCCCAAGCCTCCGTTGCGTACGGGCATCGTACGGGCCCGAACACGCCCCTCAGCCGCCGGACCGGATCGGCTCGCCCGTCCGGTGCAGGTGGGCCAGGATCTCGCGGTACGAGCGGAGCAGGCCGGTCTCGTAGTACGGGATGCCCTTCTCGGCGCAGAACTCCCGGGTGATCCGGGCTGCCCGCCGGAGCGCCGGGGTCGGCATGCTGGGGAAGAGGTGGTGCTCCACCTGGTAGTTGAGGCCGCCCATCACCGAGTCCAGGACCGCGTTGCCGCGCACGTTGCGCGAGGTGAGCACCTGGCGGCGCAGGAAGTCGAGCCGCATCTCCGGCGTCACCATCAGCATGCCCTTGTGGTTCGGGGCGAAGACGCAGCCCAGGTAGACGCCGAGCAGCGCCTGGTGCACGGCGAGGAAGGCGACCGCCTTGCCGAACGGCAGGGCGGCGAAGACCAGGCCGAAGTAGGCCGCGAAGTGGACCACCAGCAGGGCGCCCTCCAGCAGCGGGCGCTTCACCACCGGGCCGCGCAGCGCGCGGAAGCTGTTGAAGCTGAGGTTGAGGCCCTCCAGCAGGAGCAGCGGGAAGAACAGGTAGGCCTGGCGGCGGCCGATGAACCGGGCGAGGCCGCTCGCCTGCCGGGCCTGCCGCTGCGACCACACGACGAGGTCCGGGGAGACGTCCGGGTCCCGGGTCTCGTGGTTGGGGTTGGCGTGGTGGCGGGTGTGCTTGTTCATCCACCAGCCGTAGCTCATGCCCATCAGCAGGTTGGCGGCGATCCGGCCGCCCGCCTCGCTCGGCAGACGCCGGCTGAACACCTGGCGGTGCGCCAGGTCGTGGGTCATCAGGCCGACCTGGGCGAAGACGACGGACATCGCGGCCGCCAGGCCGAGCTGCCACCAGGTGTCGCCCAGCGCGAACATGGCGTAGAAGCCGCCGATGAACCCGGCGAGCACCAGGCCCGCGCGGACGGTGTAGTAGCCGGGGCGCCGGTCGAGCAGGCCCTCGGCGGCTATCCGGCGGCTCAACTGGGCGAAGTCGCTGCCGAGGCCGTCCGGCTGCGGGGCGGTGGCGTGCGGGGCGGTGGCGGGCAAGGTCTCGGGAACGGCCTTGGTCATCGTCACGGGCTGTGTGGGCATGCCCCGAGTCTGGTCCGCCGGGATGGGCCCGAAGAACGGGGAAAGCACCCGTCCCGTAGGGGTGTTAACCCCCTGCTGCCGACGGGTGCCGCCCCTCCCCGCGCGTCCCGTCACCCGGCACCGGCCCGAGGGGGCCGGGCGCCGACCGTGCGTCTCAGCCCTGCCAGGCGGCGCGCTGACGGAGGGAGATGCGGTTGCCGTCCGGGTCCACGGCCTCGATGCGGATGCCGAAGCCGTAGTCCTCCGGCTCGGGCTGCTCGAAGACCACACCGCGCTCGCGCAGCACCTCGAAGTCCGCCCGCAGGTCGTCCGACTCCAGGAAGACCGGGCCGGGCGCGGCTGCGCCGGACTCGCGTCCGGCGGGCTGCCCCGCGGCCGGGGCGTGCGACCACAGAATGATCTCCAGCGGGTTGCCCGGGGCGGCCACGGTCAGGAAGCGGCCGTCGGGGCCGGGGTGGTCGACGCGCTTCTCCAGGCCGAGCCGGTCGGTGTAGAACTCCAGGGCGCGGTCCTGGTCGGTGACGTAGACCGTCACGTACATGATGTTCGTCAGCATCTCGCTGTCGTCCCTTCGTGCCATCGGTGTTGCTCCACTGCTCCACCGACGGATCGCGCGGGGCGAATGTGACACGGGAGGCGCGCGGATGTGGCCTCACTCAGCGCGGGGCGCCCGGAACAGCTCGTCCAGGTGGTGGGTGAGGATCGCCAACACCTGCTCGCCGGTGCGCTGTCCGCCCAGGACGCTGGAGCCCAGCCCGTTGACCATCGCCAACAGTCCGGCCGCCGCCATCTCGACGTCACGCCCCGGCGCGATCCCCCCGGCCTCCTGCGCCGCGCGCAACTGCTTGACCAGGAAACCCTCCAGCACCACCGGCGGCTGCGCGGCCTGCTGCTCCAGTACTTCGGGGTCGCTGAGCACCAGCGCGTAGTACGCCGCGTACGTCCGGGTGATCCGGCGGCTCTCCGGGTCCGTCGGCAGGATGCAGGATAGGACCGCCGTCACCACCTCCCGGGGGGCGCGGGCCTCGCCGATCCAGCGCTCCATCCGGGCCTGGAGCTGGGTGCCGAGGCGGGCGAGGGCGTCCAGCAGCAGGCCCTGCTTGGTCGTGAAGTAGTACTGCACAAGGCGCAGCGAGACGCCCGCCTCGGTCGCGACCGCCCGCATGCTGGCGGACTGCAGGCCCTCGGTGTCCGCGATGCGCAGCAGGGCCTCGGCGATCTGCCGCCGGCGCTCCTCATGGTCGACCTTCTCGGCCACGGCTCGTCCTTCCTCTCCGGCCCCTCTCGGCCTCTCTCGACCCCTCTTGGTACACCCGTATCATGCCTGTGATACACATGTACCATGCGAATCAGCGAGTTCAAGAACGGCAAGGCCGAAGCCCGCTTCCGCACCGCGTACGAGCACGCGCTCACCGAACTCTGGCCCGGGCAGCGCACCCCGCTCGACATCCCGACCAGCTACGGCACCACCCGCGTCCACCGCGCCGGCCCCGAGCACGGGCAGCCGATCGTGCTGCTCCCCGGCTCCGGCGGCAACGCCCTGATGTGGCACGCGTACGTCGAGCGCCTCGCCGCACACCACCCCGTCCTCGCCGTGGACACCGTCGGCGAACCCGGCGCCAGCGTGCAGAGCGCCCCGATCACGGACGGCCACGACGCCGCCGACTGGCTGGAGGAACTGCTCGCCGCCCTCGACCTCCCGGCCGCCCACCTGGTCGGCTGCTCCTACGGCGGCTGGATCGCCCTCCACCACCAGATCCGCCACCCCGGACGGACCGCCACCCTCACCCTGGTCGACCCGGCGGGCCTCGCCGACGTCGGACGGCGCTTCTACACCTGGGTCATCCTCGGCGGCCTCGCCGCCCTGGCCCCGCGCCCGCTCCGGCCCCGGCTGGCCAAGGCGGTCGGCAACAGCGCCATCCTGGAGACCGAGCTGATGGCCCTGATGCGCGCCTCGATGGGCTTCCGCCGCCGCCTGCCACTGGCCGACACCCTCGGCGACGAACAGCTGAGCCGCCTGAGCGCCCCCGCGCTCTTCCTGCTCGGCGAGCGCAGCGCCATGAACGACCCCCGGGCCGTCTCCGAGCGGCTGCACCGGCTCGTCCCCGCCGCCCGGGTCGAGGTCGTCCCCGGCGCCGGGCACGCGCTCCCCACCGACGACCCGGCCGCCGTTCTCGCCGGAATCCTCAGCATGGCGGCGCCGCAAGGCCGTTGAGCCCTCCGAGGTCACAGCGGATCCGGGCCCTGCCGCCGCCACGAAGGCGGCAGGCTTGGCAACGGGCCCCGGGGCCACGCCGTCCGATGCCGCCCCTCCGGACCGGCTCCGCGGCGCTCTGCCGACGGGGTCCGGGCGGGTCAGTAGATGTCGGTCGGCAGACTGCGGCGCCACTCCTGGAAGCGGTCGAACCAGCCGATCCAGTCCGCGATCCGACCGCCCTCGGCCACGAACAGGGAGCCGATCGCGTCGGCCGGCTCGACGAGCGGGATGGAGAACTCCATCCGCTCCTCCATGTCCTCCAGGCAGTCCCGCTCGTACTCCGTCAGGCCGTTCCGGGCGTACGTCACCAGCGGGTAGCCGCCGGCCGGCGGGCGGGGAACCGGCAGCACCGGAATGCAGCGCCACACCACCCCGCAGCGGCGGACCAGCGTCTCACCGAAGTACCAGGCGGGCACCTCCAGCAGCGGGGTGTCCCGGGCTGCCCGTACCTCCTCCCAGGTGTCGAACCGGCTGAGGAGCAGCGCCTGGAGGCGGTCCAGCGAGGCGGGCTCGAAGTCCCAGCCGCCCCCACTCTCCTGCGCCCACGCGGGGAACGCCGCGCGCTGTGCGGCGAGCCAATCCGCCAGCCGGGGATTGTCGGCCCACTCGGGGGTGTCGATCGGATCCATGCCGGCAGCCTACGACCGATCCTGCTACCGGAGCGTAACGGTCCTGTGTGCAAGGCGAGTTGACGTTCGGCAGGGCGTCAAATCGAAGGGCGCGACCGCTGCCCACCGTCTACTGTTCGAACTTCGGCGGCGCACACGTCAATTGGGGGTCCGTCAGGGCGCCGCCCGAACAGCCGTCCTTTTCACCGGGCTCCTTGGGGGAGTAGCCACGTGACAGACCTGATACCCCGCCGCGCGCGCATCTGGGTGCGCGGCGGCCTCGCACTCACCTGCACCGCCGTCCTGGCGGTCACCGGCCTGCCCAGCCTGCAGGGCACCGCCTATGCGGCGAAGGGCAAGCGCTGCGACGAGCTCTACCCGAACACGAAGGGCGGCACCCAGGGGACGTCCTTCCCGTGGGACACGTCGCCCGACAGCGTCAGGGACAAGAACGCCTGGGACTCGTACACATACGACGCCCCGCGCCAGGTCTTCGACGGCCTCACGCTCCCGTCCGACCCGGCCGAGCAGGAGGCGTTCCTCAAAAAGTTCGACAAGCCGCACGAGCAGTACCCCAAGGGCTCCGAGGACCGCCTCTTCGCGACGTACAAGGAGTACCTGGCCCGCGACCCGCAGAACAAGAAGTACGGCACCTTCGAGAAGTGGCTGTCCGACGCCTACATCCTGCCGAACAACAACAACCGCCGAGGCGCCTTCTACGAGGAGAAGGTGGTCAAGGACCTCGGGCTGATCGGCCCCGACTGGCTCTGCCAGGAGGAGATCCCGATCCTCGACAAGGACGGCAAGCCGGTCCTCGACCCGAAGACCAACAAGCCGATGGTCCGCAAGTGGGACGCGGTCAACTACAAGACCAACGACTTCCTGGAGTTCAAGGCCGGCGGCGGCCGTGACACCACCCAGGACCCGACGAACAAGGCCTTCCTGCAGGATCCCCAGCGCAAGGCCGCGCGCGTCACCTACGTCTTCGGCGAGGAGAAGACCAGCGCGACCAAGAAGTACCTCAGCAAGGTCAACACCGACGTGGGCTCGGACCCGGCGAACCCGCGGGTGCGCAGCTACGAGCACCGCTCGACCAGCGTGCCCGTCTCCAAGTTCGACCCGAACACCTCCAAGCCCGACCCGTACATGAACACCGGGGCCAAGCAGCCCTCCGGCGGCGCCGCCCGGAACATCGAGGGGTCCATGCCCACCCCGAAGGACATGGCCGAGCGGATGGCCCGGATCCGCGCCGATGACCCGGCCGGCCTGCGGGTGCGCGGCCCGGGCGGCGTGGACTTCTCCACCCTGCAACTCTCCTACGTCGGCAAGCCGGTCAAGGGCCAGGCGCTGAACTACGCGTTCGCCGCCAAGAAGGCCGACGAGGACGAGCAGAACCTCGGCTGGGGCGGCCAGGAGAAGGCGCAGCTCATCTCGGACTCCTTCTTCACCTGGCTCGCGCTGAGCCCGGACAAGTTCTGGGTCAACCTGATGCCTGACCAGCCCGACCGGATCATGGATCCGACCTTCGGGAAGACCGACGCCGGGCGGGTGCTGCTCCAGGCCGACCTGGAGATGAAGCACGACTGGTCCAAGGACGTGGACCCGCGTCAGGGCCTCGGCGAGAAACTCCAGGAGGCCATGCGGGCCGCGGGCCTCCCCTGCGGGGTGGTCGTCCGCAACTGGATCGTGCCCGAGCCTGCGAAGGTCCGCGCCGACGAGAACGGCGTCTACATCATCGACGCACCGTTGAAGGTCAACTCCGAGGCCGCGAGTCCCACCGTCCACAACCCGAACGGGGACTGCAACCTCACCGAGGCCCAGGTCCACACCTACGAGCGGCTGGTCCACGAGATCGTCCTCCCGGACGTCGAGCACAAGGTCAACACCGCCCCGGCGTACGCGGACCTGCGCCGCGTCTACAGCGCCCGGGTCGCCGCCGAGTACGTGCGGCAGCAGGACCAGCAGGAGGCCACCGACTACCGGTCGATCATCAACAGCAACGACGTCTCCCAGTGGCCGCTCCGGGGCGAGAACCGGAGCTGGACTCCGCGCCAGACCTACGACGAGTTCCTCAAGTCCTGGACCCAGGGGGACATCCAGTACCCCTGCGGAGAGGACGGCAAGATCTGCGTTCTGGGCGGCGTCGACCTCTCCCAGGCGCCCAAGCAGGACATCGGCGCGACCGAGTTCACGGCCAAGCACAAGGACCTGCCGCGCTCCACGCGGACCTCGGTGAAGGCCATGACCGACAAGGTGGACACCGAGGACCAGCTGCTGCTCGGCGGCGGCGGGCCGGTCGACAACGGCCCGACGCCCACGCCGACGCCGACGCCGACTCCGACACCGACGGACACCCCGACGCCGACACCGTCCGGCACCCCGACCGGCGGCCCGACGGACACCCCGACCGCCACGCCCACGACCGCCACGCCCACGACCACGCCCACGACCGCGCCGGGCACTCCGGCGGGTGACGGCGGCGCCAGCCCCAGCCCATCCCCGGCCCCGGCCAGCGGCGGCAGCGGCAACACCGGTGGCGGCGGAAGCCTCGCCAGCACCGGCTCCAACGCCCTGCCCCTGGCGGGCACCGCAGCCGTGCTCCTCGCGAGCGGCGCGGCCATGGTCTGGTGGCGTCGCCGCCGAGCCTGACCCGACCGAACAACCATACGACCGGCCCCGCACCCACCCGGTGCGGGGCCGGTCCCGTGCCTCAGCCCTGCTGCGGCGGGCGGCGGCGCAGGCCGAGCAGCAGCAGGACCACCGCCGTCAACACGGCGGCCGTGCGCAGCACGCCCGGCGCCATCGACCAGCTGAACTGGCCCAGCGGGGAGCCGGGTTGGACGGCGCCGCCGCCGCTCTGCTTGGCGTGGTTCATGGCGAACAGGGTGGTCGCGCTCATCGTGATCAACGGGATCCCCAGGATCACGAACTTGCGCATGAAGTCCGAGAGTTGACGGGTCAGGTAGCCGAGGCCCCAGCCCGCCAGCATGGCCGGGAAGAAGCCGGACACCGCGCCGCCGACCAGCAGGCCGCAGGACAGCAGGATCAGCGGGGACGGCTTGCGGGCGCCCCGGCCCGCCCCCGCCCCGGCGGCGGGAGCGGCCTTGGCCTTCGCCTTCCGCTGCCGCTTCGGGTTCGACGGCTTCGCCCCGGCCGGCCCGACCGGCTGCTGCCGCGCCGCCTCCTCGGCCGCGCGCTGCTCGGGGATCGGCTTCGGCGCGGGCTGCGGCGCGTCCGAGAAGTCGAGCATCGTCATCGTCCACGGGCTCGAACTCTGCACCGTCGGCGGCGGGATCACCTCCGAGCCGCCCCCGGGACCGGCGACGCCCGGCAGGTCCAGCGACACGTTCGGGATGCCGCCCGTCGCGCCGGAAGCGGCCGAGGGGCCGTACACGCTGTCCTCCGCCGGTCCGCCCGCCGCGCCCTCAGCCGACGAAGCCGACGAAGCCCCCGAAGCCGACGGAGCCGACGCGCCAGACGTGTCAGAGGCGCCGGACGCCCCCGCCCGCTCGCTCCACGGCCCGCTCTTGCGCCACCACTCGCCGTCCGTCATCACCGACACCCCGCCTCGCCCGGCCCGCCCATGGAGAGCGCGGCCGCCCACCGAACCGCCCTCGGCCGTGACGGTACCCACCGCGCCCCGCCCGCGCGAGTCCATCGCGGCCGCCGCCGTCCGCGGGCGCGACCCCGCGCACGAGCGCGCCCCGCCGTCCGTGCTCCCGACTAACCTAGGTCGAATGACCACACAGCAGGGCCCTCAACGCCAAGGCAGGACGCCCGCCGGCCCCCGCACCCTCGCCGAGGAGCTGCGCGCCCGCCCCGACGACGCGATCGCCGCCCTGCTCCGGTCCCGTCCCGACCTGCTGAACCCCGTCCCCGGCGACCTCACCCAGCTGTCCGCCCGGCTCTCCTCGCGCGCCTCCGCGCTGCGCGCCCTGGAACGCCTCGACCGGTTCACCCTGCAGGTCGCCGAGGCGCTGGCGACCGCCCCGGACGGCACCGGCCTGGCCACCGTACGGACCCTGCTGACCGGCCCGTCCAAGGTCAAGCCGCACCCCGGCGCCACCCCGCTCACCCCGGCCGACCGGTCCGCCGTCGCCGCCGCCCTCCCCCGCGCCATCGCCACCCTGCGCGACCGGGCGCTGCTCTGGGGCCCGGACAACGGCCTGCGGCTGGTGCTCGCCGTCCGCGAGGCACTCGCCCCGACCGCCGCCAACCCCGGCCGCACCGGCCTCGGCCCCACCCTCGCCGAGGCCACCACCGGCATGTCCCCGGCCCGGCTGCAGCAACTGCTCGCCTCCGCCGGACAGCCCGCCACCCCGGACCCGGTCACCGCCGTCGCCGCCCTGACGGCCCTGCTCACCGACCGCACCCGCTGCGCCGCGCTGCTCGACACCGCCCCCGAGCCCGCGCTGCGGCTGCTGGAGCGGCTGGTCTGGGGCCCGCCCACCGGCACCGTCCCGGACGCCACCCGCCCGGTCACCGCCGAGGACGCGCAGAGCCCGGTCGAATGGCTGCTCGCCCGCGGCCTGCTGCTGCCGACCAGCCCGGGCAGCGTCGTGCTGCCCCGCGAACTGGCCCTCCACCTGCGCGGCGGCCGCACCCACCGCACCGTCGAACCGCTCCCGCCCGAGCCCGCGCCCGCCGCTCCGCCGCGCGATCCACAGGCTGTGGACAGCGCCGCGGCCGGGCAGGCGCACACCGCCGTCAAGACCGTCGAGGAACTGCTGGAGGCCTGGGGCCTCACCCCGCCGCCCACCCTGCGGGCCGGCGGCCTCGGCGTACGGGACCTCAAGCGCGCCGCCCAGACCCTGGAGACCACCGAGCAGCAGGCCGCCTTCTGGCTCGAACTCGCCTACACCGCAGGCCTGCTGGCCCCCGACGGCGAGGTCGACGAGTGCTGGGCGCCGACCCCGGGGTACGACAGCTGGCTGCAGCTGGACACCGCCGAGCGCTGGTCCGTCCTGGCCGCAGCCTGGCTCGCCGCCACCCGCGTCCCCGCCCTCGCCGGCACCCCGGACGGCAAGGGCAAGCCGCGCGCCGTCCTCGGCCCCGAACTCGACCGCACCCTCGCCCCGTCCGTGCGCCGCGCCGCCCTCGCCCTGCTCGCCGAACTCCCGCCCGGCACCCCGGCCACCGCCGAGGAACTGCTGCCCACCCTGCGCTGGCAGCGCCCGCTGCGCGGCGGCCCGACCGGCCCGGACGGCCGCGAACTGCGCGACGACCTCACCACCTGGACCCTCGCCGAGGCCGAACTCCTCGGCATCACCGGCCGCGGCGCCCTCGCCTCCCCCGCCCGCGCCCTGCTCACCGCCGAGTCCGACCCGGCCGAGGTGCTCGCCCCGCTGCTGCCGCAGCCGCTGGACCATGTGATCCTCCAGCCGGACCTCACCGCGATCGCCCCCGGACCGCTGCTCACCCCGCTCGCCCAGGCGCTCGCGCTCTGCGCCGACATCGAGTCCAAGGGCGGCGCCACCGTCTACCGGTTCACCCCGGCCTCCGTCCGCCGCGCCCTGGACGCCGGGCGCACCGCCGCCGACCTGCAGACCTTCCTGGCCCAGCACAGCCGCACGCCCGTCCCCCAGCCGCTCGCCTACCTGATCGACGACGTCGCCCGCCGGCACGGCATCCTGCGGGTCGGCGCCGCGTCCTCCTACCTGCGCTGCGACGACCCCTCGCTGCTCAACGAGGTGCTCGCCGACCGCCGCGCCGCCGACCTGCGGCTGCGGCTGCTCGCCCCCACCGTCCTCGCCTCCCAGGCCGCCCCCGACGTCCTGCTCGCCGCGCTGCGCGCCATGGGCTACGCCCCGGCCGCCGAATCCACCGAGGGCGACGTCCTGATCACCCGGCCGGACAGCCACCGCACCCCGCCCCGCACCGCCCCCACGCCCGTCCCCGACGGCCCGCCCACCCCCGACGACACCCTCCTCGCCGCCGCCATCAAGGCCATCCGGGCCGGCGACCGCGCCGCCACCGCCACCCGCCGCGAGCCCACCCCGGACTCGCGCCAACTCCCCCGCACCGCCGCCGCCGAGACCCTCGCCGCCCTCCAGACGGCCGTCCTGCTCGGCGAACGCATGTGGATCGGCTACCTCAACGCCGAGGGCATCGCCAGCCAGCGCATCATCGACCCGGTCAAGGTCGAAGGCGGCTTCGTCACCGCCTTCGACCACCACGCCGACGAACTCCGCACCTTCGCCCTCCACCGCATCACCGGCGTCGCGGAGTTGGACGAGTAGTGCGCGGGGCCGTCAGTGCCCCTGCGACTCCTTCATCTTCTCCTTGACCGCCTGGTCCGCCAGGCCTCCGATCTGCCCCTGCCCGACCGGCAGTTCGCCCCCGCTGACCACATCCGCCAGCAGGAAACCGGGAGCGGCGAGGGGCCCGCCCGGCCCCTCCCCGATGCCCGCGAGAGCATGGGCGGAACCGGCCGAGGAGGCGGTGGCGGCGAAGGCCGTACCCATCAGGGCGAGGGCGGTGAGAACACGCTTCGAGGTCTTCATGACCAGCTCAACGAGCGAGCACGGACCGTGGTCACTCGAAGCGGCCTCCCGCGTACCACCCGGGATGAGCGACACTGGAGGGTCTGCGTCAATCCGGTCTGCCAATCCAGCCGGTCAATCCAGCCTGTCAGCCAGTGGAGGGCTCCCCCGCGTGAACGACGGACCGCTCATCGTCCAGAGCGACAAAACTCTTCTCCTGGAGATCGACCACCCCAAGGCCGCCGACTGCCGCCGCGCCATCGCGCCGTTCGCCGAGTTGGAGCGGGCGCCCGAGCACGTGCACACGTACCGGGTGACGCCGCTCGGGCTGTGGAACGCGCGCGCGGCCGGGCACGACGCCGAGCAGGTGGTGGACGCCCTGGTGACGTACTCGCGCTACCCGGTGCCGCACGCGCTGCTGGTGGACGTGGCGGACACCATGGGCCGGTACGGGCGGCTCCAGTTGCTCAAGCACCCCACCCACGGGCTGGTGCTGACCACCACCGACCGCCCGGTGCTGGAGGAGGTGCTGCGCTCCAAGAAGATCGTCCCGCTGGTCGGCGCCCGGGTGGACCCGGACACCGTGGTGGTGCACCCCTCCGAGCGCGGGCAGATCAAGCAGGTGCTGCTCAAACTCGGCTGGCCCGCCGAGGACTTCGCCGGTTACGTGGACGGCGAGGCGCACCCGATCGACCTGGACGAGGACGGCTGGCAGCTGCGCCCGTACCAGGCGCAGGCGGTCGAGGGCTTCTGGCACGGCGGCTCGGGCGTGGTCGTGCTGCCCTGCGGCGCCGGCAAGACGCTGGTCGGCGCGGCCGCGATGGCGCACGCCAAGTCGACCACGCTGATCCTGGTCACCAACACCGTCTCGGCCCGCCAGTGGAAGCACGAGCTGGTCAAGCGCACCTCGCTGACCGAGGACGAGATCGGCGAGTACAGCGGGACGAAGAAGGAGATCCGCCCGGTCACCATCGCCACCTACCAGGTGATGACCACCAAGCGGAAGGGCGTGTACGCGCACCTGGAGCTGTTCGACGCCCGCAACTGGGGCCTGGTGGTCTACGACGAGGTGCACCTGCTGCCCGCGCCGGTGTTCAAGTTCACCGCCGACCTGCAGGCCCGCCGCCGGCTCGGCCTGACCGCCACGCTGGTGCGCGAGGACGGCCGCGAGGGCGACGTGTTCAGCCTGATCGGCCCGAAGCGCTTCGACGCCCCGTGGAAGGAGATCGAGGCGCAGGGCTACATCGCGCCCGCCGACTGCTGCGAGGTGCGGGTCACCCTGACCGACTCCGAGCGGCTCTCCTACGCGACCGCGGAGCCGGAGGAGCGCTACCGCTTCTGCGCGACCACGGCGACCAAGCGGCGGGTGGTGGAGGCGCTGGTCAGGAAGCACGAGAAGGACCAGACGCTGATCATCGGCCAGTACATCGACCAGCTGGACGAGCTCGGCGAGGTCCTGGACGCCCCGGTGATCAAGGGCGAGACCAGCAACGCCCAGCGCGAGAAGCTCTTCGACGCGTTCCGGAACAAGGAGATCAGCGTCCTGGTGGTCTCCAAGGTCGCGAACTTCTCCATCGACCTGCCCGAGGCGACGGTGGCCATCCAGGTCTCCGGGACCTTCGGCTCCCGCCAGGAGGAGGCCCAGCGCCTCGGCCGCGTCCTGCGCCCCAAGGCGGACGGGCACGCGGCGCACTTCTACTCGGTGGTCGCCCGGGACACCGTGGACCAGGACTTCGCCGCCCACCGGCAGCGCTTCCTGGCCGAGCAGGGCTACGCGTACCGCATCATCGACGCGGACGACGTGCTGTAACGCTCTTCAGTACCTCAGTACCGGACTCTCAGTACCGGACACCGTCGCGCCCGAGGAAGAGCACGCGCGCGGCGGTGTCCAGGGCGATGCCGACGTTGCGGACGACGGTGCTCAGCGGGTTGCGGTGGCGGCCCTGGACGGCGGTCGCGCCGGCCGGGCCCGTACGGGTGGTGGTGTTCTCACTGCTCATGTCTTCAACGGTAGGCACCCGACCGGCCGAGGGCATCACTCCAAAGGCCGCATCCGGCGAGGCGGCCGTCCTCCTCCTGGTGTACGGGAGCCCCGAGACCTGCAGGGCTGGAACCCTGAGACGGACGGGTCTAAGATCGTCCGCCTGCCCCCTCCCGAACCGTGGTACCTGGCGGTGTCCCGCAGGCAGCCGGGGGAGGCGCCGACCGCACGGCAACCGGCCGGCCCTTACACCACCGTGAGCTCCATCGATCCGCTGCGCCCGCCACCGGGGCAGCCGGGAAGGTTCGCTGTGCCCGCCACCCCCACCACCGACCCCCTCCAGCGCGAACGCGACCACCTGAGCGCGTCCCGGTCCGCGCTGCGGGCGATGCGCGAGGACGTCGAGTCGCTCGACCTGCGCAACGTGACCGGCACCTGGGTGTCCGCCGTCATCCTCCGCAACCAGATCGAGGCCAGGATCGCCGCCCTGGCCGACCTCTCCGACACCCCGCTCTTCTTCGGCCGCCTCGACTACCTGCACGCGGTCAGCGAGGAGCTGAGCGAGGGCGGCGGAGGGGAGAACTTCTACATCGGCCGCCGCCACGTCCACGACGCCGACGGCGACCCGATGGTGATCGACTGGCGCGCGCCGGTCTCCCAGCCGTTCTACCGGGCCAGCCGCGCCGAGCCGATGGACGTCGAGCGCCGCCGCCGCTTCGGCTACACCGGCGGCGAGCTCACCGCCTACGAGGACGAGCACCTCACCGACCCGGCGGAGACGGACACCACCTCCGCCCTGCTCGCCGCCGAGATCGAGAAGCCCCGCGTCGGCCCGATGCGCGACATCGTCGCCACCATCCAGCCCGAGCAGGACGAGATCGTCCGCTCCGACATCACGGGCACCATCTGCGTCCAGGGGGCGCCCGGCACCGGGAAGACCGCGGTCGGCCTGCACCGCGTCGCCTACCTGCTGTATGCGCACCGCGAGCGCCTGGCCCGGACCGGCACCCTGGTGATCGGGCCGAACAACGCCTTCCTCTCGTACATCGAGCAGGTCCTGCCCGCCCTCGGCGAGCTGGAGGTCGCCCAGGCCACCGTGCAGCAGCTGGTCGCCCACGTCGAGGTGAAGGGCGAGGACGACCCGGAGGCGGCCCGGCTGAAGGGCGACGCCCGGATGGCCGAGGTGCTGCGCCGGGCGGTGCGGGCGGGCATCACGCTGCCCACCGAGCCCTGCGTGGTGGTCCGCGGCTCCCGCCGCTGGCGCGTCCCGGTGTACGAACTGGTCGAGATCATCGAGGAGTTGAAGGGCCGCGAGGTCCGCTACGGCGCCGCCCGGGACGCCCTGCCGCAGCGCATCGCGCACGCCGTGCTGCTGAAGATGGAGCAGGGCGGCGAGGCCCCGGACGACCGGGTGCAGGACGCGGTGGCCCGCAACAGCGCCGTCAAGGCCGTGGTCAAGGAGTGCTGGCCAGCCGTCGACCCGGCCAAGCTGGTGCTGCGGCTGCTCTCCGAGCCCGAGTTCCTGGCCGAGTGCGCCGAGGGCGTGCTGACCGCCGAGGAGCAGCGGGCGGTGCTGTGGCCCAAGCCCGGCCGCTCGGTGAAGACCGCCCGCTGGACGGCGGCCGACGCCGTCCTGGTGGACGAGGCGACGGACCTGGTGCAGCGCACGCCCTCGCTCGGGCACGTGGTGCTGGACGAGGCCCAGGACCTCTCCCCGATGCAGTACCGCGCGGTCGGCCGCCGCTGCACCACCGGCTCGGCGACCGTCCTCGGCGACCTCGCCCAGGGCACCACCCCCTGGGCGACGGCGAGTTGGCCCGACGCCCTGCACCACCTGGGCAAGCCGGACGCGCACGTGGAGGAGCTGACCAAGGGCTTCCGGGTGCCCGAGGAGGTCATCGCCTACGCCTCCCGGCTGCTGCCCGCGATCGCCCCCGGCCTGGCCCCGGCGACCTCGGTGCGCGACGCCCCCGGCTCGCTGGTGATCCGTCCGGTCACCGCGTGGGAGGACGCCGTCCTGGAGGCCTGCCGGGAGGCGCTGAAGCACGAGGGCTCGACCGGCCTGATCGCCGCCGACGCCCGGATCCCGCAGCTCGGCGAGCTGCTCACCGCGGCCGGGCTGCCGTACCTCTCCCCCGGCACCGAGACCAGCACCGAGGCCCGGCTGACCCTCGTTCCGGCCTCGCTGGCCAAGGGTCTGGAGTACGACTACGTGGTGCTGGACGAGCCGGCCGCGGTGATCGCCGGCGAGCCGGACGAGCGGACCGGCCTGCGCCGCCTGTACGTGGCGCTCACCCGCGCCGTCTCCGGCCTGACGGTGCTGCACAGCGAGCCGCTGCCCGAGCAGCTGCGCTGACGCCGAAGGGCCGGTCCCGAGGACCGGCCCTTCACGTACGGCGCTCAGGCGTCGATCAGCGCCCGCCACTCGGCGACCTTGGCCGCGTCGACCGGCGTCCGCCAGCCGTCGGCCCGCACCGCGCCGCCGACGTGGAAGGCGTCGAAGCCCTCCGCCCGCAGCTCCTTGAGGTGCTCGGCCCGCAGGCCGCCGCCGATCAGGATCCGCTGGGTGTACCCGGGCTCGCCCGCGCGGGCCAGCTCGGCGGCCAGCACCTCACGCCCGGCGTCCACCCCGGCGGCCGCGCCGGAGGTGAGGAAGGTGTCCAGCCCGGGCAGCTCGCCGACGGCGGCGCGCAGGGCGGCCCGGTCGGTGCTGTGGTCGATCGCCCGGTGGAAGGTCCAGCGGCAGCCGGCGATCGCCCCGGCCACGGCCGTGGTGGCGGCCAGGTCGACGGCGCCCGCGGCGTCGAGGAAGCCGAGGACGAACTCCTCGGCCCCCTCGGCCCGCAGCGCGGCGGCCCGGGCGCACAGCTCGTCCAGGTCGCCGGGGGCGAAGCCGTCCCGGATCCGGAGCATGACGCGCAGCGGGATGCCGACGGCGGCCCGGATCCGGGCGAAGTCCTCGACGGACGGGGTGAGTCCGTCGGCGGCCATGTCGGTGACCAGTTCGAGCCGGTCGGCGCCGCCCGACTCGGCAGCCTGGGCGTCCTGGGGCGTCAGCGCGATGACTTCGAGAATTGGTCTAGACATGTGAGACAGCCTGCCACATCCGACCGCCCCCGGCGAGACCGCACCCCCGCTTTCGGCCCCCTCAGGCCAACTGCCGCCCGCCCGGCCCGGACGGACCCTTCCGGCGGCCCACCAGGACCAGCGCGACCGCCACGACGACCGTCAGCCCGGCCATCGGCAGCAGCTTCCAGGCACCGCCCTCCTGCTGCCACAGCGCGTGCAGGTTGACGCTGAACGTCCACGGCAGCATCGCGAGCCCCGGAACGGCCACCAGGTACCAGCCGCGCACCGCGGTCAGGGCCATCAGCAGCGGCACGACGATCATCAGCGCCCGCCACGGCGCGGCCAGGTGGTGCCAACTGCTGGAGAAGTTGGTCGAGATCGACACCATCGGGGCCAGCATCGCCGCCGCCACCACCAGACCCCGCTCGCGCCAGGTCGGCACCGGCAGGGCGTCCTTCGGCGCGGCCAGCAGCACCAGGGGCCAGAGCAGGAACGGCCCGGCCCACTGGAACTCGAAGAGGACGTCCCAGAACGGCTGGAGCGCGTACGGGTACGTCAACGGCTGCACGATGCCCGCGATCGCCGCCAGCGCCGTGACCCCCGCCAGCAGCTTCGCCACCGTCCACCGCCCGAGCAGCACCGCCCCGGCGGAGAGCACCGCGGAGCCGAACAGCGCCCAGTGGGCGAGGAAGAACGCCAGCGCCCCGAGGTGGCGCGGCACCTGGTGCCAGACGCGGGGCGCCTCCAGGTTCTCCAGGACCGCGTACACCGCCGCCATCCCGCCCACCGCCCCGACCACCAGCGGCGCGGCCAGCGCCGCCAGCTGCCCGCCCCGGGAGGTCGAGGTCAGCCCGGTCCGCATCCGCAGGCCGTACGCGCCCAGGTCGAAGAGCTCCCGGACCTTGGCGAATCTGCCCGCCTCCGCCGTGGCGTCGGCGAAGACCACGGCCAGCTCGTCCCCACGCTCGCGGCGGTAACGCCCCGGGTAGAGCGCCAGCGCCGTCCGAACGGCGAGAACAGTCGTATCACTCATGCGAAGGCCCCCCTGACCCTCGGACTGGCAACGGCGACGGACAGCCGCCGCTCGGCCTCGGTGGCCACGGCCCGCAGCCGCTCGGCCTCGGTGGCCAGAGCGCTTCGGCCGGCGTCGGTCAGCGCGTAGGTGCGCCGGGCGCGACCGTCCACCACTTCCTCGGCGGCGACCTCGATCAGGCCCTGGCCCAGCAGCCGGTCGAGCGCGCCGTAGAGCGTGCCGGTGCGCATCTTGACCCGACCGTCGGAGATCGCGGCGATCTCCTGGATGAGCGCGTAGCCGTGCCTCGGGGCATCGGCCAGCGCGGTGAGCAGAAGCAGCGTCGGCTCCTGCATGGAGCGTTCTGTCATGCGACTACATATATCGCTGACCGGCATATCCCGTCCACCCTAATCAGCCGACAGAATGTGCCCATGCCGACCGAGGACCTGCTCCCCGCCTGGACCGCCCTGCTGCACCGCTGCGGCGCCGCCGACGACCCCGAACCGTACGGACGCGAGCTGCTGCGCCGCTGGTCCGAGCCGCAGCGCCGGTACCACACCCCCGAGCACCTGCGCGCGGTCCTGCGCCACGTCGACGACCTCGCCGGGCACGCCGCCGACCCGGACGCCGTCCGGCTCGCCGCCTGGTTCCACGACGCCGTCTACCGCCCCGACCGCACCGAGAACGAGGAGCGCAGCGCCGCCCTCGCCGTCCGCGCGCTGACCGCCGCCGGACTGCCCGCCGAGCGCGTCACCGAGGTCGAACGGCTCGTCCTGCTCACCGTCACCCACGACCCGGCCCCCGGCGACCGCGACGGCGAGGTGCTCTGCGACGCGGACCTCGCCGTCCTCGGCGGCACCCCCGAGGCGTACGCGGCCTACGCGGCCGCCGTCCGCGAGGAGTACGGCTTCGTCCCGGAGCCGGACTTCCGCGCGGGCCGGGCCGCCGTCCTGCGCCAGCTCCTGGCGCTCCCGGCCCTCTACCGCACCCCCGCCGCCCACCAGCGCTATACCGCGGCCGCCCGCGCCAACCTGACCGCCGAACTCGAAGGCCTCTAGACCAGCTCGCCGACCGGCGCCACCACCACGCCCTGCTTGCCGCACACCCAGTGCGGCTCCGGGCCCAACTCGGGCTCCACGCCCAGCGCGTGCGGGTCCCCGTCGGCCGCGCAGGCGGTGCACAGCGGCCACCGCCCGTACGCCTCCAGCAGCGCGTCCTGGACGTCCTGGGCGACCAGCCCGAGCACGTACTCGGTGCCGTCCGGCCACTGCTCCAGCCACCAGCGGCGGTGGGTGACGGCCTGCTCCACCAGCGAGACGACGGCGGCGTCCGCCACGTCCCGCGCGGTGAGGTCGGCCAGGATCAGTGCCCGCGCGTTGTGCAGGGCGGTCTCGATGTCGTCGGAAGCCATCCGTCCATTCTCCGCCGAAACCCGGGACACGCCGAAACGCCGCGTGGGCGGCCCCCCCCGAAGGGGACCGCCCACGCGGACGAGGAGTCAACCGACCCGATCGAAGCGATCAGGATCAGAAGTCCATGTCACCGCCCGGCATGCCGCCGCCGGCGGCCGCGGCGGCCTTCTCCGGCTTGTCGGCGATGACGGCCTCGGTGGTGAGGAACAGCGCCGCGATGGAGGCGGCGTTCTGCAGCGCGGAGCGGGTGACCTTGGCCGGGTCGATGATGCCCTCGGCGATCAGGTCGACGTACTCGTTGGTGGCGGCGTTCAGGCCGTGACCGGCGGGGAGGTTGCGCACCTTCTCCACCACGACGCCACCCTCCAGGCCGGCGTTGGTCGCGATCTGCTTGATCGGGGCCTCCAGCGCGACCTTGACGATGTTGGCACCGGTGGCCTCGTCGCCGTCCAGCTCCAGCTTGTCGAACGCGACACCGGCCTGCAGCAGGGCGACGCCACCACCGGCGACGATGCCCTCCTCGACGGCGGCCTTGGCGTTGCGGACGGCGTCCTCGATGCGGTGCTTGCGCTCCTTGAGCTCCACCTCGGTGGCCGCGCCGGCCTTGATGACGGCCACGCCGCCGGCCAGCTTGGCGAGGCGCTCCTGGAGCTTCTCGCGGTCGTAGTCCGAGTCGCTGTTCTCGATCTCGGCGCGGATCTGGTTCACGCGACCGGCGACCTGCTCGCTGTCGCCGCCACCGTCGACGATGGTGGTCTCGTCCTTGGTGATGACCACCTTGCGGGCGGTGCCCAGCAGGTCGATGCCGGCGTTCTCCAGCTTGAGGCCGACCTCCTCGGAGATCACGGTGCCACCGGTGAGGATGGCGATGTCGCCGAGCATGGCCTTGCGGCGGTCGCCGAAGCCCGGGGCCTTGACGGCGACGGACTTGAAGGTGCCGCGGATCTTGTTCACGACCAGGGTCGACAGGGCCTCGCCCTCGACGTCCTCGGCGATGATGACGAGCGGCTTGCCGCTCTGCATGACCTTCTCCAGCAGCGGGAGCAGGTCCTTGACCGAGCCGATCTTGGAGTTGGCGATGAGGATGTACGGGTCCTCGAAGGTCGCCTCCATGCGCTCCAGGTCGGTGGCGAAGTAGGCGGAGATGTAGCCCTTGTCGAAGCGCATGCCCTCGGTGAGCTCGAGCTCCAGACCGAAGGTGTTGCTCTCCTCGACGGTGATGACGCCTTCCTTGCCGACCTTGTCCATGGCCTCGGCGATCAGCTCGCCGATCTGGGTGTCAGCGGCGGAGATGGAGGCGGTGGAGGCGATCTGCTCCTTGGTCTCCACGTCCTTGGCCTGGGCCAGCAGCTGGTCCGAGACGGCGGCGACGGCCTTCTCGATGCCGCGCTTCAGGGCCATCGGGTTGGCGCCGGCGGCGACGTTGCGCAGACCCTCGCGAACCAGGGCCTGGGCGAGCACGGTGGCGGTGGTGGTGCCGTCACCCGCGACGTCGTCCGTCTTCTTGGCGACCTCCTTGACGAGCTCCGCACCGATCTTCTCGTACGGGTCCTCGAGCTCGATCTCCTTGGCGATGGACACACCGTCGTTGGTGATCGTGGGGGCGCCCCACTTCTTCTCCAGCACGACGTTGCGACCCTTGGGGCCGAGCGTGACCTTCACTGCGTCGGCGAGCTGGTTCATGCCACGCTCAAGGCCGCGGCGAGCTTCCTCATCAAAGGCGATGATCTTGGCCATCAGAAGTGGTCCTCCGGGACACGGTCGACTGCTCGGACCAAGGGGTGCCCGCGACGGACGGCCCTGGTGCGCGGAGGTCCATTCCCCTACCGCTCCCGGGGGCCTCACCGACCCGGTCCGCTGTCACTCTCACACTGTGAGTGCTAACGCAATGATTAGCACTCCGGGTGGTCGAGTGCAAGCCCAATCGCCAACCCGCGAGCCGTCCTCCGGGCCCGCACCGACTCCCGTCCGGGCCCGTGCGGGAACGCGAACGGGCCCGTACGACGCGTGTCGTACGGGCCCGTCGAGAAGCGAGTGGTCACCAGCCGTGGGCCGTGCCGAGCTCCTGGATTCGGAAGGGGTCAGACCGCCGCGCGGACCATGTCCGCCTGCGGGCCCTTCTGTCCCTGGGAGATCTCGAACTCGACCCGCTGGCCCTCCTCGAGGGTGCGGTAGCCGTCCATCTGGATCGCGCTGTAGTGGACGAAGACGTCCGCACCACCGTCGACCGCGATGAAGCCGTAGCCCTTCTCCGCGTTGAACCACTTGACGGTGCCCTGAGCCATTCCGAACTCCCCTAGTGCTGTGCTGGCCCTTCACGGTCCCGCAGGTCACGGGCCCGGGTCTGGTTTGAAGGCCGGCCCGGGGAACCCCCCCTGGGCGCAGCCGTGCACGCCGCAATCCTCCCCACGGGAACGCCGGACGGCTTCCGTGAGCGGGTGATTACGTCGACCGCCGCTGAATGTATCCGGATCGACGCCCTCTGCAACAGGGTCAACCGCCGGGAATTCCGCAGCACCGTCAAGAGACAACACCGAGCAAATCGGAAGGAACTCGGCATTCCGCGCGGGACATAGCGGACGAATTACCCAAATGCCCGCAGGAATTCTGACATCTGCCTGACATGTTTCCCGGGCCGGCCCCAGCGTCCGGACGCCCTCCGGCGAACCACGCCGTGGGCCGGAAGGGGAAGCCCTGTTCCCAGCCGAGCCACACTCTACTCCGACTTGACCCGGAAATATTCCCGCCGAAATGCAAGCGGCCGCCCGCACATACGGAGAGTGGAATTCCGTACGTACGGGCGGCCGCGAAGCAGACCCGGAAGCGGGTCGGAAGGCCGGGAACGGCTCAGCAGCCGCCGGCCACCGCCGGAATGATCGAGACGCTCGCGCCGTCCTTGATCTCGGTCGCCAGGCCCTCGGCGAACCGCACGTCGTCGTCGTTCACGTACACGTTCACGAAGCGGCGCAGCTTGCCGGTGTCGTCCAGGATGCGGGCGGAGATGCCCGCGTGGTTCTTCTCCAGGTCGGCGATGACCTCGGCCAGGGTGGCACCCTCGGCGGTCACCTCGGCGGCGCTGCCGGTGTAGGTGCGCAGGATGGTGGGGATGCGGACGTTGGCGCTCATGGCTCTCCTAGCGGGGGTGGGGTGGTTCAGGCGGACGCGAGGCCGGCGGCGCGGAAGGAGTCCAGCGTCGGGCGGATGACGGTGGTCATCCCGGCCTCGGAGACGGCGTCCAGCGTCTTCAGGCCGTCGCCGGTGTTGATCGCGACGGTCTCCCTGGCCGGGTCCAGCTGACCGGTCTCGACCAGCTTCTTCAGCACGCCGACGGTCACCCCGCCCGCGGTCTCGGCGAAGATGCCCTCGGTCCGGGCCAGCAGCCGGATCGCCGCCACGACCTCCGCGTCCGTGACGTCCTCGACCGCGCCGCCCGTCCGGCGGGCGATGTCCAGCACGTACGGGCCGTCCGCCGGGTTGCCGATCGCCAGCGACTTGGCGATGGTGTCCGGCTTCACCGGCTTGATCACGTCACGGCCGGCCTTGAACGCGGCCGACACCGGCGAGCAGCCCTCCGCCTGGGCGCCGAAGATCCGGTACGGCCGGTCCTCCACCAGACCCAGCTTGATCAGCTCCTGCAGCCCCTTGTCGATCTTCGTCAGCTGCGAGCCCGAGGCGATCGGGATGACGATCTGCTCCGGCAGCCGCCAGCCGAGCTGCTCGCAGATCTCGTACGCCAGGGTCTTGGAGCCCTCGCCGTAGTACGGCCGCAGGTTGACGTTGACGAAGCCCCAGCCCTCGCCGGCCGGGTCCCCGATCAGCTCCGAGCAGAAGCGGTTCACGTCGTCGTAGTTGCCCTCGATGCCCACCAGCTCGCCGCCGTACACCCCGGCCATCACGACCTTGCCCTGCTCCAGGTCGTGCGGGATGAAGACGCACGAGCGGAACCCGGCCCGGGCCGCCGCCGCGCCCACCGCCCCGGCCAGGTTGCCGGTCGAGGAGCAGGACAGCGTGGTGTAGCCGAACGCCCGGGCCGCCTCGATCGCGCAGGCCACCACCCGGTCCTTGAACGAGTGGGTCGGGTTGCCGGAGTCGTCCTTCACGTGCAGCTGCGCGGTGAACCCGAGCTCCCGCCCCAGGTTGTCCGCCTTCACCAGCGGGGTCCAGCCGGGGTTCAGGTTGGGCTTCGAAGCCACGTCGGCCGGCACCGGCAGCAGCGGCGCGTAGCGCCAGATGGACGCGGGGCCGGACTCGATCCGCTTGCGCAGCTCCTCGGCGCGCTCGCTGCCGAACTCGTAGGCGATCTCCAGCGGCCCGAAGCACTCCAGGCAGGCGAAGCTGGGGCCGAGCGGGAAGCGGGTGCCGCACTCGCGACAGGACAGCGCGGCGGCGGGGCCGAGGTCGACGGAAACGGGTGCGGCGACAGAAAGGGTCGTCTCAGTGATAGCCATGATGGCGGAGGCCTCTCCTCATCTTCCCCGTGGCGCGGTCGCGCCACAGGCCGGAATTGGCACCTGTCCCGCCGGGGCCTGTCGACGACAGCCGAGCGAGAAGGTTGCCGGGACGTCAACGGGCCGTTCCCTCAGTCCCTCTGGATGAGCATGTGAAGTTATGGTTCAGCGGCGACCCTGGCGTGCAAAGGTCCGACCGCTGTACGAAGACTGTATCCGAAGGCGTCAATCCTGAACGGGACCGTCCGCCACGCGAGATGACCCGTTCCACCTATCCCGCCGAGGAGAGTCACCGTGCCCGCCGAACCGACCCCCGCACTCCTCCCGCAGGCGGCGTCCTGGCTCCGCCGCCGCTCGTGGAGCGCGGCCGACCGGCCGGTGGACACCCTGCTGGAGGCCAAGCGGCGCACCGGCCGCACCGTCAGCGTCGTCCTCCCCGCCCTCGACGAGGAGGCCACCGTCGGCGACATCGTCCGCACCATCCGCCGCGAGCTGATCGAGCGGATCCCCCTCGTCGACGAACTCGTCGTGGTCGACTCCGGCTCCACCGACGCCACCGCCGCCGTCGCCGCCGAGGCCGGCGCCCGGGTGGAGCACCGCGACGCGATCCTCACCCGGCTGCCCGCCGTCCCCGGCAAGGGCGAGGTGCTCTGGCGCTCCCTGCTGGTCACCCATGGCGACATCGTCTGCTTCGTCGACGCCGACCTGCGCGAGTTCGACCCGGCCTTCGTCTCCGGCATCATTGGCCCGCTGCTGACCGACGAGAAGATCCAGCTGGTCAAGGCCATGTACGACCGCCCGCTCGAAACCGACAATGGTGCGATCCTCCCGGCCGGCGGCGGCCGGGTCACCGAACTCGTCGCCCGCCCCCTGCTCAACCTCCACTGGCCGGAACTCGCCGGTTTCGTCCAGCCCCTCGGCGGCGAGTACGCGGCCCGCCGTTCACTGCTCGAACGACTGCCCTTCCCCACCGGCTACGGAGTCGAACTCGGCCTGCTGGTCGACGCGCTGGAACTGGCCGGACTGGACGCCCTGGCACAGGTCGACGTCGGCGTCCGGCACCACCGCCACCAGGACGGCCAGGCCCTCGGCCGGATGGCCGCCACCATCTACCGCACCGCCCTCGAACGCCTCGACCGCACCCACCGCCTCAAGGCCTCCGCCGACCTGGTCCACCCCCACCTCACCCAGTTCACCCGCGACCCGGAAACCCGCGCCTTCACCGCCCACACCCACCCCGTGACGGCCCTGGAGCGCCCCCCGGTGCACACCGTCCCCGAATACGCCACCCGTCATTGAAGGGTTTGCCACCACTGACCCTTGGCAACATGCCAACCATGGGCGATCTCACGACCGAACGTTCGAGTGCGACCGGCACCGCCCCCGTCCTGGTGGCCTCCAACCGGGGACCGGTGTCGTTCAGCACCGCCGACGACGGCACGCTGACCCTGCGCCGCGGTGGCGGAGGCCTGGTCTCCGGCCTCTCCGCGATCGACGACCCCAACGCCGTCTGGGTCTGCGCCGCCCTCGGCGACGCCGACCGCCGGGCCGCGAGAGAGGCCCCCGACGGCCGCCTCGACCTCGCCGGGCACGAGGTCGGCGGCCAGGCCGTACGGATGCTGGACATCGACCCGCAGACCTTCGCCCGCGCCTACAACGGCGTCGCCAACTCCACCCTCTGGTTCGTCCACCACCTGCTCTACGCGACCCCCACCGCGCCCTCCTTCGACGCCGGCTTCCGCACCGAATGGGCCGCCTACCAGGCGTACAACACCGCCTTCGCGGACGCCCTGGCCGCCGAAGCCGCCCCGAACGCCGCAGTCCTGGTCCAGGACTACCACCTCTCCCTCACCCCCGCCCTGCTCCGCGAGGCCCGCCCCGACCTGCGGATCGGCCACTTCTCCCACACCCCCTGGGCCCCGCCCGAGTACTACCGGCTGCTCCCCGACGACGTCGCCCGCGCCGTCCTCACCGGCATCCTCGGCGCCGACCGGGCCGGCTTCCTCACCGAACGCTGGGCCCGCGCCTTCGCCGCCTGCTGCGAGGACCTCCTCGGGGCGACCGTCGACCACGACGCCCTCACCGTCACCCTCGACGGCCGCACCACCCGGCTGGGCGTCCACGCCCTCGGCGCCGACGCCGACTTCCTCCGCGAGCGCGCCCACCGCCCCGACGTCGACGAACGCCTCGCCGCCCTCCGCACCGCCGTCGGCGACCGCCGCACCGTAGTCCGGGTCGACCGCACCGAGCTGAGCAAGAACATCGTCCGCGGCTTCCAGGCCTACCGGCACCTGCTCCGCACCCGCCCCGAGTGGCACGACCGGGTGGTGCACATCGCCTTCGCCTACCCCTCCCGCACCGACCTCGCCGAGTACCGCGACTACACCGCCGCGGTCCGACGCCTCGCCGACGAGATCAACGCCGAGTTCGCCACCCCCACCTGGCAACCCCTGATCCTGCACGTCAACGACGACTTCCCGCGCTCACTGGCCGCCTACCGGCTCGCCGACGTGGCGCTCGTCAACCCGATCCGGGACGGCATGAACCTGGTCGCCAAGGAAGTCCCCGTCGTCTCCGACCACGGCTGCGCCCTCGTCCTCTCCCGCGAGGCCGGCGCCCACGCCGAACTGGGGGACGACGCCCTCACCGTCAACCCCTACGACGTCATCGCCACCGCGGAGGCCCTGCACACCGGCCTCGCCATGAGCCCGGAGGAACGCGCCGACCGCACCAAGCGCCTCGCCGCCGCGGCCACCGCGCTCCCCCCGCAGCAGTGGTTCCTCGACCAGCTCAACGCCCTCTGACCGCCTCCCCCAGGGCGCCCAGCAGCTCCACCACACCCTCGGGCCCGTCGACCACCAGATCCGCCCGGTCGGCCAGCTCGCGCACCGGCGCGTCCCCCACCGCCCCGGCACACACCAGCAGCCCGGCCAGACCCTGCCCGCGCAGCTTCTCCACCGCCGCGAAGGCCGCCACATCCCCCAGGTCGTCCCCCGCGTAGAGCACCGACCGCGCCCCGCGCTCGCGCAGGAACCCGGTCAGCGCCGCGCCCTTGTCCACCCCCGGCGGCCGCAACTCCAGCACCAATCGCCCGGGCTCCACCACCAACCCGTACTCGGTGGCCAACTCCCCCACCGGCGCCCGCAGCAGTTCCAACGCGGCCTCCGGCGCCCCCGTCCGCCGGGTGTGCACCGCCACCGAGCGCCCCTTGTCCTCCACCCACGTCCCCTCGGGCGCCCCCGCCCGCTCCAACACCCCCGGCAGCTCCGCCCGCACCTCCGCCACCCCCGGGTGCACCTCCGGCGCCGTCACCGCACCCCCCTCCCACCGCTCGGCCCCGTAGTGCCCCAGCACCACCAGCCCGGGCACCCCCGCGAACCCGCCGTACTCCGCCGCCACCCCCGCCGGCCGCCCCGTCACCACCACGACCGCCCCCACCACCGGCGCCAATCCCCGCAACGCCCCCGCCACCCCCGGATGCGCCCGCGCCGCCCCCGGGTCCGCCACGATCGGCGCCAAGGTCCCGTCGAAATCCAACGCGACCACCGCATCCCCCGGCGCCGCCAGAATCGCCCGCAACCCGTCCCGCCCGGCATCGGTGGCCGGCACACCCATCTCCTCGAAACCCATACCAACCCCCATACCCGCACCTCCCCCGGAGCACCCCCGTGGGTCAGCGGGCCGCCCGCCGCGCCTCCCGGACCCGCCGCAAGCGATTCACCAGCACCGGAGCGAAGGCCAACGCCTCCTCCCGGTCCAACAACCCGTTCAGCACCTGGTAGTACCGCGTGGAGGAGAGCCCCAGCTCCTCCCGGATCGCCCGCTCCTTGGCCCCGGCCGTCCGCCACTGCCGCCCCTCCAGCGCCAGCACCGCCCGGTCCCGCTCACTCAGCTCGCCCAGCTCACCCACCGAAAAACACCTCCGCGCATCCCCCCACGGACCTACGGAGTGTCATTCTCCCGCCGAACCCCGACGAACGGACCGGCCCAGGGTCCTACTGCTTCCGGACCCGGGCCGCCTCCTTCATCGCCGCGTCCTGCAGCCCGCCGAGCACCTGCTTCGGGTCCCCGGTCACCGCCTGCCCGATCCCCGCCTTGATCCGGTTGCTGACCTCGCCCCAGGCCGGGTCCCCGAACGGGTAGAAGCTCGCGTTGGTCAGCCCGACCGTGAACTGCTTGAGGTCCTCGTGCTTGGGGTCCGAGGACATCTGGCTGAACGCGTCCTGGGTGACCGGCAGCAGGTTGTACTGCTCGTCGAACTTCAGCTGGTAGTCCTTGGTGTAGACGAAGGACAGGAACTTCTTGATCTCGTTCTTGTGCCCGTTGGCCTTGAACGCCATCATCCAGTCCGCGACCCCGAGGCTCCCGGTCCTCCCGACGCCGTCCTTCTTCGGGATCGGCGCCGTCCCGAAGTCGATCTTCCCGGCGGACGCCAACCGCAGCAGCGTCGGGTGCCCGTTGAGCATCGCGACCTTCCCGGACGCGAAGTCCTGGAACACCGGCGTGCGGTTCATCTTGCCGGGGTCCGGGTACGTCAGCCCGGTGCTCACCAGGTTGTTCTTCAGCCAGCCGAACGTCGCCTGGTTCTGGTCACTGTCGATGGTGTAGTTGCCGACGTCGTCGGAGAGGCTGCCGCCACCGCTCAGCGTCCACAGCATCGACTCGGCCGGCGCCTCCTCGGGCCCGAGCGGGAGCCCGTACGGGGTCACCCCCGGCACCTTGGCCTTGATCTTCTCGGCCGCCGCGCGGAGCTCGTTCCAGGTGGTCGGCGGCTGGGTGATCCCCGCCTGCCGGAAGATCGCCTTGTTGTAGAAGAGGACCCGCGAGGACGACACGAACGGGATCCCGTACTGGGTGCCCAGCACCTGCCCGGCGTGCGAGAAGTTGTCCATGAACTTGGCCTGGGTGTCCATGGAGAGCACGTCCGCGGCCGGGTACAGCCGGTCCGCCGCGACCTGCTCCGCGAAGCCGCCGGTCTGCAGCAGGTCCGGCGACTTCCCGGCCGCGATCATGTCGTCGACCTTCTTGCCGATGTCCGTCCAGCTGTCCACCTCGACCTGGACCTTGATGCCGGGGTTGGCCGCCTCGAAGGCCTTGGAGACCTCGTCCCAGTAGTGCTTGGAGCTGGTCTCGACGTTCTCCCCGTAGTCCGCGGCGACCAGTTTGAGCGTGACCGGCCCGTCGCCCTGCCCACTGCACGCGCTGACCGCGGTGAGCACCAGTGCTCCGGCCAGCGCCGTTCCGAGCACACGGGTGGAAACGTGGGCGCGCCTGTCCAACGCGGGTACCGCCTTCGGGGGAAATACGGCCGGACGAGGGAATCCGGCAGGGGGAGCGCAAGACTGCCAAACGGCTCGCCCACTGGTCCACACCACTCGGCCCCATCCGCCGAGTAGTTACCGAAGTGCCCCGGTTCGTTGCACGATGCGCAACAAAGGGCGAACGCAAGCCCTCACCCCGGCCCTCGGCGCAAAGCCCCGCACACCCCCGCGGCCGAGACAAAGCTCACCCAGTATGGACCAGACCAATCCGACAACTGGACTAGACCTCTTCGACCAGACCAAGGGAAACTGTCCTCCGTGAAGCACGTCATCGCACTCGATGTAGGCGGCACCGGCATGAAGGCCGCGCTGCTCGCCCAGGACGGCTCCGTGCTGTTCGAAGCACGCCGACCGACCGGGCGGGAGCACGGCACCGACGCCGTCGTCACCGCCATCCTCGACTTCGCCGCCGACCTGGCCGACGAGGGCCGCGCCCGCTTCGGCGTCGCCCCCGCGGCGGCCGGCGTGGCCGTCCCCGGCACGATCGACGAGAAGAACGGGATCGCGGTCTTCTCCGCCAACCTCGGCTGGCGCGACCTCCCGATGCGGGGGCTGCTCGGCGAGCGCCTGGCCGCCCCCGGCGGCCCCGCGATGCCGGTGGCGCTCGGCCACGACGTGCGTTCGGGCGGCCTGGCCGAGGGCCGGCTCGGAGCCGGCCGGGGCGTCGACCGCTTCCTGTTCATCGCCCTGGGCACCGGCATCGCCGGCGCCATCGGCATCGACGGCCGGATCGAGGCCGGCGCGCACGGCTACGGCGGCGAGATCGGCCACGTCGTGGTCCGCCCCGGCGGCCCGCGGTGCGGCTGCGGCGGCCGCGGCTGCCTGGAGACGCTGGCCTCGGCCTCCGCCGTCTCCCGCGCCTGGGCCGAGGCCAGCGGCGACCCCGACGCCGACGCGGCCTCCTGCGCCGCCGCGGTGGCCGCCGGGGACGACCGCGCCCGGGCGGTCTGGCAGGACGCGGTCGACGCCCTGGCCGACGGCATCGTGCTCGCCCAGAGCCTGCTCGACCCGTCGAGGGTGATCGTCGGCGGCGGGCTGGCCGAGGCCGGCGACACGCTCTTCACTCCGCTGCGCACGGCGGTCACCGAGCGCCTGACCTTCCAGGTGCCCCCGAAGGTCGTACCAGCCATGCTCAAAGACACCGCCGCGTCCCTGGGCGCGGGCCTGCTCGCCTGGGATCTGCTCTCCTTGGAGGTGACCGCGTGACCACCGCGGACCGTGACCGTACTGCCCTGGCCGGCGCCCGACTGGTCCTGCCCGGCGGCGTCGTCGAGGGAGGCCGCCTCGCCGTCGAGGGGTCCCGCATCGCGGCCGTCACGAGCGCGGCGGGTGGCGGTGGGAGCGAGCCGGGCGACCTCGACCTGACCGGCCACACCGTCGTACCCGGCTTCGTGGACCTGCACGTCCACGGCGGCGGCGGCGCCTCCTACGCCTCCGGAATCGCCGAGGAGGCCCTGCTCGCCGCCCGTACCCACCTCGAACACGGCACCACCACCACGATGGCCTCCACCGTCACCGGCGAGATCGACGACGTCGCCCGCCAGGCCGCCGTGCTCTCCGAACTCGTCGAGGACGGCATCCTCGCCGGCATCCACTTCGAGGGCCCCTTCATCTCCCACAACCGCTGCGGCGCCCACCGCCCCGACCTGCTGCGCGACCCCGACCCCGCCCTCGTCCGCAAGCTCGTCGACGCCGCCCGCGGCCACGCCAGGATGGTCACCCTCGCCCCCGAACTCCCCGGCGGCCTCGACTCGGTGCGCATGCTCGCCGACCTCGGCGTCATCGCCGCCGTCGGCCACACCGACTCCGACTACCCCACCACCCTCGAAGCCATCGACGCCGGCGCCACCGTCGCCACCCACCTCTTCAACGCCATGCCCGGCATCGCCCACCGCGCCCCCGGCCCCATCGTGGCGCTGCTGGAGGACGAACGCGTCACCGTCGAACTGATCAACGACGGCGTCCACCTCCACCCCTCCGTCCTCGACCTCGCCTACGGCACCGCCGGCCCCGCCCGCGTCGCCCTGATCACCGACGCCATGGGCGCCGCCGGCATGGGCGACGGCCTCTACCCCCTCGGCCCCCTCCAGGTCCAGGTCGAGGACGGCGTGGCCCGGCTGGTCGAGGGCGGCGCGATCGCCGGCTCCACCCTCACCCTGGACGTGGCCTTCAAGCGCTCGGTCACCGTCAACGGCCTGACCCTCGACCAGACCGTCGAGTCGCTCTGCGCCACCCCGGCCCGCCTGCTCGGCCTCGCCGACTCGATCGGCTCGCTGGAGACCGGCAAGCTCGCCGACCTGGTCGTGGTCGACTCCGCGAGCTACGACCTGGTCGCCGTGATGCGCCAGGGCCGCTGGGTCCTCGGCGGCGACCGGTTCCCCACCGTCAAGTCCGCCTGACCGCACGGCGACGGCCGCCCTCCCCCGAAAGGGGCGGGCGGCCGTTCACGCCTGCGGGACCGGTCTCAGCTGCTCGGCTCGACGCTGATCTGGTCGATCAGGACCGGGCCGGACGGCACCGTGAAGGTGACCGAGTTCGCCCCGGCCTGGAACTGCGGGAGTATCCAGGTGGTGTACCAGGACGACGCCGGATCCTTGCCGGGGACGTAGTTCTTGTACGTCAGCCCGCTCCCCCAGTCCTTCCCGTTGACCGACGCCGCGCCCTTCACGTCCGCCCCGGCGTTGTTGTAGTGCACGGTGAGCTTGTACGTCCCGGCCGTGGCGACCTGGCCGTTCCAGGTCACCGAACCGCCCTGCTGCAGCGTCAGGTAGCTGCCGTCGGCGGACTTGGCGCCCTTGACGCTGTTGCCCGACGGCGCGTTCTGGCCCTGCAGCTGGCCGGCGTCCACGGTCGACGGCCCGTTGGTGGCGGTGGCACTCGCCGAGGGGGAGGCCGTCCCGCTGGCGGTGCTGCTCGCCGCGGTGGTGGGCGCCGGCGGGGCGGCGGTCGTGGTGCCGCCCTTGGCGCCCTTGTCGCCGTCCGGATCCCCGGTGGAGAGCGCGATCCCGGCACCGATCGCGATGGCCGCGACCACGGCGACCGCGCCGATCACCGCGCCCTTGCTCCGGCCGCTGCTCGGCCGCTCGTCCCCCGGCTGCGGCCGGGAGTGCTCGGCGTAGCGGGACTGCTGGACGGTCGCGCCGCCCTGCTGCGGCGGAACGCCCGGCTGGCCGTACGGGCCCTGCGGCGGCACCCCCTGCTGGCCGTACGGCTGCTGCGCCATACCGGGCTGGCCGTACGGCTGCTGGGCGCGCGGCGGGCCGTACTGCGCCCGCCCGACCTCCATCGGCCGGCTGTACGGCGTCCGGGGAACTCCCTGCTGCGGCTCGGCCGGCTGTCCGGTGGAGCCGTCGGCCGGGCGGTAGAGGTAGCCGAACGGGTCGTCGTCCTGTGGGGCACCGCCCCCCTGGCCCTCGGGCACTCCGTTGTCGCCGGCGGTCGTCACGGTGGTCTGTTCCCCCATCCGGTGCGCGCCGCCGCGCTGCGGGCGGCGCAGATCATGGACGCTGTCGTACCGCGCACCCTACCTGCCATACCTGACAGCGGGAAAAGAACCCTTGACAACCCGTGGGTAACCTGCGCGCCCCCAAGCGTGGTCGGCACCCGACCGACCCGCCGCCCCCGGCGGCCGCCGTCAGCCCGCGCGCCGGTGTGAGCGCTCGCCCCGCGCGCCCCGCACCGCGCCGCCCCGGGCCCGCTTCTCGTCGTACATCCGCTCGTCCGCGGTGTGCAGCACCTCCTCGATGCTCATCCCGCAGCCGGCCCAGCCGATCCCGAGGCTCACCCCGACCCGCATCGCCCGGCCGTCGATCCGCATCGGCGGGATGATCGCGTTGCGCAGCCGGTGGGCGAGGTCCTTGGCCTCCTCGCGGCCGATCCCGTCGGCCAGCACCACGAACTCGTCGCCGCCCAGCCGGGCCACCGTGTCGCCGTCCCGGACCGCCCCGCTCAGCCGCCGGGCGACCTCGACCAGCACCGAGTCGCCCGCGTTGTGCCCGAACCGGTCGTTGATCGACTTGAAGCCGTCCAGGTCGCAGAAGAGCACCGCGAGCCCCTTGTCCACCGGCGTCGCCGGGCCGGAGCGGAACGGCGCGGACCAGGCGTCGCCGCCCGGCCCGTACTCGGCCGGGACCACGGCGTGCACGTGCTCCCCGTAGCCCGCGACGAATCCGGGCAGCGGGCCGCCCTCGACCGGCCCGTAGCCGTGCACCGGCCCGGTGTGCGGGTCCGCCCCCTCCAGGCCCTCGTAAGCGGTGTGCGCGCTGTACGAGTCGGCCGGGTAGCCGTAGGGCTGCGGGTAGCCGGCCTCGCCGGACTTGGCGGCGGCGCCGACCGGCTGGGGCTCGGCGCAGAGCCGGCGGGCCAGCCGGGCCTTGAGCTCGGCGCCGTTGGGCAGGCCGGTGAGCGCGTCGTGGCTGGCCCGGTGGGCGAGCTGGAGTTCGTGGCGCTTGCGGTCCTCGATGTCCTCGACGTGGGTGAGCAGGAAGCTGGGGCCCTCGGCCGCGTCCGCCACGATCGAGTTGCGCAGGCAGACCCACTGGTAGCCGCCGTCCCGCCGGGACAGCCGCAGTTCGGCCCGGCCGCTCTCGGCGCTGGTGCGTTCCAACAGGGCGCGGTCCTCGGGGTGGACCAGGTCGGCGAAGCTCTGCTGGCGCAGCACCGCGCGGGGGCGGCCGAGCAGTCGACACAGCGCGTCGTTGACCCTGGTCAGCTGGCCGCGACCGGCGCCGTGCAGCTCGGTGATGGCCATCCCGCTGGGCGCGTACTCGAAGGCCTGCCGGAAGCTCTCCTCGCTGGCCCGCAGGGCCTGCTGCTCCTTCTCCAGCCGGGCCAGCGCGCGCTGCATCTCGGCCCGCAGCCGGGCGTTGCCGATCGCGATGGAGGCCTGCAGCGAGAACATCTCCAGCGCTTCGCGGGTCCACGCCCCGGGCCGCTTGCCGCTGCGCGGGCGGTCCACCGAGAGGACGCCGAGCAGGTCGCCGCCGGCGCTGTACATCGGGGCGAGCAGCCCGTCGGCGGGGTGCCAGTCGTTGGCGTAGACGGGCAGCGGGCCGTCCCCGATCCAGCGCGGGATGTCGCTGGCGACGGCCCAGCCGCGGTCGTACGGGAGGAAGCGCAGGGTGCCCCAGTGGTCGCTGACGCCGAGCAGCCGGTCCCAGGACTCCCGTGATCCGACCTGGCCGAGCAGCACGGAGGGCCCGCCCATCGGGCTCTCCTCCAGCTCCCAGACGGCCGCCACCACGAGGTCGCCGTCCGGCCGGACCAGGCTGACCGCGGCGGCGTCGAAGCCGAGTCCGTGCACCGCGCCCTCGACGACGGCCTGCAGCGTGCCCGCCAGGCTGCGGGCAGCGTTGAGGTCCGCCACGACCCGGTGCAAGGTGCGGAGGGTCGCGAGACGGACGTACGGCTCCGACTCGGCTTCCATGCGGGGGCTCCCCGGCTGCTTCGGATAGTTCTTGATTGGTTATCGTCCGATTGCCAGAAGAACTGAATCACAGGGAGCACAACGTTCGGCACGCTCGGTCAGCAATAGGCTGCCACTTGTGACTTAAATCACACGAGACTAATGCACCCTTAATCAGTTCATCTGTCCCATAGCGGGACATAAAGCGCTATCGGAACATTTCTCGTGGTCGACCGCATCGGGCGCGCGCTGAAGCCCACTGCACCCTCCGGTCCCCCCGCTTCACTCCTGGGAGTGAGCGCCACCCGACCGGAACCGGACGTGCACCGGTGGTCCTACGACCACGGCCCGATGCCGTTTCCGGCGAGCGACGACTACCGTGCGGTACGTGTACCCGTCCCCGCAGCCCGAAGCTGCCCCCCACGCCACGCCCGACGAGTTCCGGGCAGCTCTCTCCCAGCTCGCCGCCGGTGTGAGCCTGGTGACCGTCCACGACGAGGAGGACGGTGAGGACGTCGGCATGACCGCCACCTCTTTCCTCTCGGTGTCGCTGGACCCGCCGCTGGTGCTGATCTCGGTCCGCGAGGACTCCCGGATGGACGAGGTGCTCTCCCGGAACGACACCTGGGCGGTCTCGGTGCTCGCCGAGGGGCAGAAGACGCTCGGCTCCCGCTTCGCCATGAAGGGCCGGCTCAGCGACCGGCTGCTGTTCGCGGAGACCCCGCACCACCACGGCGCGCACACCGGCGCCCCGCTGATCGAGGGAGCGCTGGCCACCGTCGAGTGCCGCACCGAACAGCGGATACCCGCGGGCGACCACATCCTGCTGGTCGGCCGTGTCCTGGAGGCCACCGTCCCCGCCCCCGGCGGCCGGCCGCTGCTCTACTTCCGCGGCGGCTACCGCTCCCTGGGCTGAACCGGCCTGGGGACCGGGCCGGGCTACTCGCCGCGCGGCGACCGCCGCCCCTGCTTCAGCTCGGAGCGGTGCCGCTTGTTGTTCAGCCGCCGCTCGACCATCCCCCGGCTCGGCCGGGTCGCGCGGCGGGCCTTCGGCGGCGGCGCGCACGCCTCGCCCAGCACCGCCGCCAGCCGGGCCGCGGCCGCCTCCCGGTTGCGCCACTGCGAGCGGAACTCCGAGGCCTGGATCACCAGCACCCGGCCGTCCACCAGCCGGTGGGCCAGCCGCTCCAGGGCGCGCGTGCGCCACACCTCGGGCAGCGCCTTCGAGGCGGCCACGTCGTAGCGCAGCTCGACCTTGGAGTCGGAGGTGTTGACGTGCTGGCCGCCGGGGCCAGAGGAACGCGAGAAGCGCCAGACGAGCTCGGCGTCGGGGACGACCACCGACCCCCGTACGCGGATGGGCTCGGACATGGGCCCATCATCCCGCGCGAGCCCCGCCCGGTCACCCGGTTATCAGTGACTCGCCCGCTCGCCTCCGGGCGCTCGGGACCCGATGCCGACAGTCGGCGCTCCGTCGCGCCTCCGTCGCTCCCTCGCTTCTCCCTTTCGCGTTTCTCCCTTTCGGCACCGGCGCGCCCTTCGGCTCGGGCGGGCCCCGGTTACCCGGCCGCGCCCCGAGCCCCGACAATGGCGTACGTGATCGAGCTCGGCTACTCCCTCTCCAACCGCTTCCCCGACCCCCCGCAGACCGACTACCGCACCGCCCCCGTGCGCTCGCTGCGGTACGACCTGTTCTGCGGCGACGTCTACCTGGACGCCGAGGGCGCCGAGCTCTCCACCCGCTGGGGCTGGGTGCCGGTGCTGGACTTCGCCTGGGCGCTGTGCGACATCGTCGAGCAGCTCGACCGCGACCCGGACGGCTCCCGGTCCGCCCGGGTGCAGACCGCCGACCTCGACTTCACCCAGAACACCGAACTGCTGCGCTTCGCCCGCCGCTTCAACTGGGTCGAGATCACCGCGACCTGGCTGCGGGACGAGCCGCCCGCCGTGGTCCGGCACAGCGAACTGCGGCGCGAGGCCCGGGACTTCCTCCAGGACACCCTCGCCGACCTGTTCGACATGCACCCCGACCTGGCCGACAACCCGAACATCTGGACGCTGCAGGGCCGCTTCCCCCGGGTCTGACGCCCGGAACCGACCGGCCCGACCACCGCATTGCCCGTCCTTTGCCCGGGATTGACACCCCGCGAAGAATTCACGGAATCCACGGAACCAAGCCGCCGGAGTATCGCGTTGTCCGGGGAAAAGCGAACGAAGGGACTGCAATCGCCATGCCAGTGAGCCTCTCCAAGGGTGGCAACGTCTCGCTGACCAAGGAGGCCCCCGGCCTGTCCGCGGTCAGCATCGGCCTGGGCTGGGACGTCCGCACCACGACCGGCGTCGAATTCGACCTCGACGCCAGCGCGATCGTCCTGAACGCGGACGGCAAGGTGCTGTCCAACGCGCACTTCGTGTTCTTCAACAACACCAGCACCCCGGACAACACCGTCGTGCACACCGGTGACAACCGGACCGGCGAGGGCGCGGGCGACGACGAGTCGATCAACGTCAACCTGTCCGGCCTGCCCGCCGAGGCCGCCAAGATCACCTTCCCGGTCACCATCTACGACGGCACCGCCCGCGGCCAGAACTTCGGCCAGGTCCGCAACGCCTACATCCGCGTGGTGAACGCGGCCGGCGGCGCCGAGATCGCCCGCTACGACCTCTCCGAGGACGCCGCCACCGAGACGGCGATGATCTTCGGCGAGCTCTACCGCAACAACGGCGAGTGGAAGTTCCGCGCGGTCGGCCAGGGCTACGCCTCCGGCCTGGCCGGCATCGCCCAGGACTTCGGCGTCCAGATCTGACGCCGAACGGCCGGGAAACGCCGCGGGGGGGGGGGTGGGGGCCGGCGGCGCCCCCCCCCCCCGCGGTTCGCCGGGGGGGCAGCGCGAGGCGCGCAGCTCCGGCAGCTCGATCAGCTCGGTCTCGTCCTCGGGCGTCAGGTCCACCACGGTCGGCCCGTCCTGCTCCGCGTCCTCGGCACCGACCGGCTGCCCCGGCTGCCCGGGCCGCTCCTGCGACGCGCCCTCCAGGACCTGCTGGGCCTCCTGGGCCTCCTGGGCCTCCTGCGCCTCGGCCTTCGCCTTGGCGGCGACCGCCTCGTCGCCCACCACGTCCGCCAGGTCCGCGCGCTCCCCCAGCTCGGCGACGCTGCCCACCGCCGGCGCCGGAGCGGCCGCCCGGACCGCCGCGCCCGTGCCGCGGCCGAAGAAGCTGAAGCCCGGTCCGCGGGTCTGCCCGGACTGCGCCGGGCGCGGCCGCTGCCGCTCCACCGGTGCCGGCGCGGCGGCCGGAGCCACCGGCGCCCCGCCGAGCTGACCGACCGTCGCGGTCAGCGCCGGGCGCAGCGGCGTCGGCTGCACCGGCGTCCGGCCCGCCGGAGCCTGCGCCGGAGTGGGCACCGAGGGCGCCACCGGGGCCGGCACGGACACCGGCTTGGGCGCCGGCGCAGCAGTCGCGGCGGGCGCGGCAGTCGTGGCCGGTGCCGTGCGCGCCCGCAGCGCGACCTCCGCACCCGCCGTACGCTCCCGCTGCGCCTCCTGCTCGGCGGCCCGCCGCTCCAGCAGCCGCAGCACGGACGCGGCGCGGACGAACGCGGCCGGGCTGGCCGGGTACTTGGGACGGCTCGCGGCAAGCGCCCGCTGGGCCGCCTCGGCCTCCTTGAGCGCCTGCTCGGCCACGGCGACGGCCCGCTCCCGCAGCAGCCGGGCGATCTCGGTCTCGGCCTTGGCCAGCCGCGACTTCTCCGCCGTCAGCCGCCGCCCGAACCGGGTGGCCCGCTCCTCGGCGACCTCGGCCGCGTACTCGGCCTCGGCCAGCTGCTCCTCGAACCGCTCCTCGGCCCGCATCCGCTGCGCGGCGGACATCTCGGCGGCCGCCCGGGCCGCCTTGTCCCGCTGGCGCAGCAGCACCGCGAAGCCGAGGGTGGCGATCAGTGCGGCGATGCCCACCGAGCGCACCAGGATGGTGTCCTGACTGAAAAGCAGAGCGGCCAGTGCGGCGACCAGCAGTACGCCGGCGGCGGTGGGGGGAAAGACCCGGCCGAGGACGGAGGAATGACGGTGGCGTCCGCGAGACATGCCAAGAAACTAGCGTGCGAATTGGGGGCGTGTCAGCCCAGGGTCCCCTTCCGCCCTTGACAGTGCGCAGTTTTTACCGCACGTGCCCGGCTTTTCACTCAAGATCACGAAAAAAGCCCTGCTCAGCGATGTCCGGCGCGATCGGGGGGTGATCCGGGGTGATCGGGGTGGTCCGTCAGTGGTGCGAGGCGGCCGGACCGCTCGGATCGTCGTGGTTCTCCGGCAGCTTGCACACGTGCTGCACCCAGAGCGCCGCCGCGATCACCGCCGCCCCCGCCAGCACCGCGAGCCCGGCGGTGACCGCCTGGTCCTTGCGGGCCGACACGTCCAGCTCGCCGAGCAGGTAGATCCCGGCCCCGGCGTAGATGCCGGTGACCACCGAGGAGACCAGCGCACTGGCCTGCCCGAGCACCACCGCCCGGGCCGCCAGCAGTGGGTCGACCCGCTTCGCGCCGGGCTGCCGCTCGCGCACGGCCTTCAGCCGGGACCGCAGCGAGATCGCGGTCGCCAGCAGGATCACCGCCACCGCCGCCAGCACCACCGGCGCCGCGGCGGGCACGGCCGGCAGCGTGTCCAGGGAGGCCCAGAGCTTGGAGCCGGCCCAGGACAGCGCCGTCGTCGCGGCGGTGATGCCGATCAGCAGGCGGAGGCGAAGCAGCTTCACGCGGAGGAGGTCCTTCCCGGGTACCAGAGCCGACCGCCCGCCCGGTGGCCCGGTACGGCGGCGTCAGGCCACCGTACCGGGACCGGACGGGCGGACATCTACTCGTACGGCCGGGCCCCTGGCCGAGTTCCCCGACCGATCGGCCGGACCGGCCGCGCGCCGTCCTTCCCGGCGCCGCTCCGGCGCTACTCCGGCAGCGTCAGCCGGATGTCGTCGCGCCGCTTCACGCCCTGCGCGTCCGGGCCGCCGAGCGCCGCCAGCAGCGCGGCGACCTGCCCGTGCCCGGGCACCTCGGCCTCGGGCTGGGCGTCCAGCCACGGGGCGAGCACGAAGGCCCGCTCGTGCGACCGCGGGTGCGGCAGCAGCAGCTGCGGGTCCTCGCTGAGCACGCCCTCGTAGGCCAGGATGTCGACGTCCAGGGTGCGCGCGCCCCAGCGGACCTCCCGGACCCGCCCGAAGGCGTCCTCGATCGCGTTGCCGCGCTCCAGCAGGTCCCGCGGGGGCAGCGAGGTGCGCAGCACCACGACCGCGTTGTAGTAGTTCGGCTGTTCCTCCGGGCCGCCGACGGCCTCGGTCTCGTAGACCGCCGACACGGCCTTGATCCTCAGCCCGGGGGTGTCGGCGAGCGCGTCGACGGCACCCTGCAGGGTGTCCAGCCGGTTGCCCAGGTTGCTCCCGAGCGCGATCACCGCGCACCGCTGGCTGTGCAGCGTGGTGTCGGCGGAGTCCACCCGGCTCTCCAGGTCGAACGCGTTCGGCTCGGCGATCGGGTCACTGCTTTTCATCGAAGAAGTCCCTCTGCATCGGAAACCAGGCGCGCGGTGGGGGTCATGCGCGGCCCCGGTGGATGGTCACGGTCACGTCATCGAACGGCACGGTGATCGGGGCGTCCGGCTTGTGCACGGTGACCTCGACCTCCTCGACCGCGTCATGCTTCAGGCACTGGTCGGCGATCCGCTGCGCCAGGGTCTCGATCAGGTCGACCGGTTCCCCGGCGATGATCGCGGTGACCTCCTCGGCCACGATGCCGTAGTGCGCCGTGCGGGTGAGGTCGTCTCCGGCCGCGGCGGGGCGGGTGTCCAGGTACAGCACGAGATCGACCACGAAGGTCTGGCCCTCGACGCGCTCGCGCTCGAAGACGCCGTGGTGGCCCCGGGCTCGCAGCCCCCGCAGGGTGACGCGGTCCAGCAAACGAATCACTGCTCCCAGTCGGACGGGCCCCACCCGGAGAAAGGCATGGACGGGCGGGGCGAAGGCGGGCAGCACGCCCGCCACTCCGTTTCGAATCTACCCGCGAGCGCGGACAACGCCTGACCGTCCTACCCGGCACGAACCGTCGCCACGCGCGCCGGAATGGCGATTGACGTGAACGTTCGGTGACCACTCGGAAATTCCCCGGCGACCGTCCGGCAGAGATTTTCCGCAGCCCCCCGAATCAGTCCTCGTCGTCCTCGTCACCGCTGGTCAGAACGGGTGAACCGTGGTGCGACCAGAGCTTCCACCCGGCCGGGGTGCGACGGAACAGATTGCTCGACACGACCTTTCCGCCGACCAGCGGCCCGAGTTCTCCCTCCTCCTCCGCCTCACCGCCGGAGAGGATGTTCTCGGTGCACGTGACAAGGGCCACATCGCCGTGGACCTCGGCCTCGACATCGGTCAGGAAGAACTGGATGTACTCCGTGTTCATCATGATCAGCATGTACGAGCGGGTCACCTGCGCCCGCCCGCGCAGCACCGGCCAGCCGGGGTGCACGCAGACCACGCCGCCCTTGTCGTCGGCGTGCTCGGGCCCCAGCCAGGCCTCCTCGACCGCCTCGACGTCCCCCCGTTCCAGCGCCTCGTAGAACGCCCGGTTCGCCGCGAGCACCGCCTCCAGGTCCGCTTCCCGGGCCTTTCCGGCCGTCCCGCCGCTCAACCTGCCGTCACCTGTCACAGACCCTCCCTCACCCCAGCCGCGCCGCGCGCTGCCAGGCCGCGACCACGCGGACGGCGTCCGCCGTACCGGACACGTCGTGCACCCGTACCGCCCAGGCTCCGGCCTGGGCCGAGAGCACCGAGACCGCGGCGGTCGCGGCGTCCCGCTCGCGGGCCGGGCGCAGCTCCCCGGTTTCCGGGTCGGCGAGCAGCGTACCCAGGAACCGCTTGCGCGAAGCCGCGACGAGGACGGGACGGCCGAGCGCGGTGAGCGCGTCCAGCCGGCCGAGCAGCGCCCAGTTGTGCTCGGCGGTCTTGGCGAAGCCGAGCCCCGGGTCGAGGACCAGCTGGTCCTCCTTGACCCCGGCGGCCAGCAGCGCCTCCATCCGCCCGGTCAGCTCGGCGACCACGTCCCGTACGACGTCCTGGTAGACGGCCAGCCGGTCCATGTCGGCGGACTGGCCGCGCCAGTGCATGACCACGAAGGGCGCGCCGGTCTCGGCGACCACCCGGGCCATCGCCGGGTCGGCGAGGCCGCCGGAGACGTCGTTGACGATCGCGGCGCCGGCCTCGACGGCCCGCTCGGCGACCGAGGCCCGCATGGTGTCGACGGACACCACCACCCCGGCGGCGGCCAGCTCGCGGACCACCGGCAGCACCCGGCGCAGCTCCTCCTCCTCGGGCACCCGCTGGGTCCCGGGCCGGGTGGACTCGCCGCCGACGTCCACCAGGTCCGCGCCGCGGGCCCGCAGGGCCAGCCCGTGCGCGATCGCCCTGGCGGGGTCGAACCACATCCCGCCGTCCGAGAAGGAGTCGGGCGTGACGTTGACCACGCCCATCACGGCGCAGCGGTCGAGCCGCGGCAGTCCGGCCGGCAAGGAGAAGGACGGCGAATCGCTCATGCCTCCCATTATCGAACGGGGCCCCCGCCGAGGATTCTCGGCGGGGGCCCCGGACGGTGTCGAGCTGCCTCAGGCGGCCTCGTCGACCTCGCGGGTCGACGGGACGGGCATCAGGCCCTCGCGCTGGCGCTTGCGGCCGAAGCGCGGCATGCCGAGGGTGATGAAGGCCTCGGCCTGCATCGCGGCGAAGCCGATCCGGGGCAGGTCCCGGGTGCTCGGGAAGACCAGGAAGCGCGGCTCCCACTCGGGCTGGAACTTGGCGTTGAACTTGTACAGCGACTCGATCTGGAACCACCGCGACAGGAACACCAGCAGTCCGCGCCAGGCGCGCAGCACCGGGCCGGCGCCGATCCGCTCGCCGCGGGCCAGCGCCGAGCGGAACATCGCGAAGTTGAGCGACACCCGGCGGATGCCCAGGGAGCCCACCTCCTGCAGGGCGGCGACGATCAGCAGCTCGTTCAGCCCGGGGTCGGCGGCGCGGTCGCGGCGCATCAGCTCCAGCGAGATGCCGTCCGGCCCCCAGGGCACGAAGTGCAGCACGGCCTTCAGGTCGTCCCCGCTCTCGCCCTCCTCCGGGGCCTTGTGGGCGGTGACCACCACGCAGTCGTCGTCCAGCGGGTCGCCGAAGCGGCCCAGAGCCATCGAGAAGCCGCGCTCGGTGTCGGTGCCGCGCCAGCGGGCGGCGGCGTCGGCGATCCGGTACTTCTCCTCGACGGTGAGGTCGGAGACCCGGCGCACCTTGCAGGAGTAGCCGTTGCGCTCGATCCGCTTGACCATCTGGCGGACGTTGCGCATGGCCCGGCCGGCGAGCGAGAAGGTGCTGGTGTCGACGATCGCCTCGTCGCCCAGCTCCAGCGCGTCCAGGCCCGCCTCACGGGTCCAGACCTCGCCGCCGACCTCGCTGCAGCCCATCACGGCCGGCACCCAGGCGTGCTCACGGGCCTCGGCCATGAACACCTTGATCGCGCCGGGCCAGGCCTCGACGTCGCCGACCGGGTCGCCGGAGGCGAGCATCACGCCGGAGACCACCCGGTAGGAGATCGCGGCCTTGCCGGTGGGCGAGAACAGCACGCTCTTGTCGCGGCGCAGCGCGAAGTAGCCGAGCGAGTCGCGCTCGCCGTGCCGCTTGAGCAGCTCGCGGACCTTCTCCTCGTCCTCGGCGGTGAGCTCCGGCTTGGGCTTGCCCGGGCGCAGCGCGAGGTAGGCGGTGGTGAAGGCGGTCAGCAGGCCGAGGCCGCCGAGCAGGTAGGCGACCAGGTCGGACATCCGCTCGTTGCTGTAGCGGATCGGCCCCTCGAAGCCGAACAGCCCGTACCCGACGTGCTGCAGCCGCTCCAGCAGGGCCGGGTGTCCGACCTCGTACTTGGTGCGGGTGCTCACGATCAGCAGACCGAGCAGCACGCTGAGGGCGCCCATGACGATCAGGTTGACCACCGCGCCCCAGCGGGTGCGCGGGTCGGCCTTGGCGTAGAACTCGCGCTGGTGCACCAGCATCACGGCGAGGACCAGCAGCGAGACGACCGCCGGACCGACCTGGTGCCAGCGCACGATGTGCAGCGCGGCGCTGACCGGCAGCAGCACGCAGACCGCCCGCCAGGCCCGCCGCTTGCGCCGGCGCAGCGCGTGCGCCAGCGGCACCAGCAGGATGCCGACCATCAGCGTGCCGACCGCGGCCAGGCTGGTGGTGCCGCCCGGCAGCTGCCCGGCGAAGGTGTGCATCTTGGTGTGCCGGAGCTTGGGGAACACCGCGCTGGCGATGTTCACCAGCCCGATCAGCAGACAGGCGTAGCCGACCGCGCCGGGGAGCCAGGCCCTCGGGACGGCGGCCGCCTGGTTGCGCAGCGTCTGCAGGCCGCGCCGACGGGGCGGCGGCTGCTCGGGGCTCGGCTCAACGGACACGGGAACGCTCATGGAAGCTCAGCGTAGAGGCTGCGGTGCGGTGTCCGTTCACTCCGGGGGAGCACGTGTGATGGACCTTCATGCCTATTCCTTCATCAGGCAATGCGCATACCAAGGACCCGGAAACGGACGGTAATCCGGGGCCGTGGGCGCGCTGCGGGTTGAGCCGGGGGTGGGAGCCGTGGGCCCACCGCCGCGTGGCGGGACGGGACCCTCCGGTACGCGTTACGTACGGTGGACGCCGCATTCTAGGGTGCCGGTTGCCCCCGGTCTCCCCCCGCCCTCCCGCGCCGGCCCGGGCGCCCGGACAGCCTAGCTGCGGTGGCCCGGCCTGACGGACCGCCAGACGATGAAGCCTGCACCGACAGTGTCCCACCGGAAGGCCGACGGCATGGAACTGACCAGCGAAGCGCTGGTGAACTCGCTGCTCGCACTCGGAGCGGTAGCCCTGGTCACCACCCTGTGGGTGTGGCCGCGGCTGGCCAGGCAGCGCCCGCTCCCGGTGCTCGGCCGGATCGGCCTGCTGACAGTCGTTCAAGTCTCGATCCTCGCGGTGCTGGCGCTGTCGGTGAACAACTCCTTCGGGTTCTACACCTCCTGGGACGACCTGCTCAACCCCGGCGGCGCGAAACTCGCGCTGACCAGCAACGAGAACCACAAGGGCGGCACGCCGGTCTCCGAGCAGCTGGTCCAGCCGACCAACGAGGGCGGCCTGGAGGGCGTCTCCAACCTGCCGAAGGGCGCGCCGGAGGAGGTAGGGAAGATCGAGTCGGTCCGGGTCAACGGCAAGGAGACCGGTTTCTCCGACCAGATGTTCGTCTACCTGCCGCCCGAGTACTTCGACCCGAAGTTCGCCCTGGTCCGCTTCCCCGTCGTACTGGCCCTGGCCGGCTTCCCGGGCACCACGCTGAACCTGCTCAAGGAACTGCCCGTGGTGCAGACCGCGATCGAGCTGCAGCGCTCCGGCAAGATGCCGCCGACCGTCCTGGTCCTGGCTCGCCCGGCCGTGGTCCCCGCCCGGGACACCGAGTGCGTGGACGTCCCCGGCGGGCCGCGCAGCGAGACCTGGTTCGTCAAGGACGTGCCCGAGGCGCTGCACAGCGCGTACCGGCTCAGCCGCTCGGCCGGCTCCTGGGGCCTGTTCGGCTACTCCACCGGCGGCAGCTGCGCGATGCGCCTGTCGATGCGCTCCCCGAACGTCTACGGCAGCGCCACGGGCCTGCACGGCGACTTCGCGGTGCGCCAGGACCAGTACACCGGCGGTGACCTCTTCAACGGCGACAAGGCGCTGGCGCAGCAGCACGACCTCGGCTGGCGGCTGCAGAACCTCCCGGCCCCGCCGCTCAACCTGCTGGTGGTCTCCACCCGCAAGGAGTCGGACTACCCGCAGACCGCCCAGTTCGTCGACCAGGCCACCCAGGTCGCGGCGGCCAACCCCCAGTTCAAGGTGGAGTCGCTGTACCTGGACGACGGCGGGCACAACTTCGACAGCTGGACCAAGGAGCTGCCCGCCTCCCTGGAGTGGCTGGGCTCCCACTTGGGGTGACGGACCGGCTAGCGCGTCCGAGTGATTACCCGCCGGTCGGCCCCGCCCGGCCGGCGGTCCGGGGGGACGTATCCCGACCGCCCGTCCGGCCCCCCGGTGGGCGCCGCCCCGGATCCGCGCAGGAGGCGCCGTGCTGAGCACCCGATCGCTCTTCAACGAGATCTACCGGAACGACGAGGCGTACCAGCTGTTCTGCAGCATCGCGGCCGGTGGCGAGGACCAGGGCGGTTGGGAGAACGAGCGGATCGCCGCCCTCACCCGGGACCCGGTGCTCGCGCCGAAGGTCGCCCGGCACGGCGCGGACGAGCGCAAGCACGGCCGGATCTTCACCCAGCTGCTGAACAAGCGCGGCCTGCCCAAGGTGCCCGTCCCGGACGAGGCCGACTACTGCATGCTGCTGGAGCGCAAGGGCGTCGGCCTCTCCCACGAGCGGCTGAACAGCGACGCCCCGCTGAGCGACCGGGAGATCATCACCTACCTGGCGCACAGCCGGGTCACCGAGCAGCGCGCCGCCGAGCAGATGCGCCAGCTGGTCAGGGTGTACGGGGACGAGCCGGAGCTCGGCCGGGCGATGCGGATGATCTCCGCCGACGAGGACAACCACCTCGCGTACTGCCACGAGGAGCTGCTGCGGCTGACCGCAGAGGGCCACGGCCCGTACATCCGGCACGCCCTGGAGACCAGCGCCCGCGGCGAGATCCGCACCCATCGGGACGTCGGGCTCGCGGTCACCGCCCGGATGGCGCGGATCCTGCGCTGGCCGCGCTGGCAGCTGGCCGTGGTCACCCTCGGGGTGCATGCCCTCTACCTGTACGACCGGGCCCTCGGCTGGCGCCGGATGGTCACGCTGCGGATGCCGGAGCGCCGCAACGCACTGGGCACCCCGGCTCCGCCGCACGCGGAGCACGAGGTGCCCTGAGTCGTTGCCGTCCTGCCGGACTACCGACCGATGATGAGGCTCATCGCCTCGGCCCGGGTGGCCGGGTCGCGCAGCTGGCCGCGCACGCAGGAGGTGATGGTCTTGGCGCCGGGCTTGCGGATGCCGCGCATCGACATGCACATGTGCTCGCACTCGACCACGACGATCGCCCCGCGCGGCTCCAGGATCCGCATCAGCGCGTCGGCCACCTGGCTGGTCAGCCGCTCCTGGACCTGCGGGCGGCGGGCGTAGACGTCGACCAGCCGGGCGAGCTTGGACAGCCCGGTGATCTTGCCGCTGGTGGACGGGATGTACCCGACGTGCGCCACGCCGCGGAACGGCACCAGGTGGTGTTCGCAGACCGAGGTCAGCTCGATGTCCTTGACCAGCACCATCTCGTCGTGGCCGAGGTCGAAGGTGGTGGTCAGGACGTCCTCGGGATCCTGCCACAGGCCCGCGAATATCTCCTTGTACGCCCGCGCGACCCGGGCCGGGGTCTCCAGCAGACCCTCGCGGTCCGGGTCCTCCCCGACGGCGAGCAGCAGCTCGCGGATGGCGTTCTCGGCCCGCTTCTGGTCGAAGGTCCCGACGGCGGGCGGACCGTCGAACGTCACCGGGTCGATCATGCGGGCCTCGCTTACTTGTGGGAAGACTCTGGCTGAACAGCACGGATGCCGCGCCTCCAGGGTACAAACCCTGGTGACGCGGCAACCATTCCCTACTGGGGCTCCCTGCGGGAGGCCCCGATCAGCCCTCGGTCGGCGGCTCGGCGGCCGGCAGCGGCGGGAGCTTCACGATGTCCACCGGAGCGGTGTCGGAGGCGGCGGCGCCGTTGGTGAGCGCCAGCTCCTTCGGCGACTGCACCGGCGGCCGGGTGGACGGCGTGCGGCGGGCGGAGCCCGTCCAGGCCGGCCGGGTCGGGCGCTTGACGATCGGGGCGAAGATCTCGGCGATCTGCTCCTTGTTCAGGGTCTCCTTCTCCAGGAGCTCCAGGACCAGGTTGTCGAGCACGTCGCGGTTCTCGACCAGGATCTCCCAGGCCTCGTTGTGCGCGCTCTCGATGAGCTTCTTGACCTCTTCGTCGACCAGCCCGGCGACCTCTTCCGAGTAGTCGCGCTGGTGGCCCATCTCACGGCCCAGGAACGGCTCCGAGTTGTCGGAGCCGAACTTGATCGCACCGAGGCGCTCGGTCATGCCGTACTGGGTGACCATGGCCCGCGCCGTGGCGGTGGCCTTCTCGATGTCGTTCGAGGCGCCGGTGGTCGGGTCGTGGAAGACCAGCTCCTCCGCCGCGCGCCCGCCCAGCATGTAGGCCAGCTGGTCGAGCATCTCGTTGCGGGTGGTGGAGTACTTGTCCTCGTCCGGCAGCACCATGGTGTAGCCGAGGGCCCGACCGCGGGACAGGATGGTGATCTTGTGCACCGGGTCGCTGTACTGGCAGGCCGCCGCGACCAGGGCGTGACCGCCCTCGTGGTACGCGGTGATCTTCTTCTCCTTGTCGGACATGATCCGCGTGCGCTTCTGCGGACCGGCCACGACGCGGTCGATCGCCTCGTCCAGGATGCCGTTGTCGATCAGCTTCTTGTCCGAGCGGGCGGTCAGCAGCGCGGCCTCGTTGAGCACGTTCGACAGGTCGGCGCCGGTGAAGCCGGGGGTGCGCTTGGCGACGGCCGACATGTCGACGTCGGGCGCGATCGGCTTGCCCTTCTGGTGCACCTTGAGGATGTCCAGACGGCCCTGGAGGTCGGGGCGCTCCACCGCGATCTGGCGGTCGAAGCGGCCCGGGCGCAGCAGCGCCGGGTCCAGGATGTCGGGGCGGTTGGTCGCGGCGATCAGGATCACGCCGCCCTTGACGTCGAAGCCGTCCATCTCGACCAGCAGCTGGTTGAGGGTCTGCTCGCGCTCGTCGTGGCCACCGCCGAGACCCGCACCGCGGTGCCGGCCGACGGCGTCGATCTCGTCGACGAAGACGATCGCCGGGGCGTTCGCCTTGGCCTGCTCGAACAGGTCGCGGACGCGGCTGGCGCCGACACCGACGAACATCTCGACGAAGTCGGAACCGGAGATCGAGTAGAACGGCACCCCGGCCTCGCCCGCGACGGCACGCGCCAGCAGGGTCTTGCCGGTACCGGGCGGGCCGTAGAGCAGCACGCCCTTGGGGATCTTGGCTCCGACGGCCTGGAACTTGGCCGGCTCCTGCAGGAACTCCTTGATCTCGTGGAGCTCCTCGACCGCCTCGTCCGCGCCCGCGACGTCGGCGAAGGTGGTCTTCGGGGTGTCCTTGGTGAGCAGCTTGGCCTTCGACTTGCCGAACTGCATGACGCGCGAGCCGCCGCCCTGCATCTGGTTCATCAGGAACAGGAAGACCAGCACGATGATGACGATCGGCAGCATCGACAGCAGCAGGCTGACGAAGGTGCTCTGCTTCTCGGGGCTGACGGTGTAGCCCTCGGTGAGGGAGCTGCTCCTGTCGTTCATCTGCGACTGCAGCTTGTCGGCGATCGCGACGCCCTGGTCACCGATGTACGAGGCCTGGAACTTGCTGCCGGACGGGGCCTTGCCCGTGCCGGCGGGGGACAGCGTGGCGCCGTCCTTCAGCTGGATCTTGATCGTGTTCGAGTCACCGGTGGTGATCTGCGCGGACTTGACATTGTGCGCGTCGATCGCCGCGACGACCTGACCGGTGTCCACCGTCTTGTAGCCGTTCGAATCCGAAACGACCTGCATCAATACGATGACGGCGAGGACGGCCAGCACGATCCACATGATCGGCGCACGGAAGTATCGCTTGACGTCCATCCATGCGGGGCGTTGCCGCCCCGTCCCTCCTGCCACTCAACGGCGCCGGGTGGCTGTGGGCCGCGGCGCATCCGAATCGGTGCTCATGTGAAGAGCGGTTTATTGGACCGTACCGCAGTCGCACCCACCGATGGCGGGAGCACGGCGACACGGTTGTGCTTCTTTGTCCCCCGGTCCAACGGGCGGGAACGACCTACTGTTCCCGCCCATAGCCCGAACGGGGCCTCAGCCACCGTAGACGTGCGGGGCGAGGGTCCCGATGAAGGGGAGGTTACGCAGCTTCTCCGCGTAGTCCAGGCCGTAGCCCACCACGAACTCGTTCGGGATGTCGAAGCCGACGTACTTCACGTCGATCTCGACCTTGGCCGCGTCCGGCTTGCGGAGCAGGGTGCAGACCTCGAGCGAGGCCGGGCCGCGCGAGCCCAGGTTCCCCAGCAGCCAGGACAGCGTCAGACCGGAGTCGATGATGTCCTCGACGATCAGGACGTCCCGGCCGGCGATGTCGGTGTCCAGGTCCTTCAGGATCCGCACCACACCGGAGGACTTGGTGCCCATGCCGTACGAGGAGACGGCCATCCAGTCCATGGTGACCTGCGAGTGCAGGGCCCGGGCGAGGTCGGCCATGACCATCACGGCCCCCTTGAGGACGCCGACGATCAGCAGGTCCTTGCCTGCGTAGTCCCGGTCGATGCGCTCGGCCAGCTCCTGGAGCTTGGCGTCGATCTCGTCCTTGCTGATGAGCACCTTCGCGAGGTCAGCGCCCATGTCGTTCTGGTCCACCGGGGATACGTCCTCAAACGTTCGGGGTCTGTGTGGCCGACGGCCGGCTCCCCCGGGACATGCCTCGCCCTCAGTCGCCCTGCCGCCGAAAGACCAGCGTGCCACACCGGCGGGTGGCCTCGACGCCCCCGGGTAGGTGCAGCGGTCCCTGTCCGCGCCATCCGGTGACCAGCTGGTCCACCGTCTCCAGGTGGCGGGCGAACAGGTCCCCGGCCGGACAGCCCGCGCGCAGCGCGGCCCGGCGCAGCACCCGGCGCCGCACGGCGGGCGGCAGTTCGGCCAGTTTCACGGTGTCCAGGGCGCCCTCGCCCGTACGGAGGTCGCGTTCGGCGAGGGAGGCCCACTGGTCGAGGGCGTCGGCGTCGTCGCGGAACAGCCGGGCGGTGCGGGCCAGCGCCTCCACCACGCCGCCGCCCAGGTGCTTCTCCAGCACCGGCAGCACCTCGTGGCGGACCCGGGAGCGGGTGTAGGCGGGATCACAGTTGTGGGGGTCGTCCCAGACCGGGATCGCCTGGGCCGAGCAGGCCTGCCGGGTGGCCGCCCGGTCCAGCTCCAGCAGCGGGCGGCGGTAGCGCCCCTTCTGGGCCGGCATCCCGGCCAGCGAACGGGAGCCGGAGCCGCGGGCCAGGCCCAGCAGCACGGTCTCGGCCTGGTCGTCCCGGGTGTGGCCGAGCAGCACCGCGATCGCGTCGTGGCGCTCGGCGGCCTCGTCCAGCGCCGCGTAGCGGGCGTCCCGGGCGGCGGCCTCCGGGCCGCCGGAGCGGCCGACCAGCACCGGGACGGCCTCGACCGGGTCCAGACCCAGCGAGCGCAGCCGCTCGGCCACCTGGGCGGCGCGGTCGGCGGAACCGGCCTGCAGGCCGTGGTCGACGGTGACGGCGCCGACCCGCAGGCCGATCTTGGGGGCCTCGAAGGCGGCGGCGATGGCCAGCGCCATCGAGTCCGCGCCGCCGCTCACGGCGACCAGGACCAGCGGCGAACCGGGGGCGGCCGGGGTGCGGGGCAGCCCGGAGGGGTGGCGGGCGGCGTTGCCGATCAGGGTGGTGCCGACGGCGGCACCCACCAGCGGCGCCCCGGCCGGGCGCTCGCGGGGCTCGCGCACGGGCGCGGTGAAGGTGGTACCGACCTCGGCGGCGAGGTCGGTGAGCGTGCGGCGAACGGCCAGGCGTATCGCTGCGACGGCGGGGTGAGGGCCCACGGCGGACGACTCCTCGAGGGAGGGGGACAGGACTGCGGCGGGCGGCCGGGGCCGCGCACCTGCGTAGCGCCGCGTTACCGGGCGCTCACAGATGGTGGCAGAAAGCAGCGACCCGCTACGCCACCCGCGCCACCGGTACGACCACCGTCCCACGTTCGGGTGAATGGAGAAACGTATCTTCACCCACCATCTGCCCGATTGGACCACTCGTACGAGCGGGTTTGACCGCCACCGACCGGCCGCGGTCCCGCTGCGCGCCGGGATTGCCCGATCGGGGCCACGCCCAAGGCCCCGGTGGGCCGGGGCTCCTCAGCGGCCGACCCGGGCGACCCAGGCGGCCGGGTCGTGGATCTCGTCCTTGGTCGGCAGGGTGTTCGGGGACGTCCACACCCGGTTGAAGCCCTCCATGCCGAGCTGCTCCACCACGGCCCGCACGAACACCGCGCCGTCCTGGTACTGCCGCAGCTTGGCGTCCATGCCCAGCAGTCGGCGCAGCACCAGGTCCAGCCGGTTCGCCCCGCGGTCGCGGCGCTGCTGGAACTTCTCCCGGATCTCCGCGACCGTCGACACCACGGCCGGGCCGACACCGTCCATCACCACGTCCGCGTGGCCCTCCAGCAGCGACATCACCGCCGTCAGCCGGCCGAGGATCTCGCGCTGCGCGGGCGACTGGACGATCTCCAGCAGGCTCCCCGCCGAAGCGCTCTCCCGGCCCTCCCGGTTGCCCGCCCCCGGCAGCCCGGCCCCCAGCGAACCCGCCGCGTCGCGCAGCCGCTCCAGCAGCGCACCCGGGTCGACGTCCGTCTCCGCCAGGAAGGACTGCACCTCGGACTGGATGTGGTCGCGCAGCCACGGCACCGCGGTGAACTGCGTCCGGTGCGTCTCCTCGTGCAGGCAGACCCAGAGCCGGAAGTCCGACGGGTCGACGTCCAGCTCGCGCTCGACGTGCACGATGTTCGGCGCCACCAGCAGCAGCCGGCCCGGCCCCGGGCCCTCCGGGCCCAGCCGCGGCTTGTCGAACAGCGCCGCCGGACTGTCCGGCGCCTCCAACGACGGCTCGGCCGGGGCGAAGGTCTCGTACTGGCCCAGCACCTTGGTCGCCAGGAACGCCAGCAGTGCCCCGACCTCGATCCCGGTCGCCTTCTCCCCCACCGCGCCGAAGACACCCGCCGCGGCGCTGTTCGCCCGCCGCGCCTGCAGCTTCTCCACCAGCGGCTGGACGACCGTACGGAAGCCGGCCACGTTCGCCCGCACCCACCCCGGACGGTCCACCACCAGCACCGGCGTCGCGGCGGCCGCGGCCAGACTGCTCGACCGCATCCCGGTGAACGCCCGCACGTGCTCCTCGGCCTCCAGCGCGTGCCGGCGCAGCTCGGCGACCACCGCCGCCGCCTCCGCCCGGCTCACCTCCGGACCCGGCCGCACCAGCCTGGTCGCCGTTGCGACCGCGAGATTCCAGTCGACCATGTCAGCCCCGCCACTCGCGCTCGTCATGCCCTCACCGTACGTGCTCCCCACCATCAACGGCAGCCACCCGTCACGAAGACCCTGCCCGCCCCCGAGCCCCCTCGAACCCGCCACCGGCAGCGGCGGTCGAGGGCGCGGACGGCACCGCGGGCACAGGCCCGAAACGCCCGTCCCGCCCGGCAAAGGCCCCCCGGGGCGCGCGACGGATCGCGGCCACCGGACACCCATCGCGACGCCGCAGTGGGTCAGCGGCAGCCGCAGGAGGCGAGGTGGGCGGCGATGCGGTCCATGGCGGCGCGGGCGGTGTCGGCGGCGATGGTGTCGGGGGTGCGGGTCATGACGGCGAAGGTGAGGAGCCGGCCGTCGGCGTCGACGACGGTGCCGGCGAGGGTGTTGACGCCGCTGAGGGTGCCGGTCTTGGCGCGGATCAGGCCGGCCGCGTCGGCGGCGCCGGAACCGGAGCCGTAGCGCTTGCTGAGGGTGCCGGTGAAGCCGGCGACCGGGAGGCCGGTGAGGACCGGGCGCAGGGCGGGGTGCTGGTCGGAGGCGGCCAGGGCGAGGAGCCGGACCAGGACGGCGGGCGGGATCTGGTTGCCCTTGTGCAGACCGCTGCCGTCGTTGAGGACCACCCCGGTCGTCGGCACGCCGAGCTTGGTGAGTTCCCGGGTGACAGCGGTCGCCGCACCCTCGAAACCGGCCGGCTGGTGCGCGGCCAGGGCGACCTGGCGGGCGACCGCCTCGGCGAGCTGGTTGTCGGAGGTGGTCAGCAGGCGCTCGACCAGCCGGGCGACCGTCGGCGAGTCGACCTTGCCGAGGACGGGGGCGTCGGCGGCCGCCGGGGCGGCGGCCGGCTTGGCCTTGCCGTCGACGGTGACGCCCTGGGCGGCGAGCATCGTGGCGAAGGTCGTGGCGGCCGCGTCGGCCGGGTCGGCGAAGCGCTCCGGGGCGTCCTCGCGGCTCTTGGGGTCGATCATGCCCTCGTCCGCCATCAACGGGACGACCAGGGCGATGTTGTGGTTGTCGGGGTTCTGGTGATGCGGGTCGCCGGTGTACAGCGACAGGTCGTAGTCCAGCTTGACCGTGGTGGTGCCGGCCGCCTTGAGCGCGGCCGCGGTCTGCCGGGCGAGTTCCTCCAGCGAGGCGGGGGCGGTGTCGGCGTCGGCGGGCTGGCCGCCGATCTGCACCTGGTCGGCGGGCAGCGCGGTGAGCGTCGGGTCCCCGCCGCCGACCAGCGTGATGGTGCCCGGGTTCGCGCCGCGGACCACCCGGGTGGTGAGCCGGGTGTCGCCGGGGATCAGGGACAGGGCCGCGACCGAGGTGGCCAGCTTGGTGGTGGAGGCGGGGGTGCCCGGGACGTTCTCCCCGGAGCCGTACAGGAGTTGACCGCCCGCGGCGTCCGCGACGGCGACGGTCACGGTGCCCAGGTTCTTGTCGGCGATGTAGGGGGCGAGCACTTGCCGGAGGCCCTGCGCGGTGGGGGCGGCGGCCTCCGGGCCGTTCTCGGCGGTGGCCAGCACGGCACCCGTCGCGGGCGCCGGGGGCGCGGCCGGCGAACCGCCGCCGGGCGTGCCGGTGGGCGTGCCGGTAGGCGGCTCGGCCCGGCGGCCGGGCCCGTCGGGGCTCTGGCTCGGTCCGGGCTTGCCCTTCCCGTGGTCACCCTTGCGGCCGTCCCGACCCCCCTGGTCGCCCTGGCCGTTGTCGTCCTCGCCCTGACCCGTGCTGTGCCCGCCCGTGGGCGACGGTTGCGCGTACGCGCCGCCCGCTCCCAGCGCCGTTGTGGCGACCAGCAGGGCCGCCCCGAACAGTCCGGCGGCCGTCCCCCTGCGACGGCGCGCCACCCCTCCCCCTGCCCCCACCGACCGGCCCCTTTCCCGAGCACTCACTCCCGTAGGAGACACTTGGATTCTGTCAGTCCCTACCTTGGAGGAACCGTTGGAGTTCGACGTCCTTATCGAAATCCCGAAGGGCTCTCGTAACAAGTACGAGGTCGACCACGAGACCGGTCGTCTGCGGCTCGACCGGATGCTCTTCACCTCGACCCGCTACCCGGCCGACTACGGCTACGTCGAGGGCACGCTCGGCGAGGACGGCGACCCGCTGGACGCCCTGGTCATCCTGGACGAGCCGACCTTCCCGGGTTGCCTCATCAAGTGCCGCGCCATCGGCATGTTCCACATGACCGACGAGGCCGGCGGCGACGACAAGCTGCTGTGCGTCCCGGCGACCGACCCGCGCTGGGAGCACCTGCGCGACATCCACCACGTGTCGGAGTTCGACCGCCTGGAGATCCAGCACTTCTTCGAGGTCTACAAGGACCTGGAGCCGGGCAAGTCCGTCGAGGGCGCCAACTGGGTCGGCCGCGCCGAGGCCGAGGCCGAGGTCACCGCTTCGATCAAGCGCCTCGCGGAGCAGGGCGGCCACTGAGCCGTCGTTCCGATCTCGTTCGCTCCTCGTCCGATCGGGGCAGTTCGAGGTAGGTCGGGACAGGCGGGGCCGGGCCGGGGTCCGCGGATTCGTCTGCGGGCCCCGGCCCCTGTGGTTTCCGGGAGCCGCTCAGTCCTCCAGCCGGAAGCCGACCTTGATGCACACCTGGTAGTGCTTGATCCGGCCGTCCTCCAGGTGGCCCCGGACCTGCGAGACCTCGAACCAGTCGAGGTTGCGCAGCGTCCGGGAGGCCCGTTCCACCCCGTTGCGGATCGCGGCGTCGACGCTCTCGGTCGAGGAACCGACGATCTCGGTCACCCGGTACACGTGGTCGGTCATGGCGGACTCCCTCAGCTGTGCGACGGCCCCCGGTCCACCGTGCACCGCCCCGGGGCCGCCCGCACCCCGACGGGGTCCGCGGGGTCCGGCGGGGCCTAGGGTCCGGCCGGACCCTAGAAGGCCGCCCGGACCTCGCCGACCGGGGCGCCGCCGCCGAGCAGCGGGGCCGCGCCGATCCGCTCGACGGTGTCGTCCGCGCCGGTCACGCCGAGCCGGCGCAGCGCGGCCGCCAGCACCGGGCCGCGGGCCCGCTCCGCGCCGTCGTCGATCTTGAAGGCGAGCGCCCGCCCGTCCGGCAGCGCGACCACCTGGACGGCCTCGGCGCCCATCTTGGACAGCGCGCCCGGGACGGCCCGCATCAGCCAGGTGTCGGCCCGGCGGGTGCCGGCCACGTACTCGGGGTGGGCGCGCATGGCGTCGGCGACCCGGCGCTGCGCGGTGCCCTCGTCGGCCAGCACCAGGCTGCGGTAGCCGCGGGCCAGACCGGTCAGGGTGACGGCCAGCAGCGGGGCGCCGCAGCCGTCCACGCCGGTGTGCACGGGGGTCTCGCCGGTGCCCTCCGCGAGGGCCTCGCGGGCCAGCTCCTGGATCGGGTGCACCGGGTCGAGGTAGCTCCCGGTGTCCCAGCCGTTGGCGACGCAGGCGGCCAGCCAGCCGGCGTGCTTGCCGGAGCAGTCCATCAGGATCGGGGCGCGCCGCCCGCCGGCGCCGAGCAGCAGCTCCGCCTCGGTCTCGTCCAGCGGCAGGTCGGCCGGGGTGCGCAGGGCCGATTCGTCGAGGCCGGCGGAGCCGAGGATGGCCCGGACACCGTCGAGGTGAAACGATTCAGCGGAGTGGCTGGAGGCCGCCAGCGCCAGCAGCTCGCCCTCGATCGCCAGCCCGGCCCGCAGCGTGGCCACCGCCTGGAACGGCTTGGCCGTCGAGCGGGGGAAGACCGGCGCGTCGGGGTCGCCGAGCGCGAACTCCACCGAGCCGTCGGCGGCGAGCAGGACCAGGGAGCCGTGGTGGCGGCCCTCGGTGAAGCCCGAGCGTATGACCTCGGCGAGCACGGGCGGGGTGGCGGACTGGGACATCGGGGTGCCTTCCGGGGGCGAGGGTGGGCCGGGAGGAAGCCGGACCCCACCCACCCCCGACGACTCACCCGGTCAGAGCGGCCTCTCCGAGAGCAGGTCGTCGACCCGTGCTTCCCCATCACGGTACCTGCGGGTGATCTCGGCATTGCAACCGTCGGCAGTCCGCAGCAGCAGCTGGCGCCGTCCGGACACCTCGCGCTCGTGGGCGCGCAGCCGCTCCAGGGCGGCCAGCAGCTCCTCGGCCGGGTGGGCGGCGAGGTCGGCGAGCTGGACGTCGCCCATCAGCGCGTCCGCCTCCAGCTGGGACTCCTGGGTGCGCGGCGGGCCGAGGGTGACGTGCCGGGCCGAGCGCCGCACGGTGGAGGGCGCGTCGGTCAGGATGGCCGGCAGCCGGTCCAGCAGATCGCCGCCGCGCTCCCCGCCGACCGCCGGGGCACCGCTCCCGCCGCCGACCCGGGCGGGGTGGACGGGGCCGCCGCCGGGGCGCCGGTCGAGCTCCGCGCGCAGGATGTCCATCCGCCCGTGCAGCAGCCGCCGCAGGTAGGACAGGTCGGCCTCCTGCTCCATGGTCTCCCGGCGCAGGATCCGCAGCTGGTCCAGGCCCAGCCGCTCCAGGTCGGGCTCGCCGTCCGGGCCGGCCACCCAGGAGGGGGCCCCGGGGGCCTGCGCCACCTGCCCGGATCGGTTCCACGCCGCGCTGCTCGCGTCCATCATCCAGCCCACCTGCCGTCGTCCGATCCCGCCCGCTCGCGGCACCCCGTCCCTGCCGCCGGTCCGGCCCGTCCCCCGACGGGCCGGCGCGTCCTGTCCGTTGGCACGCCCGGGGACCCCGCAGGGTTCCACTCCCCGGCCGGGACCACCCACCGGGGCGACCCCGACAGAACGCCTGACCTACCGCTCGACCGCCCGGCCGAACCCCGGCCCGGTGCGGCGGACCTTCAGGCGCGCCGGGCCCTTCGTACGGTCCCCCAGCGTGCCACCCCACCCGGCGCGCGCGCACCGCCCGTGCACCCGAACGGCCCCCTGGCGAACGGGGGTGGCTGATATGACCAAGACTTTCCGCAGGAAGGGCAGCGCCTGAACCTGCGCAGGCGCGCGCCGCATGGCGTGCGCCACCATTTCTCGCGCCCCTCGTGCGCGCCCCTCGCGTGCGCCCCTCGCGTGCGCCCCTCGTGCGCGCCCCTCGTGCGCGTCCCTCGTGCGCGTCCGGCCCCCGGGCCCACGACGTCCCGCGCCGATTCCCCGGAGGCCCCGCCGGGCCGAACGGCGCTCCGGCACAATGGCGGCATGCGAGCAGTGGTGCAGCGAGTGACCGAGGCCCGGGTGACCGTGGCCGGAGAGACCGTCGGCGCGATCGAGGGGCCCGGGCTGTGCGTCCTGGTCGGCGTGACCCATGAGGACACCCCGGCCAAGGCGGCCCAACTGGCCCGCAAGCTCTGGACGCTGCGGATCCTGCCGGTCAACGACGAGGGCGTGGAGCAGAGTTGCTCCGACATCGGCGGCCCGCTGCTGGTGATCAGCCAGTTCACCCTCTACGGCGACGCCCGCAAGGGCCGCCGCCCCACCTGGACGGCGGCCGCCCCCGGGCCGGTCGCCGAGCCGCTGGTGGACGAGGTGGTCGCCCAACTGCGGGCGCTCGGGGCCAAGGTGGAGACGGGCCGGTTCGGCGCCGACATGCAGGTGGCGCTGGTGAACGACGGCCCGTTCACCGTCCTCGTCGAGGTCTGAGGCCTGAGGGCTGAGGCCCGTGGCCTGAGAGGGTGTTCGATACCGATTTGGGGCTCTCCTGCTTGATGTGTGGGTCAGGCTGTCGCGGGTTGGCGTCCAGGGAGGGTGGGGCGAGGGCCCGCCAGGGTGAGCATGACCAGGGCGA
>NZ_JBITZP010000024.1:49373-121715 GCF_044546945.1 Kitasatospora sp. NPDC053057 | reverse complement strand
GGTTACATTCCGAACCCGGAAGCTAAGCCTCACAGCGCCGATGGTACTGCAGGGGGGACCCTGTGGGAGAGTAGGACGCCGCCGAACAATCATTCCAAAAAGACCCCCTCCCATTCGGGAGGGGGTCTTTTTGCGTTACCCTCTGCCAATGCAGAACCTGACCCTGACCTGGCAGACCGCCGGGGGCGCCGCCGTCGTCCTCTTCGGAGGCGCGTACGCGGCGGCGCGGGTCCGGAAGCCAGGGGTGTCGGCGCTGTTGCGAGAGGCCGGCACGCTGCTGGCGCTGTTCGCGCTGTGGCAGTTGGTGGGGCACCTGTCGGTGATGAGCGCCGACCACGCGGTGGACCGGGCGAGCTGGATCCACCGGACCGAGCAGGAGATCGGGCTGCCGGACGAGGCGTCCTGGCAGGCGGCGGTCACGCCGTACCCGGTGCTGGTGCGGCTGGCGAACTACTACTACGCGGTCATGCACTTCGCCGTGATGCTCGGCGTGCTGCTCTGGGTCTTCCTCCGGCACCGGGAACGCTACGCGTGGGTGCGCAACACGGTGGTGATCACCACCGCGGTCTGTCTGCTGGTGCAGTTCATCCCGGTGGCGCCGCCGCGGATGCTGCCGCAGAGCGGGTTCGTCGACGTGGCCGCGGAGTACGGGCAGTCGGTGTACGGCGGCGCGGTCGGCGGGGTGGTGGTGGCCGACCAGCTGTCGGCGATGCCCTCGGTCCACGTGGCGTGGTGCGTCCTGGTGGCGGTCGCGGTGGTGCTGGTCTCGCGGAGTCCGTTCCGCTGGCTGGTGGTGCTGCACCCGGTGTTGACGGTCGCGGTCGTCGTGGTGACGGCCAACCACTTCTGGGCGGACGGCATCGTCGCCGTCGCGATCCTGCTGTTCGCCTACGCCGTCCTGGCGTTGGCGGCACGGTGGCGGGGCCGGACCTCCGTCGAGACGGAGACCCGACCCCGTGCGGGTGCCGAGGACCGGCCGAAGGAGGACCGGCCGAAGCAGGTCACTTGACCGGCAGGGCGATCTTCCCCCAGGAGCCGTTGCTGAGCGCGGAGGTGGCCCAGTACCAGGCGACGAGCCCGGCGACGGCCGCGATCCAGCCGGCGGCCTTGCCGAGGCCGCTGTAGCTGCCGAGGACGGCGATGGCGTTCAGCACGAGGGAGAGCGTGAACAGGCCGTAGACGGCGCGGCTGAACAGGCCCGCGCCCCAGCTGGCGGCGGTGAGGCTGAGGGCGAGCAGAGCCCACAGCAGCAGGAACAGACCGGCTGCGTTCTTGCCGGCGCCGCCCGCCATCGACCAGGTCGCCCAGAAGGCGCCGAGGCTGGTGAAGGCGGTCCCGGTGAAGCCCTCGCCGCCGCGGAGCTGCCAGAGGCCCGCGATGAAGAGGGTGACGCCGCCGAGCAGGTGGGCGAGGTGGGCCGCGTCCCCGACGCCGGTGTGGTGCAGGATCCCGGTGGAGAGCAGACCGTAGGCGAGCAGTGTGAGGCCGAGGGCGAGGTAGCCGAGGTTACCCGCGTCGGCTCCGGTGGAGCGGGCGTTCGTTGCCCCGGTAGCGTCGTTGCTCACCGGAGGCTCCTTTCACTCTGTGCGCGCGCAGGGCGCAGTGACGCTGTGGTGTGGTGTCGAGGGGTGGATGCGCGCGACCGCGCCGAGGGCGCACGGCTGGGAGCGTGCGCGGGCGGCGGTCAGAAGTGAGGTCAGAAGTGGTGGGCCAGCGGAGAACCGCTGGTCACGTCCTCGCCGGGGAGATTCCCCGGCGAGATCGGTTTACCCGGCCCTGTTCGCTTGTACCCTTGTGAAGATAACAATTTGTGACTGCGTCAGCTGTGGAAGGCTCACGGCTGACGCTGGTTGGGCACCCGCAGGGTCAGGATCGCCATGTCGTCGGACGGCGGCTCAGGGGCGAAGCGCTCGACCGCGCGCTGCACCCGCATCGCGACCGCGCCGGCGGTCAGGCCGGTGCAGCCGGTGAGCACCTCGGCGAGGCCGTCGTCGCCCAACATCCGTCGGCCCTCGCGGCGTTCGGTCACGCCGTCGGTGACGCAGAGCAGGACCTCGCCGGGGGAGAGCACCAGGTGCTCGGCGGTGAGTTCGAGGTCGTCCATGACGCCGAGCAGCGGCTGCGGGGTGGCGGCCCGGTCGACCTGGCCGTCGGTGCGCAGTCTCAGCGGCAGCGGGTGGCCCGCGCAGACCAGGGACAGTTCGGTGCTGCCGTCCGGGCGGGGCGTCAGCTCGCCGTACAGCAGGGTGAGGAAGCGGCTGCGCGAACCCTCGTCCAGGATGGCCGCGTTGAGCCGGCGCAGCACCTGCGGGGCGTCCAGGCCCTCGCGGGCGAGCAGGCGCAGCGAGTGCCGGGCCAGGCCGGTGACGGAGGCCGCCTCGGGGCCGGTGCCGCAGACGTCGCCGATGGCGAAGCCGTAGGTGCCCTCGCGGATGGTGAACAGGTCGTAGAAGTCGCCGCCGACCTCGTTGCCCTCGCCCGCGGCCTGGTAGTAGACGTCCACCTCGACGCCGGGGATCTCGGGCAGGTCCGGCGGCAGCAGGCTGCGTTGCAGGGCCTGGCTGGTGGCGGTGCGCTCGGAGTAGAGGCGGGAGTTGTCGAGGGCGAGGGCGGCCCGGCGGGAGAGGTCCTCGGCGAGTTCGAGGATCTCCTGGCGGAACCGGACGCCGGCCGGGACGCCGAGTGCGAGCAGGCCGATGACCCGGTTGCGGGCGGTCAGCGGCAGGACGACGGTCTCGCCGAGCAGGCTGGCGAGTTCGGGGCTGTCGGTGAGGCCGCGGGCCCTGGCGGTCTCGGTGGGCGCGGTCCAGAAGCGGACGCCGTGGGTGGGGCCGGCCTCGGGGGAGGGGGTCTTGTCGAGCAGGTCGCGCAGCGGGTCGATCCGGTCCTCGTCCTCGTGCAGGACGAAGGCGAGGCCGGCCGAGGAGCTGTGGTCGCCGTTGGTGTAGACCGCGCACCAGGAGGCGAGCGTGGGGACGGCCATCTGGGCCATCAGCGCGAGGGTCTGCTCGTGTTCGAGGGTCCCGGCCAGCAGGTCGGAGGCCTCGACCAGAAAGGAGAGCGAGCCGCGGCGCAGCCGTTCGAGCTCGGTCAGCCGGGTGCTCTCGACGGCCAGGGCGACCCGGTCGGCGGCGAACTGCAGGCGCAGCGCGTCCTCGTTGTCGTAGCGGCCGGGGGCGGCGGTGGCGATGCCGAGCGAGCCGATGAGGCGGCCCTCGACCTTGAGCGGGACGGTGACCAGGGAGCGCATGCCGCTGCCGGAGAGCAGGGGCAGGCCGGTGGGGCGGGCGGTGAGGTCCTCGTGGACGGAGGGCAGCCGGGCCGAGTCGTAGCGGTTGCCGGTGTCGACCGGGAAGCGGGTGTGCCGGCGGTGCCCGGTGGTCAGGCCGGTGGCGGCGCGGACCTCGAACTCGGTCTCGTCGTCGGTGGTGAGCAGCAGGTAGGCGGCGTCGGCGTCGAGCAGGTCGCGGGCGCGTTCGACGGTGCGCTGGAGCAGGGTTTCCAGGTCGTGGGTGGCGACCGGGCCGGCCAGCAGGTCGAGCCGGGGCCCGGCGGCGTCTGCGCGCTCGCCGGGCAGCGCGCGGGCGGGGGAGCGCAGGACGGCGCGGTCGGCTTCGAGGACGAGCAGGCAGAGGGTGGAGGGGACGCCCTCGGTGTCGCGCACGCGCACCTGGACGCCGTACACCTCGACCTCCTCTCCGTCGGGCAGCCGCAGGCCGTAGCCGCCCTCCCAGCGGGCCAGCCGGAGGGTGTCGGTGAGGCCGGGGCCGCGGCCGGGGGTCTGCGGCCAGACCGCGAGGTCGGCCCAGGGACGGCCGAGGACGGCGGCGCCGGGGTGCTTGAAGAGCGCCTCGGCGTCCGGGTTCCAGGCCAGCACGCGGCCGTCCTCGTCGAGCTGGACGACGGCGACGTGCACCGGACCGCGGCTGCTGGGCAGGTCGCTGCCGGGGGTGGCGGGAACGGCGTAGCGGGTGCCGACCACGTGTGCGGGCAGGGTGAGCCGGAACCACACGGTCTTCTGCCCGGCCGCGTACTCGACGCCCCAGCGCTCGGCGAGGGCGGAGCACATCAGCAGGCCGCGGCCGCCCTCGCCGTCGGGGTCGGCGTAGCGGTCGGAGACGGGCCCGTCGCCGAGGGAGGGCAGGCCGCGCTCGGGGTGGTGGTCGGTGACCTCGATCCGGACGGTCTGCTCCTCGCGCAGGCAGCAGACCTCGGCGGCGGTGCCGGCGTGCACGACGGCGTTGGTGACGAGTTCGCTGACCAGGACCACGGCGTCGTCGACGACCTCGGGCAGGCCCCAGCCGAGCAGCGCATCCCGGACGAAGCCCCGGGCGGCGGCCGCGGACCGGCCGTCGGGGTCGAAGGTGGCGGCTGCGCGCGCGGTGACCACGTTGCCACTTCTCCTCTGCTGCTCTGGCCCTGACTGTCCGGGGTACGGCGCCGACCTCCCCGTGCGCGCCGTCGGGGTGAGCGGCGCTGGGTCGGGTCGTGGCCCGGTGCAGCGCTCCACCCTACTTTCCGCTTGGTTCCCCGTGGGGGCGGGGCCGTGAAACAGGCACCTGAGGGTGATTCTGCCCACCTGTTTCGGACGGTGCGGGGACAACCGAGTGCAACCGGCCGTATACCCGGCGCCAGTGCTGCCAGACTGGGGGGTCCGCGACGGCCGGTGGGAGCAGTACGGTCGTGTGGGTGCCGGTGGGCCGAGGGTCCGGCCGGCACGCAGCCCAGCCGGGCCGGTGCCCGGGTTCGTGCCGTACCGGCGCGGCGGTCACCGGACAGTTCACACGATGTGGGAGGGGCCCGTTGAGTTCGGCCATCAAGGACGCCACCAAGGACGCTACCGGTACGACGCCGCCCGCTCCGCGCGGCGGGCGGTCCGGGACCGCGCCGCGGATCGCGGCCGGCCGGCGATCGGGCCACAACCGCAGCGCGGAGCCCGCCGAGCTGCGCAAGCTGCTGGCAGCGCTGACCGCGATGCGGGACGGCAACTTCCGGCGCCGGCTGACGGTACCGGGCGACGGGCCGCTGGCGGAGATCGCCGCGGTGTTCAACGAGGTCGCCGAGCGCAACCAGCACCTGACCGGTGAACTGGCGCGGGTGCGGCGTGCGGTGGGCCGCGAGGGCCGGCTGAACGAGCGGCTGGAGACCGGCGCGGGCGAGGGCGCCTGGATGGCGGCAGTCGACAACTGCAACGCGCTGATCGACGACCTGGCCCGTCCGATGGCCGAGGTGGGCCGGGTGCTGACCTCGATCGCCGAGGGCGACCTGGACCAGAAGATGGAGCTGCGCTCGCTGCACAGCAACGGGGTGAGCCACCCGCTGCGCGGCGAGTACCTGAAGATCGGCCGGACCGTCAACGGACTGGTGGACCAGCTCTCGGAGTTCACCGACGAGGTGACCCGGGTGGCCCGTGAGGTGGGCACCGAGGGCAAGCTCGGCGGGCAGGCCAAGGTCCGCAGCGTGTCCGGCAGTTGGAAGGACCTGGCGGACTCGGTCAACACCATGGCGGGCCGTCTCACGGCGCAGGTGCGCAACATCGCCCAGGTGACCACGGCGGTGGCCAAGGGCGACCTGTCCCGCAAGGTGACCGTCGATGTGGCCGGCGAGATGCTGGAGCTGAAGAACACCGTCAACACGATGGTGGACCAGCTGAACGGCTTCGCCGCGCAGGTCACCACGGTGGCCCGGGACGTCGGCACCGAGGGGCGGCTCGGGGGTCAGGCGCAGGTGCCGGGCGTGGCCGGGGTCTGGCGCGAGCTGACCGACTCGGTGAACTTCATGGCCGACAACCTGACCGGCCAGGTGCGCAACATCGCCCAGGTGACCACGGCGGTGGCGCGCGGGGATCTGTCTCAGAAGATCGAGGTGGACGCGCGCGGGGAGATGCTGGAGCTGAAGAACACCATCAACACGATGGTGGACCAGCTCTCCGGCTTCGCGGAACAGGTGACCAGGGTGGCCCGCCAGGTGGGCACCGAGGGGCGGCTCGGCGGCCAGGCCCAGGTGCCCTGGGCGGCCGGGGTGTGGCGGGATCTGACCGACAACGTCAACTTCATGGCGAACAACCTGACCGACCAGGTGCGCAACATCGCCCAGGTGACCACCGCGGTCGCCAAGGGCGACCTGTCGCAGAAGATCCAGGTGGACGCGCGCGGGGAGATCCTGGAGCTGAAGAACACCATCAACACGATGGTCGACCAGCTCTCCTCCTTCGCGGACGAGGTGACCAGGGTGGCCCGGGACGTCGGCACCGAGGGCATCCTCGGCGGCCAGGCGAGCGTGCCCGGGGTGTCCGGGACGTGGAAGGACCTGACCAACAGCGTCAACCTGATGGCCAACAACCTGACCAGCCAGGTCCGCAACATCGCCGAGGTGACCACGGCGGTGGCCCGCGGCGACGTGTCGAAGAAGATCACCGTCGACGCCCGGGGCGAGATCCTGGAGCTGGTCACCACCGTCAACACCATGGTCGACCAGCTGTCGGCCTTCGCCGACGAGGTCACCCGGGTCGCCCGCGAGGTGGGCACCGAGGGCATCCTGGGCGGCCAGGCGCGGGTGCGCGGGGTGTCGGGGATCTGGAAGGACCTGACCGACAACGTCAACTTCATGGCCTCGAACCTGACCGGACAGGTGCGCAACATCGCCGAGGTCGCCTCCGCGGTGGCCCGGGGCGACCTCTCCAAGAAGATCACCATCGACGCGCAGGGCGAGATCGCGACGCTCGCCGGGACCCTGAACACGATGGTCGACCAGCTGTCCGCGTTCGCGGTGGAGGTCACCAGGGTCGCCCGCGAGGTCGGCACCGACGGCACCCTGGGCGGTCAGGCGAGCGTGCCGGGCGTGGCCGGCATCTGGAAGGACCTGACCGACAACGTCAACCAGATGGCCAACAACCTCACCGGCCAGGTCCGCAACATCGCGCTGGTGATCACGGCGGTCGCCCGCGGTGACCTCTCGCAGAAGATCGACGTCGACGCGCGCGGCGAGATCCTCCAGCTCAAGACCAACATCAACACCATGGTCGACCAGCTCTCCGCCTTCGCCGACGAGGTCACCCGGGTCGCCCGCGAGGTGGGCACCGACGGACGGCTCGGCGGTCAGGCCCGGGTGCCCGGGGTGGACGGCACCTGGCAGGACCTCACCGAGTCGGTGAACGAGCTGGCCAACAACCTGACCCGGCAGGTGCGCGCGATCGCCCAGGTCGCCACCGCGGTGACCAGGGGCGACCTGAGCCTGCGGATCGACGTGGACGCCGCAGGGGAGCTCGACGAGCTCAAGGACAACATCAACCAGATGATCGCGAACCTGCGCGAGACCACCCGCACCAACCAGGAGCAGGACTGGCTCAAGACCAACCTGGCCAGGATCTCCGGCCTGCTGCAGGGCCGCCGGGACCTGGAGGCGGTCGCCTCGCTGATCATGACCGAGCTGACCCCGGTGGTCTCCGCCCAGCACGGCGCCTTCTTCCTCGCCCAGCCGGCCGGCCGCACCGCCGAGCTGATCACCGAGGACGACGACGAGAACGACACGGTGCTGCGCCTGATCGGCAGCTACGGCTACCAGCGGCGGGCGATGCCGACCACCTTCCGGCCGGGCGAGTCGCTGATCGGCCAGGCGGCGGTGGAGAAGCGGGCGATCATCGTCAAGGAGGCGCCGCCCGGGTACCTCAAGATCGCCTCCGGCCTCGGCGAGGCCTCGCCGACCCACATCGTGGTGCTGCCGGTGCTGTTCGAGGGCCGGCTGCTGGGCGTGATCGAGCTGGCCACCTTCAGCTCCTTCACCACCGTCGCGCTGGACTTCCTCAACCAGATCGCCGACCTGATCGGCGTCACCGTCAACACCATCAGCGTCAACACCAAGACCGAGGGCCTGCTGCTGGAGTCCCAGCGGCTCACCGCCGAACTCTCGATGCGGTCCGCCGAGTTGGAGGCGCGCCAGGAGGAACTGGAGCGCACCAACGAGGAGTTGCAGGAGAAGGCCGAGCAACTCGCCCAGCAGAACCGCGACATCGAGATCAAGAACAGCGAGATCGAGGAGGCCCGGCAGGTCCTGGAGGAGCGAGCCGAGCAGCTCGCCCTGGCCTCCCGGTACAAGAGCGAGTTCCTCGCCAACATGTCGCACGAGCTGCGCACCCCGCTCAACTCGCTGCTGATCCTGGCCAAGCTGCTCTCCGACAACAACGAGGGCAACCTCTCGCCCAAGCAGGTCGAGTTCGCCGACACCATCCACGGCGCCGGCTCCGACCTGCTCCAGCTGATCAACGACATCCTCGACCTGTCCAAGGTCGAGGCCGGCAAGATGGACGTCCGCCCGGCCCGGATCGCCCTGGTCCAGCTGGTCGACTACGTCGAGGCCACCTTCCAGCCGGTCGCCGTCGACAAGAACCTGGACTTCGCGGTGCGGGTCTCGCCCGCCCTGCCGGTCACCCTGCACACCGACGAGCAGCGGCTCCAGCAGGTGCTGCGCAACCTGATCTCCAACGCGGTCAAGTTCACCGACACCGGCGGCGTCGACTTCTCGATCAGCCAGGCCGGCCGGGACGTCCCCCAGCACGTGCGCGAGCGGCTGCTGGAGTTCGGCTCGATCCAGGGCCCGGACGACGAGCTGATCGCCTTCTCGGTCTCCGACACCGGCATCGGCATCCCCGGCAACAAGCTCCGGGAGATCTTCGAGGCGTTCAAGCAGGCCGACGGCACCACCAGCCGCAAGTACGGCGGCACCGGCCTCGGCCTGTCGATCAGCCGCGAGATCGCGAGGCTGCTCGGCGGCGAGATCCACGCCGAGAGCGAGCTGGGCAAGGGCTCGACCTTCACGCTCTACCTGCCGCTGCGCACCGACGCCCCGGACGCCGCCGTCGAGCGGCCGGCCGATCGCCCGGGCACCGCGAACCCGCCGGCGCCGCGCGCCTCGGTCGGGGTGACCCCGGTGGGCCTGCCGGTGCCGGTCGGCGAGAGCCCGGCCGACCACTGGGCCCAGGAGGTCCGTGAGCTGGCCGAGGAGCGCCGCCGCGGCGCGATGGAGCGCCGGCGCAGCGCCGCGCTGGAGAGCGCCGCGGCGCCCCGGGCGGTGGAGCCCGCGCAGCAGCCCCGGCCGGCCCGCGGCGACATCCGCTTCGACGGCCAGCAGGTGCTGATCGTGGACGACGACGTGCGCAACGTGTTCGCCCTGACCAGCGTGCTGGAGCAGCACGGGCTGACCGTGCTGTACGCGGAGAACGGCCGCGAGGGCATCGAGATGCTGGAGCAGCACGAGAACGTGGCGCTGGTCCTGATGGACATCATGATGCCGGAGATGGACGGCTACGCGACCACCGAGGCGATCCGCCGGATGCCCCAGTTCGCGGGCCTGCCGATCATCGCGCTGACCGCCAAGGCGATGAAGGGCGACCGCGAGAAGTCGCTGGAGGCGGGTGCCACCGACCACATCACCAAGCCGGTGGAGACCGATCACCTGCTGTCGGTGATGTCGGAGTGGCTGAACGGCGACCGCGCGTGAGGGGCCGGCAGGCGCGAACTCCGGGTTCGCGCCTGCCGGTCGGCCGGTTTGCTGGCGGTCGGGCCGGGGAACCCGGTAGGGTCACCGATCGTTGCGAACAGTGACCGGATGGCGACACGCTGCTGAGCGTGCGCCGGAGCACTGGCTGCGCGCCGCTTCGGATCGGGTCACGACGGAGCGATGTGCCGGGCGAGGGGGTGCGGCTAGCATGACCGGGGTAGCGGTGGGCAGTACGCGAGTGCCTACACCGGGCGGCAGGCAGGCGACAGGAGGGCGAGCCCCGATGCAGAAGGCGAAGATCCTCCTGGTCGACGACCGGCCGGAGAACCTCCTGGCGCTGGAGGCGATCCTCTCCGCGCTGGACCAGACGCTGGTGCGCGCCGCCTCCGGTGAGGAGGCGCTCAAGGCGCTGTTGACCGACGACTTCGCGGTGATCCTGCTGGACGTCCAGATGCCCGGGATGGACGGCTTCGAGACCGCCGCCCACATCAAGCGCCGCGAGCGCACCCGGGACATCCCGATCATCTTCCTGACCGCGATCAACCACGGCCCGCACCACACCTTCCGCGGCTACGCGGCCGGCGCGGTGGACTACATCTCCAAGCCCTTCGACCCGTGGGTGCTGCGCGCCAAGGTCTCGGTCTTCGTCGACCTGTACGTCAAGAACTGCCAGCTGAAGGAGCAGGCCGCGCTGCTGCGGCTGCAGCTGGAGGCGGGCGGCGGCGAGCAGCCGGCCCTCGGCGGGGCGCTGCTCGGCGAGCTGTCCGCGCGGCTGGCGGCGGTCGAGGAGCAGGCGGAGGCGCTGGGCAAGCAGCTGGACGGGGCCGAGGACGCCGGGGTGGCCGCCACCGCGGCGCACCTGGAGCGCAAGCTGGCCGGCCTGCGCCGGGCCCTGGACGCGATGCGCCCCGGCAGCGCGTAGACCTGCTCGGACGTTCACTCGTCCGGGTGGTTTGCTGCTGCGGCCGGGTGAAGCGCGGTCAGTGTGACGGTGTGTCTGCGACACGTCCGGGTGCCCCGGCTCGGCCGCATGTGCACCGGTCGTCCGCCCCGGTAGGCTGCTGACCCATGGCCACTCGTACGCCCGGAAACGCCGCACGCAAGCCGAGTCCGGGACCGTCCAAGAAGGCCGCGGCCAAGGCCCCGGGCAAGCCGCCCGCGAAGAAGGCGGCCCCCCGCAGGGCCCCCGCGAAGAAGGCGGCCGCCAAGTCGGCCCCGCCACCCCCGCCGCGCCGGTCGGTGCTGATGAGCGCCCTCAACGCCCTCGCGAGCCCGATCGCCGCGATCTTCCGCGGCTTCGGCGACGGCGCCAAGAACCTCCACCCGGCCCACCGCAAGGACGGGCTCGGCCTGCTGCTCTTCGCGCTCGCGCTGGTGGTCGCGGCCGGCACCTGGTTCAGCTCGGAGGGCTGGCTGAACGGGGCGGCCACCGCGGTGGTGTCCGGGCTGTTCGGGCGGCTCGACGTGCTGGTGCCGTTCCTGCTGGCCGGGATGGCGATCCGGCTCTGGCGCCACCCGGAGCTGCCGGAGGCCAACGGCCGGATCGTGATCGGGCTGAGCACGCTGCTGGTCGGCATCCTCGGCCTGGTCCACATCGGCTGCGGCGCGCCCACCATGGGCAGCGGCGCCTCCCGGATAAGGGCGGCCGGCGGGATCATCGGCTGGGCCGCGTCCACCCCGATGATGGCCGCCGCCGGCGCGGTGCTGGCCGTGCCGCTGCTCCTGCTGCTGGCCTTCTTCGGCCTGCTGGTGGTCACCGCCACCCCGGTCAACCGGATCGGCGAGCGGGTGCGCGGAATGGGGATAAGGCTCGGCGTGGTCGAGCCCGGCCCCGAGGACGAGCTGCGCTGGGGGCGCACGCCGGAGCGCGAGCTGTCCACCGATCCGCCGGAGGACGCCGACCCCGAGGCGCTGCCCTTCACCGTGGGCACCGACAGCGACGACCCGGGCGACGAGGTCGCCGCCCGCCGTCGCCGCCGTCGGCGCAAGCACTCCGTCGAGGACGACGAGGACCAGCCGGAGGCCGTCCGGGTCTCTCTGGACAAGGGGCCGCTGGACAACGAGCCGCCGGACCCGTACGCCACCCGCGACCTCGCCGCCGGCGCGGCCGCCGACCTGGACGGCGCGCTGGTCTACGGCGTGCCCGCCTCCTCGGCGGTGGCGGACATGATGCACCAGGTCAAGGACCTCACCGCGGCGCCCGAGGAGCCCGCCGTCCCGGCCGCCCGCAACGGCGGCCCGGGCGCGCCCGCGGAGCACGGCCCGGCGCCGGTGCGGATGGAGCAGCTCCAGCTCGGCGAGGGCGTCACCTACGCGCTGCCCTCGCTCGACCTGCTGGAGCGCGGCGGCCCGGCCAAGGCCCGCAGCGCCCTCAACGACGAGGTGGTCGCCCAGCTCACCGGCACCTTCGCCGAGTTCAAGGTGGACGCGAAGGTCACCGGCTTCACCCGCGGCCCGACGGTCACCCGCTACGAGGTCGAGCTCGGCCCGGCCGTCAAGGTGGAGCGGATCACCGCGCTCGCCAAGAACATCGCATACGCGGTGGCCAGCCCGGACGTGCGGATCATCAGCCCGATCCCGGGCAAGTCCGCGGTCGGCATCGAGATCCCCAACCGGGACCGCGAGATGGTCAACCTGGGCGACCTGCTGCGCTCGCGCACGGCCGCCGAGGACACCCACCCGATGGTCGTCGGCATGGGCAAGGACGTCGAGGGCCACACCGTGATGGCCAACCTCGCCAAGATGCCGCACATCCTGGTGGCCGGTGCGACCGGCGCGGGCAAGTCGTCCTGCATCAACTGCCTGATCACCTCGATCCTCGCCCGGGCCACCCCGGACGAGGTGCGGATGGTGCTGGTCGACCCCAAGCGGGTCGAGCTGACCGCGTACGAGGGCATCCCGCACCTGATCACGCCGATCATCACCAACCCGAAGAAGGCCGCCGAGGCCCTCCAGTGGGTGGTGCGCGAGATGGACATGCGCTACGACGACCTCGCGGCGTTCGGCTTCCGGCACGTGGACGACTTCAACGCGGCGGTGAAGGCCGGCAAGGTCACCCCGCCGCTGGGCAGCGAGCGGGAGCTCAGGCCGTACCCGTACCTGCTGGTGATCGTCGACGAGCTGGCCGACCTGATGATGGTCGCCCCGCGCGACGTCGAGGACTCGGTCGTCCGGATCACCCAGCTGGCCCGCGCGGCCGGCATCCACCTGGTGCTCGCCACCCAGCGGCCCTCGGTGGACGTGGTGACCGGTCTGATCAAGGCCAACGTGCCGTCCCGACTGGCCTTCGCGACCTCCGCGATGGCCGACTCCCGGGTCATCCTGGACCAGCCCGGCGCGGAGAAGCTGATCGGCAAGGGCGACGCGCTGTTCCTGCCGATGGGCGCGAGCAAGCCGGTCCGCATGCAGGGCGCGTTCGTCACCGAGGCGGAGATCGCCAAGGTGGTGCAGCACTGCAAGGACCAGTTGAGCGCCGTCTACCGGGACGACGTGATGGCCGGGGCCGGGCCGAAGAAGGAGATCGACGAGGAGATCGGCGACGACCTGGACCTGCTGATCCAGGCGGCCGAGCTGGTGGTCTCCACCCAGTTCGGCTCGACCTCGATGCTCCAGCGCAAGCTCCGGGTCGGCTTCGCCAAGGCGGGCCGGCTGATGGACCTGATGGAGTCGCGCGGGATCGTCGGTCCGAGCGAGGGCTCCAAGGCCCGCGACGTGCTGGTGAAGCCGGACGAGCTGGACGGGGTGCTGATCACTCTGCGGGGCTGACGGACCGTGCCCTCCAGGGTGTTCACTCGTTCGGAGGAGGGTAGGCGCGGTAGCGGGAACCGAATGCCCGTACGCCGCGTCACAGGCCGCGAAGCGCACCCCGGGGTCCGAGGCGCGCCCCGGCTGACCGCCGGTCAACGGGGGCCGGAGCCCCGGCCGGTGCGGGCGCGCGCATTCGGCCCGGTCCGATTGAGAAACGATCCGCCCACGCCCCTAGACTGTTCTCCAGCAGGTGGCCATCCGCTCGAAAGGCGTGCCCCGTGACCATCGGCAAGTCCTCCGACCGCGAGAACGCCCCGTCGTCCATCGAGCCGACCGCCGACGCGGTGCAGGCGGCCGATGCCCCGAGCATCGGCCGGGTGCTGTCCGTCGCCCGGATCGAGGCGGGACTCACGGTGGACCAGGTGAGTACCTCCACCCGCGTGCGGGTGCCGATCGTCCATGCCATCGAGGAGGACGACTTCGACCGCTGCGGCGGCGACTTCTACGCCCGCGGGCACATCCGCTCGATCGCCCACGCGGTCGGCGCGGACGCCGAGGCGCTGGTCGCCCGCTACGACGACGCGCACGGCGGCTCGCCGGCCTCCAAGCGCCCGGCCACCCAGCTGATCGACAGCGGCCCGATCAAGGTGCCCGGCCGCAGCCGGCCCAACTGGGCGGCGGCCATGGTCGCCGCGATCGTCGCCGTGGTCGCCCTGATCGGCTTCAACCTGGTGAGCGGCAAGAGCGGCCACACCGGCACCGGCACCGCCAGCGCGCCGCTGCCCAGCGGCTCCGGCACCGGCTCGGTCGCCCCGGCCACGCCGAGCGTCCAGCCGCCGGCGCCCGCGCCGAGCGCCGCGGCGATCGCCGCCGTCCCGGGTGACAAGGTCACCGTGAAGCTGGTCGCCCAGGGCACCAGCTGGGTCTCGGCGATGGACGGCAACGGCAAGTCGCTGTTCCAGAACAACATCAGCGACGGCCAGGACCAGACCTTCACCGACCCCAAGCAGATCAAGCTGGTGCTCGGCAACGGCGGGGCCGTGCACGCGTACGTCAACGGCAAGGACCTCGGCGTCCTCGGCAAGGACGGCCAGGTGGTGCACGTCACGTACACCCCCGGAGACCCGCAGGCAGGCTGACCACAGGGCCCGCGGGGGCCGGTGATGATCACCTGATCCGTGGCGCGCGGCCTCCGGGGCGAACGGCACCGGAGGCCGCGCGTTAATCTTGGCCCTATGCCTGAACGCCGCACTGTCGCCCTTGTCACGCTCGGATGCGCCCGCAACGAGGTGGACTCCGAGGAACTCGCCGGGCGACTGGAAGCCGACGGCTGGTTGCTCGTCGACGATGCCGCCGAGGCCGATGTCGCCGTCGTCAACACCTGCGGCTTCGTCGAAGCCGCCAAGAAGGACTCCGTCGACGCCCTGCTCGAGGCCAACGACCTCAAGGGACACGGCCGCACCCAGGCCGTCGTCGCGGTCGGCTGCATGGCCGAGCGGTACGGCAAGGAACTCGCCGACGCGCTGCCCGAGGCCGACGGGGTGCTCGGCTTCGACGACTACGCGGACATCTCCGACCGCCTGCAGACCATCCTCTCCGGCGGCCACCACGCCCCGCACATCCCGCGCGACCGCCGCAAGCTGCTGCCGATCAGCCCGGCCGAGCGGCAGTCCGCCGCCGAGGCCGTCGCGCTGCCCGGCCACGGCGCCGAGGCCGCCGCCGAGCCGATCACCGACCTGCCCGAGGGCCTCGCCCCGGCCTCCGGCCCGCGCACCCTGCGCAAGCGGCTGGACGACAGCCCGGTCGCCTCGGTCAAGCTCGCCTCCGGCTGCGACCGGCGCTGCTCCTTCTGCGCCATCCCGGCCTTCCGCGGCTCCTTCATCTCCCGCCGCCCCTCCGACGTGCTGAACGAGGCCCAGTGGCTGGCCGGACAGGGCGTCCGCGAGATCGTCCTGGTCAGCGAGAACAACACCTCCTACGGCAAGGACCTCGGCGACATCCGGCTGCTGGAGACGCTGCTCGGCGAGATCTCCGCGATCGAGGGCGTCGAGCGGGTGCGGGTCTCCTACCTGCAGCCGGCCGAGATGCGCCCCGGCCTGATCGACGCGATGACCGGGACCGCCGACGTGGTGCCCTACTTCGACCTGTCCTTCCAGCACTCGGCCCCCGCCGTGCTGCGCCGGATGCGCCGCTTCGGCTCCACCGACCAGTTCCTGGAGCTGCTGGGGACCATCCGGGACAAGGCCCCGCAGGCCGGCGCCCGGTCCAACTTCATCGTCGGCTTCCCCGGTGAGACCGAGGAGGACTTCGCCGAGCTGGAGCGCTTCGTCACCCACGCCGGGCTGGACGCGATCGGCGTCTTCGGCTACTCCGACGAGGACGGCACCGAGGCCGCGACCTACGACGGCAAGCTGCCCGAGGACGTCGTCGCCGACCGGCTGGACCGGCTGAGCCGGCTCGCCGAGGAGATGACCGCCCAGCGGGCCGAGCAGCGGATCGGCACCGAGGTCGAGGTGCTGATCGAGTCGATCGAGGACGGCGTGGTCGAGGGCCGCTCCGCCCACCAGGCCCCGGAGACCGACGGCCTGACCACCCTGCACGGCGTCGAGGACCCGCAGGTCGGACAGTTCTGGCGGGCCACCGTGGTGGCCAGCGAGGGCGTCGACCTGATCGCCGAGGCGCTGGACCAGGTGCGGCCGCCCAGGACCGCGGGGGCCGAGGCTCCGGGAGCCGGGGCATGACCAAGGGGCCCGGCGCCCCGGCCGCGGCCCACCCGGGCAGACCAGCGGCCGCCCCGCCGGCGCCGGGTATCTGGAACATCGCCAACGTGCTGACCATGGTCCGGCTGCTGCTGGTGCCGGTCTTCGTGGCGCTGCTGTTCGCCGACGGCGGGCACGACCCCAAGTGGCGCTCGGTCGCCTGGGCCTCCTTCGCCATCGCGATGATCACCGACCTGTTCGACGGCGAGCTCGCCCGCCGCAAGGGCCTGGTCACCGACTTCGGCAAGATCGCCGATCCGATCGCCGACAAGGCCATCATGGGCGCGGCGCTGATCGGCCTCTCGGTGCTCGGCGACCTGCCCTGGTGGGTCACCGCGGTGATCCTGGCCCGCGAACTCGGCATCACCCTGATGCGCTTCTGGGTGATCCGCTTCGGGGTCATCCCGGCCAGCCGCGGCGGCAAGCTCAAGACGCTGACCCAGGGCATCGCGGTCGGCATGTACGTGCTGGACCTGCACGGGTGGCTGGCCACCGGGCGGGCGGTCCTGATGGGCCTGGCGGTGCTGCTGACCGTCGGCACCGCGCTGGACTACGTCGGGCAGGCGCTGCGACTGCGCCGCGAGGGCACGGCCGCGGAGCACGCGGACCGGTAGGAACGGGGGAGCTTCGGTGACGGACCACGAGCTGGCCGAGCGGGTGCACGCCGCCCTGCGGGCCGAGGGCGGCACACTGGCCGTCGCCGAGTCGCTCACCGGCGGGCTGCTGGCGGCCGCGCTGGTGGACGTCCCAGGGGCCTCCGCGACCTTCCGCGGCTCGGTCACCGCGTACGCGACCGAGCTGAAGGCCTCGGTGCTGGGGGTGGACGAGGGCCTGTTGGACGTGTACGGTCCGGTCCACCCGGTGGTGGCCCGTCAGATGGCCGAGGGCGTGCGCGCGCTGCTGGGGGCCACGTACGGGCTCGCGACGACCGGGGTGGCCGGTCCGGACCCGCAGGACGGGCGGCCGGTGGGCACCGTACACCTGGCGGTCGCCGGCCCGGGGGGAACTCTGGTCAGTTCGCCCCTGCTGTCGGGCGCTCGTGCCACAATCCGTCACGACGCGGTGACCGCCGCACTGGAACTGCTCGCCGGCCGGCTCGCTCGATGACGGTCGGCGGACGGATCTCCACGGAACCGAGATCTGCCGAACCGGCGCACGGGTATGGCACAGCTGGAGGATCGTGTTACATCCAACGGCCTGGTGGGGCAGAAACCAGGTGGCGAACGAGTTGCGTGACGGTGGCCGGGTGGGCCAGATCGGGTACCACGAGGGGCCCGCGAACCCGGGTGCGACACCGGAACAGGGAGGGGGACGGCCTTGCAGCCCAGAGTGAACACGACCAGGGTCCCCGCACGCGAAGCGGGCAAGGCGGTACGGTGGGGGCGTGACATCTCGATCCGCAGTCCGAGGAGGGAGGCACCGATGATCCTGCTCCGTCGCCTACTGGGCGATGTACTGCGTCGGCAGCGCCAGCGCCAGGGCCGCACACTCCGCGAGGTGTCGGCGGCCGCCAGGGTTTCGCTCGGGTACCTCTCCGAGGTCGAGCGGGGACAGAAGGAGGCCTCTTCGGAGCTGCTCTCCGCCATCTGCGACGCACTCGACGTCCGGATGTCCGAGGTCATGCGCGAGGTCAGCGACGAACTGTCGCTCGCCGAACTTGCGGCGATGGCCACCCTCTCCGAAGGTGATCTGCTGAGGCCGGTACTCGAACCGGTTCCGCTGCCCGCCCCCGGCGCCGACCGGGCGAACATGTCGCCCAAGGCCGCCGCGATGGACGTGGTCGCTGCCTGATCCGGCCTCGACTCCCGGGTTTCCGATGCCCGGGGCGAGCGGAGGAGGGCGGTCGTGCGGAGAATCGCGACGGTGCGCACGGTGGCCCGAATACGGCTGCGGGTGCGACGGGCGGTGCCGTGGCCGGTTCGCTTGGTCCTGGTGGTCCTCGCGGCCGGGCTCGCCTGGTGGCTCATGGCCGTCCGGGGGCAGCTGGCCGACGGCGCGGTGCTGGGGCTGCTGGTGGCCGGTGGCTGGGGGCTCGGTCTCATCCCGGTCCATGCCGACCGGAACGCGACCGGACCGGTGCGACGCCGCCGTCGGCGCGAGGAAGCCGTGAGCCGGGTGGAGGCACCATCGCCGCCGATCGGGTGAATCGACGTGGCCGGAGGCTGCGGGGTCGTTGACTCCGCGGCCTCCGGGCTTTTCCGCAGCCTTCGGGCCCTGTTACGGGCGCAGCCGCAGCCCGCGGGGCGTGGCGTGGAAGCCCGCCTCCTCCAGGGCGCGGCCGAGGTCGGAACCGAGGGCGGGCTCGCCGTTGGCCCGCTCGACCGTGACGCTGCCGAGCGCGCCCGCGCGGACCGCCCCGGCGAGTGCTCCGGCGGCCAGCGCGACGGCGGCCCCGTCCTCCGGCCACGCCAGCAGGGACTTGCCGCCCCGCTCGACGTACAGCGCCAGCTCGCCGTCCACCAGCACCACCAGGGCGCCGGCCTTGCGGCCCGGGCGGTGCGCCTTGGCCTCCTTGGCCCCCGGGGCGGCGGGCGGCTCCGGCCAGGGCAGCGCGGCGCCGTAGGCGTTCGCCGGATCGGCGGCGGCCAGCACCAGCAGCTGCGGCGGCTCGGCGGCCGGCGCGGCCGGCCACTCGGTGGCGCGGGCCCGCTCCAGCCGGCCGCTGACCGAGCGCAGCCGGTCGGCCGCGCCCTCCATGGCGAACTGGGCGCCGCCCAGGCCCTCGACGAAGTAGCCCCGGCGGGCCCGGCCGCGCTCCTCCATCGCGGCGAGCACCCGGTAGACCCCGGCGAAGCCGCCGGGCACCCGTTCGGCCGCCACCGTGCCGCGGGTGAGCAGACCGTGCCGGTCCAGCAGGCTCTGCGCCTGGGCGGTGGCCCGGACCGTCGGGTCGGCGGCGAGGGAGGGCAGCAGCGACCAGCGCCCGGCCACCGTCGGCGGGCCGCCGCGCAGCGCGCCGCCGGCCCGGCCGAAGGCGCGGCCCGCGCCGCCGTAGCGGCCGCGCGGGACGGCCCGGGGCGCGCGGTGGGCGGTGGCGCCGGCCGTGCGGCCGGAGCCGAGCAGGGCGCGCAGCGGGGCCAGGGTGTCGTTGGTGACGTACCCGGCCCAGACCAGGTCCCAGAGGGCCTCGACCACCTCCGGCTCGGCCGTCTCCTCGGGCAGCTGCTGGACGAGCTGGCGGAAGAACAGGCCGTAGCCGCCCGCCAGGGACTGCAGCAGGGCGCTGTGCAGCGGGGTGAGCGCGGGCGGCACCGGCTCGGGGCGCAGCAGGTGGGCGTTCTCGGCCAGGTGCAGGCTGAGCCAGCCGTCCTTGCCGGGCAGTGCGCCCGCGCCGCACCAGCCGATCTCGCCGGCCGCCATCAGCTCGTCCAGCAGGCCGGGGGAGTAGTCGCTGAGCCGGGCCGGGAGGATCAGCTTCTCCAGGGCGGAGGCGGGCAGGGCGGTGCCCTGGAGCTGTTCGACCACCCGGAGCAGGCCGTCCGGGCCGCGCAGCCGGTGCCCGGCCAGGTGCTGCCACTGCGGCAGGAAGGCGGCCAGGGCGCGCGGCGGGACGGGCTCGACCTCCTGGCGCAGGGCGGCCAGCGAGCGGCGGCGCAGCCGGCGCAGCACCTCGGCGTCGCACCACTCGTGGGCGGTGGTGTGGCTCTCGGCCGGCCTGAACTGGCCCTGGACCAGGCGGCCGGCCGAGGTGAGCCGCTGCAGGGTGCCGGTGACGACGGCGGTGCCCAGGCCGTAGCGGGCGCCGGCCTCGGTGGCGGTGAACGGGCCGTGGGTGCGGGCGTGCCGGGCCAGCAGGTCGCCCAGCGGGTCCTTGACCGGCTCGGTGAAGGCCTCGGGGACGCCGACCGGCAGCGGGGTGCCGAGCGCGTCGCGCAGCCGTCCGGCGTCCTCGATCGCGGCCCAGCGCTGCTCGCCGGCGATCCGGACCTGGATCACCCGGCGGGCGGCCTCCAGTTCCAGGGCCCAGAGCGGCTCGGCGCCGCGGACGGTCAACTCGGTCTCGGTGAGCGGGCCGAGCAGGCGCAGCGCGTCGGCGACGCCCTCGGCGTCCTTGATCCGGCGCTCGGGGGTGAGGCGTTGGAGCTCGGCCTCCAACTCGGCGAGCACCTGCGGGTCGAGCAGCTCGCTCAGCTCGGCCTGGCCGAGGAGCTCGGACAGCAGTCGGGAGTCGAGCGAGAGGGCGGCGGCCCGGCGTTCGGCGAGCGGGGAGTCGCCCTCGTAGAGGAACTGGGCGACGTAGCCGAAGAGCAGTGAGCGGGCGAAGGGCGAGGGTTCGGGGGTGGTGACCTCGACCAGGCGGACGGCGCGGGATTCGAGGTCCCCCATCAGCTCGACCAGGCCGGGGACGTCGAAGACGTCCTGCAGGCACTCCCGGACGGCCTCCAGGACGATCGGGAACGAGCCGTACTCGGAGGCGACTTCGAGCAGTTGGGCGGCGCGCTGGCGCTGCTGCCAGAGCGGGGTGCGGCGGCCGGGGTTGCGGCGGGGGAGCAGCAGGGCTCGGCCGGCGCACTCGCGGAAGCGGGAGGCGAACAGGGCGGAGCCGCCGACCTGTTCGGTGACCAGCTGCTCGATCTCGGTGGAGTCGAACAGGGCGGCGTCGGCGCCGACCGGGGCCTCGTCCGGGGCCGGACCGGCGGGCTCCGACGGGCTGCTGAAGTCGAAGTCGGGGGCGAGCAGGTCGGCGTCGGGCAGGCGGAGCACGATGCCGTCGTCGGCGTGCATGACCTGCGGGTCCAGGCCGTGCTTCTCGCGCAGCCGGGCGCCGAGGGCGAGCGCCCAGGGGGCGTGCACCTGGGCGCCGAACGGGGAGTGGATGACGATCCGCCAGTCGCCGAGTTCGTCCCGGAAGCGTTCGACCACGATGGTGCGGTCGTCGGGGAGGTGGCCGCAGGCGGCCCGCTGTTCGGCGAGGTAGTCCAGCAGGTTGGCGGCGGCCCAGTCGTCCAGGCCGGCCTGCTTGAGGCGCTCGGTGGCGGCCTCGGGCCGGAGGGTGCCCAGCTCGCGGGTGAACGCGCCGAGGGCGCGGCCGAGTTCGAGCGGGCGGCCGAGGGTGTCGCCCTTCCAGAACGGGAGCCGGCCGGGGACACCGGGGGCGGGGGTGACCAGCACCTTGTCGTGGGTGATCTCCTCGATCCGCCAGGAGGTGGTGCCGAGGGTGAACACGTCGCCGACGCGGGATTCGTAGACCATCTCCTCGTCGAGTTCGCCGACCCTGCCGCCGCCCTTTTTCCCCGTCTTTGAATCGGACGCAGTCGTACCGGCGATGAAGACGCCGAACAGGCCTCGGTCGGGGATGGTGCCGCCGGAGGTGACGGCCAGGCGCTGGGCGCCGGGGCGGCCGGTCACCGTGCCGGCCACCCGGTCCCAGACCACCCGGGGGCGCAACTCGGCGAAGGCGTCCGAGGGGTAGCGGCCGGCCAGCATGTCGAGCACGGCGTCGAAGGCGGACTGCGGGAGGGTGGCGAAGGGCGCGGCGCGGCGGACCACGGTGAGCAGTTCGTCCACCGGCCAGGCGTCCAGTGCCGTCATCGCGACCAGCTGCTGGGCCAGCACGTCCAGCGGGTTGCGCGGGATGCGCAGCGCCTCGATCCGCCCCGCCCGCATCCGCTCGGTGACCACGGCGGACTGCACCAGGTCCCCCCGGTACTTGGGGAAGAACACGCCGGTGGAGACGGCGCCGACCTGGTGGCCGGCCCGGCCGACCCGCTGCAGGCCGGAGGCGACCGAGGGCGGGGACTCGACCTGGACGACGAGTTCCACGGCGCCCATGTCGATGCCGAGCTCCAGGCTGGAGGTGGCGACCACGGCGGGCAGCCGGCCGGCCTTCAACTCCTCCTCGACGAGGGAGCGTTGCTCCTTGGAGACGGAGCCGTGGTGGGCCCGGGCGATCACCGCGGGCACGCCCCTGGCGGCGCCCGAGCCGCCCATCAGCTGGGCCGGGGCGTGCGCCTCGGGGGCGGCGGTGCCGGTGGCGCGCTCGTACGCGATCTCGTTCAGCCGGTTGCACAGGCGCTCGGCCAGGCGGCGGGAGTTGGCGAAGACGATGGTCGAGCGGTGCGCCTCGACCAGGTCGACGATCCGCTCCTCGACGTGCGGCCAGATCGAGGCCTGGCGCTGCGGGTCGGAGCCGGCGGCGCCGCCGGTGGCCGGGGCGGCGGGCAGGTCGTCAAGGTCGGGGACCGGGACGACCACCGAGAGGTCGAACTCCTTGGCGGAGGCGGGCTGGACGACGGCGGCGCCGCGCTGGGGGCTGAGGAAGCGGGCCACCTCCTCGACCGGGCGCACCGTCGCGGACAGGCCGATCCGGCGGGCCGGGCGGTCCAGCAGTTCGTCCAGCCGCTCCAGGCTGAGCGCGAGGTGGGCGCCGCGCTTGGTGCCGGCGACGGCGTGGACCTCGTCCAGGATCACCGTGTCGATGCCCCGGAGCGCCTCCCGGGAGGCGGAGGTGAGCAGCAGGAAGAGCGACTCGGGGGTGGTGATCAGGATGTCCGGCGGGTGGGTCGCGAAGCGGCGGCGGTCGGCGGCCGGGGTGTCGCCGGAGCGGATGGCGACCTGGACCTCGGGCTCGGGCAGGCCGAGCCGGACGGCGGCCTGGCGCAGGCCGGTCAGCGGGGCGCGCAGGTTCCGTTCGACGTCCACCGCGAGGGCCTTGAGCGGGGAGACGTAGAGCACCCGGCAGCGGCGCTTCGTCTCGGCCGGGGGCGGGGTGCTGCTGAGCCGGTCGAGTGCGGAGAGGAAGGCGGCGAGCGTCTTGCCGGAGCCGGTGGGGGCGACCACCAGGACGTCGGTCTCCCGCCGGATGGCGCGCCAGGCCTCGGCCTGGGCGGTGGTGGGGGCGGAGAAGGCACCGGTGAACCACGCCCGGGTGGCCGGGGCGAAGCCGGCCAGCGGGTCGTCGGGCCGGGGGGCGTCGGCGGGCGGGGTCGGGTGCTGGGGCGCCATGCCCCCATGGTGCCGGGTGGGACTGACAAGCGGGGGCGGGGCGCGAGGAGGGTGTAGCTGCGGGGGCGGGAACGATGATCCGCTCATATGGTGAGGAATCGGGCATGTGATCACTTCGTGGCTGCGGCTGCCCGGCTTGCCGGCTGCCCTGCTTTGGCCGTGACCTCACCGGACCGACGAGCGGAGAGCGTGGGATGGCGCAGACGCACCAGTCCGGCGGTCCCGTCCGGGCGGTCCGCCGCCGCAGAGTGTGCGGGCCCGCCCGGGCGCTGCTCGCGATGCTGCTCACCGCCCTGGTGGCCGGCGGCGCCGTGCCGTACGTGTCGGGGCCGGGGCGGGCCTACCTCAGCTACCTGGTGCTGGCCGAGCGGGAGGACGCCGCGGGGGCCGCCAGGGCCGGGAAGGAGAGCCGGGCGTCGGGCGGACAGGTGGTGCAGGAGTACCCGCAGATCGGGGCGGTGCTGGCGTACGCCACCGGCGGCTTCGCGGAGCGGGTGCGGAGCAGGCCGGGGATCGCCGCGGTCGGGGCGACCCGGACGGCGCCGGTGGTGGGGCCGCCGCGGGCGGTGGACGGGGCGGGGGACTTCGCGGCGGGGGTGGCGCGGGGTGCGGGTGGGGACGGGCGGGAGGACGGGGCGGGGACGGTGCCGGACCCGGGGGAGGGCGGGGCCTGGAACCTCGCGATGGTCCACGCGGGAGCGGGGCCGACGGGGGACGGTGTCGGCGGGGTGCCGGGGGCGGAGACGCTGCGCAAGGTGCTGGTCGCGGTACTGGACTCGGGCGTGGACGACACCCACCCGGACCTGCGGGCGGCCGTCGACCCGAAGGCCTCGGCCTCCTGCGCCGACGGGCGGCCGGATGCCCGCAACGGCTCCTGGCGGCCCGACTCCGGCGCGGACGAGAGCGGGCACGGCACCCACGTCGCCGGGATCATCGGCGCGGCCCGGGACGGGCAGGGCGTCACCGGGGTCGCTCCCGGGGTGCGGATCGCGGCCGTCCGGCTGCTCGGGCCGCTGGGGCAGTACTACGCGGAGAACATCGTCTGCGGCATGCTCTGGGCGGCCGACCACGGGGCCAGGGCGATCAACGACAGCTACTTCGCCGACCCGTGGAAGTACAACTGCCCCGAGGACCGGGACCAGGCGGCGCTGATCGCGGCCGTCGGCCGGGCCGTCGCGTACGCCCGGCGCAAGGGCTCGGTGGTGGTCGCCTCGGCCGGCAACGACGGGCAGGACCTCGGCGCGGCCCGGACCGACGAGCGCAGCCCCAACGACCGGGTCTCCGGACCGGCCCGCACCCGCTACCTGGGCACCGAGTGCGTCCGCCTTCCCGGCGAGCTGCCCGGCGTCCTCACCGTCACGGCCGTCAACCGGGACGGGCTGCCGTCCTCCTACACCAACTACGGGCGCGGCCGGATCTCGCTGGCCGCCCCGGGCGGGGACCCGGACGGCGGGGCGCAGGGGGCGATCGTCTCGGACTGGCCGGGTGGGCAGTACGCGGCGCTGGCGGGCACCTCGATGGCGGCGGCGCACGTGACGGGGGCGGTGGCGGTCGCGGCGGCGCTGCATCCGGACTTCGGGTCGGCGCAGCTCGCGGACCTGCTGGCGAGCACGGCGGCGGCGGGGTGTCCGGTGGGGGCACGGGGGTGCGGGGACCGGCGGTATTTCGGGGCGGGGTTGTTGGTGGTGCCTCGGTAGCGGGGTGGCGGTGGTGGCCCGCTGGCCCGTGGGGGTGGGGGTGGCTCCGGGATACTGGGGGCATGAGGCTGACGGAGTTCTGGCAACGGATGTACGCGCACTTCGGGGAGGGGTACGCGGAGTCGTTCGCGTCCGACCACGTGATGAGTGAGTTGGGCGGGCGGACGGTGCGGCAGGCGTTGGACGCGGGGTGGGAGGCCAAGGACGTCTGGCGGGTGGTCTGTGAGACCCAGGGGGTTTCGGCGCTGCTGCGCTGAGCGGCTGACGCGGGGGCGGTGGGACAGACTGTCCGGGTGACTACGAGTGGAGAGCAGGAGCGCCTCGGCGAGGCGGTGCACGGCGCCGAGGGGGAACGGGCGGGGCGTGGCGGGGTGTTGTGGGGCGGGATGCCGCCCTGGTTGCCGCGGGCGATGGTGTTGTTCCTCGTGCTGGTCGGGCTGTTCCAGCTCGCGGACTGGGCGTTCCGTCAGCTGATCGACCTGTTCGTGATGCTGTTGGTGGCGTTCTTCCTGTCGTTGGCGCTGGAGCCGCCCGTGGACCGGATGGCGGCGCGGGGGGTGCGCCGGGGGGTCGGGACCTTCCTGGTGTTCGTGGCGGTCGGGGTGGCGGTGGTGGGCTTCCTCGCGGCGCTCGGCACGCTGTTGGTGGACCAGGTGGCGAAGATCGCCGGGGACATGCCGCACCTGGTCGACAACCTGATCGGCTGGGTCAACCACACGTTCCACCAGGACCTCTCGCTGGGTGAGTTGCAGAAGCGGCTGCTGAAGGACTCCGGGACGATCGAGGGGTACGCCCAGCAGGCCGCGGACAACGTCTGGGGCGTCTCCTCGACCCTGATCGGCGGGCTGTTCCAGACCTTCACGGTGGGGCTGTTCACCTTCTACTTCACCGCCGAGGGCCCGCGGGTCCGGCGGACGGTGTGCTCGCTGCTGCCGCCCGACAAGCAGGGGGAGGTGCTGCGGGCCTGGGAGATCGCGCTGGCCAAGACGGGCGGCTACCTCTACTCCCGGGCGGTGCTGGCGGTGGTGTCGGCGGCCGGGCACTGGGTGATGTTCGCGCTGATCGACCTGCCGTACTCGGCCGCGCTGGCGATCTGGGTCGGCGTCATGTCGCAGTTCGTGCCGACCATCGGGACGTACCTGGCGGGTGCGCTGCCGGTGCTGGTCGCCCTCACCGTGGAGCCGGTGGACGCGTTGTGGGTGCTCGTCTTCACGGTGGTCTACCAGCAGATCGAGAACTACGTGCTGCACCCGAGGATCACCGCCAGGACGGTGGACGTGCACCCGGCGGTGGCCTTCGGCGCGGTGATCGCGGGGGCGGCGCTGCTGGGGGCGGTGGGCGCGCTGATCGCGATCCCGGCGGCGGCGACCCTGCAGGGCTTCGTCGGGACGTACGTGCGGCGGTACGAGGTGGCCACCGATCCGCGGATCGACCGGGGCGAGCAGCGGCGGGCCCGTCGGGAGCTGCGCCGGGAGGCGGCGCGGCGGCTGCGCCGGATGGTCGGCGGCGACGGGGAGTGACGGACGGTGCGGGGCGGGCGGCGGGGAGTGACCCGGCCGGCCCGCCCCGCGGCGTGTTCGGACCTGCGAGGCTTGAATCGAACGCATGTTCTTTTGTACGCTCCGGCGAGGAGTTTTCCACAGGCCGAGCCGGGTGGGGCTCGTTTGTCAGTGGGACGCGCTAGCGTCGATGACGATGAAGCGCACAGCACAGAACCCGAGGGAAAAAGCCATGGCAGGTACGGACCGCGAGAAGGCCCTGGAGACCGCGCTCGCCCAGATCGAGCGGCAGTTCGGCAAGGGCTCGGTGATGCGCCTCGGCGAGAAGGCGAACGAGCCGGTCGAGGTGATCTCCACCGGGTCGACCGCCCTGGACGTCGCCCTCGGGGTCGGCGGCATCCCGCGCGGCCGAGTGATCGAGATCTACGGCCCCGAGTCCTCCGGTAAGACCACTCTGACCCTGCACCTGGCCGCCAACGCCCAGCGGGCCGGCGGCACGGTCGCCTTCGTCGACGCGGAGCACGCGCTCGACCCCGAGTACGCCAAGAAGCTCGGCGTGGACACCGACGCCCTGCTGGTCAGCCAGCCGGACACCGGTGAGCAGGCCCTGGAGATCACCGACATGCTGATCCGCTCCGGCGCGATCGACCTGGTGATCATCGACTCGGTCGCGGCACTCGTCCCGCGCGCCGAGATCGAGGGCGAGATGGGTGACTCGCACGTCGGTCTGCAGGCCCGCCTGATGAGCCAGGCGCTGCGCAAGATCGCCGGTGCGCTGAACCAGTCGAACACCACCGCCATCTTCATCAACCAGCTGCGCGAGAAGATCGGTGTGATGTTCGGCTCGCCGGAGACCACGACCGGTGGCCGGGCGCTGAAGTTCTACGCTTCGGTCCGGCTGGACATCCGCCGGATCGAGACCCTGAAGGACGGCACCGAGGCGGTCGGCAACCGCACCCGCGTCAAGGTCGTCAAGAACAAGGTCGCCGCGCCGTTCAAGCAGGCCGAGTTCGACATCCTCTACGGCATCGGCATCAGCCGCGAGGGCGGCCTGATCGACATGGGCGTCGAGCACGGATTCATCCGCAAGTCCGGCGCCTGGTACACCTACGAGGGCGACCAGCTCGGCCAGGGCAAGGAGAACGCCCGCAACTTCCTGCGGGACAACCCGCAGCTCGCCGACGAGATCGAGCGGAAGATCAAGGGCAAGCTCGGCATCGGCCCGAAGACCGAGGAGCCGGCCGAGGCCGCGCCGGAGGCCGCCGCGGCCGACGGAGCCGCGAAGCCGATCACCGCGACCGCCGCCAAGACGGCCGCAGCGAAGAAGACGGCGGCTGCCAAGGCCTGAGCCGTTGACGCAGTACGACACGGTGGGCGGCGGCCCGGCGGGCCCCGAGGACGACGACTACGGGCCGCCGGACTGGTTCGCCGCGGTCGCGGAGGAGCCGGAGCCGGAGCCGCGACCGTCGGCGGGCGGGCCGCGGGCGCGCGGCGCGGCGCCCGGACCGGCTCTTGACCGGGAGCAGCCGACGGAGACCCCGGTCGAGGCACTCGGCCTGGTCTCCGCCTCCGAGCTGCCCGCCGGCCGCCGTCGGCGTCGCTCGGCGCTGGCCGAGGAGTCGGAGGCCGCGGTCGGCGGCACGCCCGCGGAGCGGGATCCGGGTGGGGTCGAGGCGGCCGGTCACGGGGGTGTGGCCGCCTCGCCCGCCCGACCGCGCCGCGGCCGCCGGAGCGCGCGCTCCGGCGAGGGACTGCCGGGCGAGGGATTGCCCGCCGAGGGACTGCCGGGCGAGGGGGAGGGCACCACCCGCGCCTGCCGCAAGCGGGCCGAGGAAGAGGCCGACCCGGAGGGCCGCGCCCGGGACATCTGCCTGCGGCTGCTCACCGGTGCGGCCAAGTCCCGCAAGCAACTCGCCGACGCCCTGCGCAAGCGGGAGATCCCGGAGGACGTCGCCGAGGAGGTGCTCACCCGGCTGGAAGAGGTCGGACTGATCGACGACGCCGCCTTCGCCGCGGCCTGGGTGGAGTCCCGGCACGCCGTCCGGGGCCTGTCCCGGCGGGCGCTGGCCCAGGAGCTGCGCACCAAGGGTGTGGCCGCCGACCTGGTCGAGCAGGCCGTCGCCCAGCTCGACCACGACGACGAGACGGACGCGGCCCGGGCACTGGTCGAGCGCAAGCTGCGGTCCACGCGGGGGCTGGACCCGCAGGTCCGCACCCGGCGGCTGGTCGGGATGCTGGCCCGGCGCGGCTACTCCGAGGGGCTGGCCTTCCGGGTGGTGCGCGGCGCGCTGGAGGAGGAGGCCGCCGGTGAGCCGCCCGGGCCCGGGTGGGAGTAGCGGAGGTCCGGCACGTTTTTTTGATCCGAGCCTGGGTGGTCGGGCCGGATCCGGGTGACGGTGGTCCGGGAGAGCCGGGCCGCGGCGGTCGCCGGCTAACTCGCCGAGTCCACCTGCTGGGGCTCGTGGGCGGGCTGGGGTTCGGGCTCCGGCTCGGGCGGGGCGGCGATCGGGGGCGGGCCGCCGCGGGCGCGGTCGGCGAGTGCCAGGAGGTCCTCGGCGGCGGCGCCCTGGGTGACGCCGACCAGATGGCCGTCCGGCCGGATCAGCAGCACGGTGTGCGGTCCGGCGCCCGGGTACTCCTCGGTGACGAGCACCTCGGCCGGTACCGGCAGCGCGGCGGCGACCTCGGCCAGCCGGGGCATCAGCCCGGCGCCGAGCCAGTGCTCGGCCGACCAGACCGCGGTGCCGGGGGCGACCAGCAGCAGCAGGAAGGTGGCGCCGAGCCGGGCGTGCAGGTGGTCCGGGGTGCCGTCGGCGGCGAGCACCGGCAGGTCCGGGACGAGCACGCCGGGGGCGGTGGCGGGCAGCAGCTCGCTGAGCGAGGTGGCGCCGCGCGCGCCGCGCTGCACCGGCACCCGGCCGGGGACTCCGGAGGGCGCCGCCGGGTAGGCGGGTGCGCCGCCGAAGCGCCCGGTGCCCAGCTGGCCGTCGGCGAGCAGCGGGGCGTGCTTGCGGAAGCCACCGACCAGCAACGAGCGCCGGGTCTGCTGCCAGCCGCGCAGCGGGCGCAGCAGCGGCATGGACTGGTCGACGGCGCGCAGTCGGGCGCCGACCGCGCCGCGCCGCTCGGCCTCGTAGCCGTCCAGCAGGGAGCCGCCGGGCTGGGGGCCGCCGGAGTGGAGGTGCCAGGCGAGGGCCAGCCGCCAGGCGAGGTTGTCGGCGTCGCGCAGCCCGTCGGCGAGGTTCTGCATGCCGAGTGCGCCGTGCAGGTGGGCGGCGTCGCCGGCCAGGAAGCAGCGGCCGCTGCGGAAGCGGGCGGCGAGGCGCTGCTGGGCGGTGTGGTCGGCGGCGGCGAGCAGCTCGTAGCGGGGGAGTTCGCCGCACCAGCCGGTGAGGGTGGAGGTGACCCGGGTGAGCAGGGTGTCGCCGGTGACGATGCCGGGCCAGGTGGCGTGCGGGTCGACCTGTTCGGTGGGGGCGGGCCGGCCGGGGGGCAGTCGCCAGTCGAGCCGCCAGACGCCGTCCGGCAGCGGGCGGGCGGTGGCCTCGCGGTCGCCGCGCCACGGGGGTTCGCGGTGCAGCCGGGCGCCGTCGAAGGGCAGGTCGACCCGGACGGTGGCGATGGCGTTGCGGTCGACGGCCGGGCGGCCGGGAAAGCGGATCTTCAGCAGCTTGCGGACGGTGGAGCGGGCGCCGTCGCAGCCGACCAGGTGGCTGCCGCGCCACCAGGTGGCGGAGCCGTCCTGGGTGCCGTGGGTGCGGACGCTGACGCCGTCGCGGTCCTGTTCGAGCTCGACGACCCGGTTCAGCGGGACCAGCCGGACCAGCGGGGTGCCGGTCAGGGCGTCGCGCAGGCCGCGCTGGAGGCGGTGCTGGGGGAGGTGGAAGGTGGGCGAGTCGGTGAGGTCGATCCGCAGCACCTCCTGGCGGCGCCGCCAGATGGCGAAGGAGTCCCACAGCGCCGAGTCGGAGGCGGCCCGGGAGTAGCCGATCCGGGTCAGGAAGGCGGTGGCGTCGGCGCCGAGGACGACGCTGCGGGGGCCCTCCGGGCAGAGCCCGGAGCCCTCGTCCAGGACGACGGTCGGCACCTCGTGCCGGGCCAGCGCGAGGGCCAGGGCCAGACCGACCGGTCCGGCCCCGACCACGATCACCGGGTCCATGCGGGGACCTCCGGGCACGAACCGGCCCATGGGCCGGCGTCAGTTACCGCTGCCGCATATGCCGCGTGGATGCTCCCGGGAGGTGTCACGAAGAGCAATGCAACAGTTCACCTGCGTGTCCGTCAAGCAGCAGCTGAAGTGCGCCGGTTCGCGCCGCGACGGCCGCGTGCCTCGATCCACCGCGCGAGCGCGGTCAGCAGCAGGCACAGGATGATGTAGATCGGCGCGATCACCAGCACCACGGGGATGTAGGGGAAGCCCGCGGCGTTCATCGGCTGGCTGGCGATCTTCTTGCCCATGAACAGCAGCTCGTTGTACGTGATGATGTAGCCGAGCGAGGTGTCCTTGAGGGTGACGACCAGCTGGCCGATCATCGACGGCAGCATCGAGCGGACGGCCTGCGGCACCAGGATGGTGGACATCACCTGGGTCTTGCGCAGCCCGAGGGCGTACGCCGCCTCGCCCTGGCCGCGCGGGACGGCGTTGACGCCGCTGCGGATGATCTCGGCCTGGACCGAGCCGTTGTAGAGGGTGAGGCCGAGCACCAGCGCCCACATCGGGTCCTTGGCGAAGAACGCGTAGTAGAGCGCGACGATCAGGATCAGCAGCGGCATCGCCCGGAAGAACTGGACGATCGCGGTGCAGACCCAGCGGACCGGCTTGTGGTCGGAGAGCGTCCCGGAGGCCAGCAGCGCGCCCAGGGTGAGCGAGAAGGCGGCCGCCAGGCCGAAGGCCTTCAGGGTGGCCAGCAGGCCGTCCACGATCATCTGCTGGACGAAGTTGTACTGGAACGGGTCCCACAGGTCGGCGTCGAACTGGCCGTTGTCGGCGAGCGCGCTGACGGCGTACCAGAGGAGCCCCGCGATGCCGAGCAGCGAGAGGACGCCGAACAGGCGGTAGCGGGCGCGGGTCCGGGGGCCGGGGATGTCGTAGAGGACGCTCGCCGAGCCCTGGCGCTGGAAAATACTCATCGGACCACCGCCAGTCGGGATTCCAGGAAGCGGAAGAAGGAGGCGACCGTCGCGCTGATCAGCAGGTAGGCGCAGGCCACCCAGAAGAAGATCGAGAAGATCGAGTAGCCGCGCTCGGAGAAGGTCTGCTGGGCGCTGTACAGCTCGCCGACGCTGAACGCGCCGGCGATCGCCGAGTTCCTCGGCAGCGCGATGAACACGCTGCTCATCGGGCCCAGCACGGTCCGGGAGGCCTGCGGCAGGATCACCAGGGTGAGGGTCTGGAAGAAGTTCATGCCGAGGCTGCGGGCCGCCTCCGCCTGGCCGAGCGGCACGGTGTTGATGCCGGAGCGGATCACCTCGCAGACGAACGAGGCGGTGTACCCGCCGAGCGCCAGCACCGCGAAGGTGAGGTGGCTGAAGTGCACGCCGAGCGGCGGCAGGCCGAAGGTGACGGCGAAGAACAGCAGGGTCAGCGGGGTGTTGCGGAACAGCGTCACCCAGGTCGTGCCGAAGGCGCGCAGGACCGGCACCGGGGAGACCCGGAAGGCCGCCAGCAGGGTGCCCAGCAGCAGGGCGAGCAGGGCGCTGAGCGCGCTCAGCTCGATCGTCTGCAGGAAGCCGTCGCGGAACAACGCGAAGTTGTCCTGCTCGAACAGGAACCCCATCCGGCGGCCCTCCTCTCACAGATGGTCGGGAAGCGGGGGTGGATCAGTAGCGGTCGAGGGTCGGGATCGCCGGAGCGGCCGAGCCGGACGCGCCCAGGGTCGCGTCGTAGGCCTTCTTCCAGTCGCCGTTGTCCTCGTGCGCCTTGAGGGCGTCGCTGATCGCGTCGCGCAGCGCCTTGTCGTCCTTGTTCAGGCCGACGCCGTAGTTCTCCTTGGTGAACGGCTTGCCGACCACCTTGAGCTTGGGGGCGTACTTGGAGGCGTAGCCCTTGAGGATCGCGTCGTCGGTGGTGACCGCGTCGACCTCGCCCGACATCAGCTTCTCGACGCAGGCCGAGTAGGTGTCGAACTGGGTGATCTTCGGGTTGTACTGCTTGATGTTCTGGATCGACGTCGAGCCGGTGGCGGTGCAGATGTTCTTGCCGCCGATGCTGTCCGGGCCGGTGATCGAGGTGTTGTCGCTCTTCACCAGGAAGTCCTGGCCGGCGATGTAGTACGGGCCGGCGAAGGAGACCGTCTTCTTGCGCTCGTCGTTGATGCTGTAGGTGCCGACGTAGAAGTCGATCTGGCCCTTGGCGATGGCGGGCTCGCGCTGCGAGGAGACCAGGGTCTGCCACTTGATCTGCTGCGGGGTGAAGCCCAGGTCGGCGGCGACCATCTTGGCGATCTCGATGTCGAAGCCGCTGCGGTCGCCGCTGGCGACGTCCTCCCAGCCGAGGTTCGGCTGGTCGGCCTTGGCGCCGATGATCAGCTGGCCGCGCTTCTTGGCCTCGGCGATGGCCGGGGAGTCGACCTTGACGTCGGTCTTGACCGTGTAGGTCGGCAGCGCCGGGGCGTTGCTCGCGCTCGCCGCGTTGGAGGCGGGGGTGCCGTCCTTGCCGCAGGCGGCGGTGGCGGTGAGCGCGACGGCACAGAGCGCCACGGCGAGGGTGCGGGAAGTCCTCATGAGGGTTGTACTCCTGGGGCTGGGCCACGGTCTCGACCGGGCTCTGGCGTCTGGAAGTCGTGCACGGGCAGGGCCGCCGGCGCCGTTGCCGGTGGCGGCCCCGCGTGGTCTCGAAGCCTCAGTGGTGCAGGATCTTCGAGAGGAAGTCCTTGGCGCGGTCGGAGCGCGGCGCGGTGAAGAACGCGTCCGGGGTGTTCTGCTCGACGATCTTCCCGTCGGCCATGAACAGCACCCGGTTGGCGGCGGAGCGGGCGAAGCCCATCTCGTGGGTGACGACGACCATCGTCATGCCGTCGGCGGCCAGCTGGCGCATGACCTCCAGCACCTCGTTGACCATCTCCGGGTCGAGCGCGGAGGTCGGCTCGTCGAAGAGCATCACCTTCGGCTTCATCGCCAGCGCCCGGGCGATCGCCACGCGCTGCTGCTGGCCGCCGGAGAGCTGGGCCGGGTACTTGTCCGCCTGCGCCCCGACGCCGACCCGGTCGAGCAGTTCGCGGGCGGTCTTCACGGCGTGCGAACGGAGCACCTTGCGGACCTTGACCTGGGCCAGGACCACGTTCTCCAGCACGGTCTTGTGCGCGAACAGGTTGAAGCCCTGGAACACCATGCCGACCTCGGCGCGCAGCTTGGCCAGCTCCCGGCCCTCGGCGGGCAGCGGGCGGCCGGACAGGGTGATCGTGCCGGAGTCGATCGTCTCCAGCCGGTTGATCGTCCGGCAGAGCGTGGACTTGCCCGACCCGGACGGGCCGATCAGCACGACCACCTCGCCCTGGTTGATCTCCAGGTTGATGTCCTGCAGTACGTGCAGCGCGCCGTAGTGCTTGTTGACCTTGCTCAGCACGACCAGTGGGGCGGTGGCTGCGGGGGTGGAGTCCTCGACCGGGCTCTCGGTCATCGCGCCTGCTCCCTACTGTGCCGAATTGGGTCGTTTCGTGCCTACCTGGGAGTCCCAACTCCCTTGGGTGGCAAAGGTGGTGCGAATCCGGGAGCCGCGACCGGCGGAGCCGCAGCCCCCGGTGGGGCGACCTTAGGAGCGCTGACGGTGCCCCGTCAGCCGATCTGAGCGGAACTTGAGGATCACAAAACGGCCACACGGTGCGTACGCACTGTTCGCGAGGGCGTCGACGGGGCATGTCACAGCGGGAACACGCGCCGGTGCTCGCCGTCCCCCACGAGCCCGGTACGCGGTCGAGCCTGGCGCCGGGCCGCGCACTGGCTCATACTGCGCAGGACCGGGCCCCGACCGAATCGGCCCGGCGATCACGTGGGGGAGGGAGGAGAACGGGATGCGACTGCTGCTCGTCGAGGACGACGAACGCGTGGCCGCGGCGCTGGTCGCGGTGCTCGGACGGCACGGCTTCCAGGTGCGGCACGCCCGCAGCGGGCACGAGGCGCTGGACGCCCTGGTGCCGGACGGCAACGAGCCGTACCGCGTCGTGCTGCTCGACCTCGGGCTGCCCGACCGCGACGGCTTCGAGGTGTGCAGCCGGATCCGGGCCGGCAGCGGCGTGCCGGTGATCATGGTGACCGCCCGCGCCGACATCCGCTCCCGGATCCACGGCCTCAACCTGGGCGCCGACGACTACGTCACCAAGCCGTACGACATGGGCGAGCTGCTCGCCCGCATCCACGCGGTCGCCCGCCGCGGCGCCCAGCCGTCCTCGGTGGCGGTGCCCGCGCCCGACGCCGTGCCGCAGCAGCGCGGCCCGCTGGAGTCCCGCGGCATCCGGATCGACCGGGAGCGCCGCCGGGTCAGCGTGGACGGCCGCGACGTGCCGCTCACCCGCAAGGAGTTCGACCTGCTGGCGCTGCTCGCCCAGAGCCCCGGCGTGGTCTACCGGCGCGAGCAGATCTTCAGCGAGGTCTGGCGCAGCGGCTGGGAGGGCAACGGCCGCACCCTGGAGGTGCACATCGGCTCGCTGCGCAACAAGCTCGCGCTGCCGGGCCTGGTCGAGGCCGTGCGCGGCGTCGGCTACCGGCTGATCCCCGAGTGCCCGACCTCCACCGCGGCCGACCAGGCCCCGTCCGCCCCCGCGGAGCACTGACCGCACGTGCGCACCCGCCTGCTCGGCATCCTGATCGCCCTCATGCTCTGCGTCCTGGCCGCCCTGGGGCTGCCGCTCGCGGCGGCGTTCGCGGCGGCCGAGCAGAGCAGGGTGGTGGTCGACCGGCTCGACGACGCCGCCCGCTTCGCCCAGGACCTGCCCACCTCGGGCGCCACCGCCCTGGACTCCGCGTTCAAGTCCGACCCGGAGCCCGCCCCCGGCGACCTCAGCCGCCGGCACGCGATCGAAGCCGAGGTCCAGCGCTACTACGACCTGTACGGCGTGCGCCTGGGCATCTTCCAGCGCGACGGCTCGCCGATCGCGATCGCGCCCGGCGACTGGCGGCTGCCCGCCGTCGGCTGGGGCGCCCAGGCCTTCCAGGAGGCGCTGGACGGGCGGCGCAGCCACAACCCGCCGCAGGTCTGGCCGTGGACCGAGGACCGGACGATCACCGTCGCCGCCCCGGTGGTGCGCGACGGCGACGTGGTCGCGGTGGTGCTGAGCGAGTCCCCGGCCGGGGCGCTGCGGGCCCGGGTGCTGCACAAGTGGCTGGTGCTCGCCGGCGGCGAGGCGGCCGCGATGGCCGTCGCCGTGCTGCTGGCCGTGCGGCTCACCGAGTGGGTGCTGCGCCCGGTGCGCACCCTGGACCGGGCCACCCACGACATCGCCACCGGCCGGATGGCCGCACGGGTCGCACCCGGTGGCGGACCGCCCGAACTCCAGCGGCTGGCACGCTCGTTCAACGAGATGGCGGACCACGTGGTGCACGCCATGGACCAGCAGAAGGCCTTCGTCGCAGACGCCTCGCACCAGCTGCGCAACCCGCTCTCGGCCCTGCTGCTGCGGGTCGAGGTGCTCGGCCTGGAACTGCCCGAGGGCCACGAGGAGGAGCTCGGCGGGGTCCGGGAGGAGGGCTCCCGGCTGGCCCGGGTGCTGGACGACCTGCTCGGGCTGGCCACCGCCGAGCACGCCCGCCCCGAACCCGAGCGGACCGACCTCGCCCAGCTGACCCTCGCCCGGGTGGACGGCTGGCGGCCGGTGGCCGAGCAGCGCGGCATCGACCTGCGCTGGGACGGCCCGGCGCTGGCGATCGGCATGGCGGACCCGATCGGCTTCGGGTCCGCGCTGGACGCCGTCCTGGACAACGCGCTCAAGTTCAGCCCGTCCGGCAGCGAGGTGCGGCTGCGGGTCGTGCTGCGCCGGGACGAGGTCGCGGTGACCGTCAGCGACGCCGGGCCGGGGCTGACCGAGGACGAGCTGTCCCGGGCCGGGGACCGGTTCTGGCGCAGCGCGCGGCACCAGAACGTGGACGGCTCCGGGCTGGGCCTGTCCATCGCCCGCACCCTGCTGGCGGCCGGCGGCGGCTCGCTCACCTTCGCCCCGGTCCAGCCGACCGGGCTCGCGGTGACCCTGGCGGTGCCGCGGCCGGAACGACCCTAGGGTTTCACCGACCGGTAGTAGCGCGCCGCGCCCTCGTGCAGCGGGAGCGGGTCGGTGTAGACGGCGGTGCGCAGGTCGACCAGCTGGGCGGCGTGCACCTGGGCGCCGATCTGGTCCCGGCTGTCTATCACCGCCCTGGTCATGCCCTCCACCAGGCCCGGGTCCACGTCGTCCCGGGTCACCAGCAGGTTGGGCACGGCCATGGTGGCGACGGGCTCCTTGGGCTCGGCGTTCGGGTAGGTGCCCTTGGGCATGGTGGCCGCCCGGTACGCGTCGACGCCGTCGCCGTCCGTCTTGTGCAGCGCCTCGGAGAGGTCGGCCAGCGGGACGATCCGGATCCGGAAGTGGTCGGAGAGGTCGGTGAGCGCGCTGGTCGGCAGGCCGCCGGACCAGAAGAAGGCGTCCAGCTTGCCCTCGCGCAGCTCGTCCGAGCCGTCGCTGACGCCCGCCGGGACCGCGGCGATGTCGTGGTCCGGGTCCAGACCGGCCGCGGCCAGCAGCCGCCTGGTCACCAGGTTCACCCCGGACTGCGGCAGCCCGACGCCGACCCGAAGGCCCTTGAGGTCGGCGGTGCGGTGCACCGGGGAGTCGGCCGGGACGATCAGCTGCAGGTAGTCGTCGTACAGCCGGGCGATCGCCCGCAGCCGGTCCTTGCCGGGGCCCTGGTAGGTGGCGACCGCGTCGGCGGTGGCGACGGCGAAGGTGTCCTGGCCGGTGATCACCCTGGTCAGGTTCTCCACCGAGCCGTCGGTGCTGTCCAGGGCCAGCCGCACCCCCGGCATGGTCTGCGACACGTGGGCCCGCAGCAGCTGCCCGTACCGGTCGTAGACCCCGCGCGGGACGCCGGTCGCGAAGCGGGTCTCCCCGCGCGGGTATCCGGGCGAGCGGCCCGCCGACAGCCACCAGCCGCCCAAGCCCGCGACCAGCAGCACCAGCACCAGCACCGTCCGCCACAACGGGCTGCGGGCCGCGCGGCGGACGGCGGCGCCGAGACGTGACGGATTGGTGGGGGCCATGCAGGGATACTGCCAGGCGCTCCGGCCGAACGGGAGGGGAACGGCTCGGCGAAGCTCCGGGACCGGACCGGCGAAGCTCCGGGAAAACCGCTATGCCGCTGCCCGTACCCTGGTCTGGTGAGCGGTGAGAGCGGATTGAAGAGCTACAAGGTCGTCACGCACGGCTGTCAGATGAACGTCCACGACTCCGAGCGGCTGTCCGGCCTGCTGGAGGACGCCGGGTACGTCAAGGCCGGCCCGGACGGCGACCCGGACCTGGTCGTGTTCAACACCTGTGCGGTGCGCGAGAACGCCGACAACAAGCTGTACGGCAACCTCGGACAGCTCGCGCCGGCCAAGAGCCGCCACCAGGGCATGCAGATCGCCGTCGGCGGCTGCCTGGCCCAGAAGGACCGCGAGACCATCGTCAAGCGCGCCCCCTGGGTCGACGTGGTGTTCGGCACCCACAACATCGGCCACCTGCCGGCGCTGCTGGAGCGGGCCGCCGTCGAGCGCAAGGCTCAGGTCGAGATCCTGGAGTCGCTGGAGACCTTCCCCTCCACGCTGCCCACCCGCCGCGAGTCCGCGTACGCGGCCTGGGTCGCCATCTCGGTCGGCTGCAACAACACCTGCACCTTCTGCATCGTCCCCGCGCTGCGCGGCAAGGAGGAGGACCGCCGCCCCGGCGACGTCCTCGCCGAGATCGAGGCGCTGGTGGACGAGGGCGTCATCGAGGTGACCCTGCTCGGCCAGAACGTCAACGCCTACGGCTCCGACCTGGGCGACCGCGAGGCCTTCTCCAAGCTGCTGCGCGCCGCCGGCCAGATCGAGGGCCTGGAGCGGATCCGCTTCACCTCGCCGCACCCGCGCGACTTCACCGACGACGTGATCGCCGCGATGGCCGAGACCCCGAGCGTGATGCACCAGCTGCACATGCCGCTGCAGTCCGGCTCGGACCGCGTCCTCAAGGCGATGCGCCGCTCCTACCGGCAGGAGCGTTTCCTCGGGATCATCCGCAAGGTCCGCGAGGCGATGCCGGACGCGGCCATCTCCACCGACATCATCGTGGGCTTCCCCGGCGAGACCGAGGAGGACTTCGAGGAGACGATGCACGTCGTCCGCGAGGCCCGCTTCACCAACGCCTTCACCTTCCAGTACTCCAAGCGCCCCGGCACCCCCGCCGCGGAGATGGCGGACCAGGTGCCGAAGGAGGTCGTCCAGGCCCGCTACGACCGGCTGATCGCCCTCCAGGAGGAGATCTCCTGGGACGAGAACAAGAAGCAGGTCGGCCGCACCCTGGAGGTCCTGGTCGCCGAGGGCGAGGGCAAGAAGGACGACCGGACCCAGCGGCTGTCCGGGCGCGCGCCCGACAACCGGCTGGTCCACTTCGGCAAGCCGGAGGAGCCGGTGCGCCCGGGCGACATGGTGACCGTCGAGATCACCTACGCCGCCCCGCACCACCTGCTGGCCGAGGGCCCGGCCCTCGCCGTGCGCCGCACCCGGGCCGGCGACGCCTGGGAGAAGCGCCAGGCCAAGCCCGCCGACAAGCCGGCCGGCGTGATGCTCGGCCTGCCGAAGATCGGCGCCCCGGCCGAGCTGCCGCTGGCCGCCCCGGCGGGCGGCGCCTGCTGCGGAGACTGACGCCGGTGCCGTGACGGCGGCCCGGCGGGAGCGTTGGTGCTCCCGCCGGGCCGTTGTCGTCGCCGGGGGTGCCCGGCGGGGGCGTCGCCCCGCAGCCGGGATCCGGGCGGCAGGCCCTAGAGTGATCAGCATGCTGGTAGCCGCCGCCGTGTGCCCCTGTCCGCCGCTGCTCGTCCCCGAGGTCGCCGCCGGGGCCGCGCCCGAGCTGGACGCACTGCGCGCCGCCTGCGACGAGGCGCTGGAGGCGCTGGTCGCGGCCGAGCCGCAGCTGGTCGTGGTGGTCGGCGCCGGTCCGGACGCCGAGGTGTGGACCGAGGGCGGGGCCGGGTCCTTCCACCGCTACGGGGTGCCGCTGGTCGCCAAGCTGCCCGGTGCGCGGGTCGAGGGCCCTGAGCTGGCGCCCTCGCTGACCGTCGGCGCCTGGCTGCTGGAGCGCGCGGGGGTGACCCTGCCGACGCACGCCTGCGCGGTGCCCGCCGACGCCCCCGCCGACCGGATGCTCGGCCTCGGCCAGGGCCTGGCCGGCCTCGCCGACCGGGTCGCCCTGCTGGTCCTCGGCGACGGCAGCGCCTGCCGCTCGCTGAAGGCGCCCGGCTACCTGGACGAGCGGGCCGAGGGCTTCGACGCCGCGCTGGCCGCCGCCCTGGGCTCCGCCGACCTGCCCGCCCTCGCCGCCGTCGACCCGGCGCTGGCCGCCGAGCTCAAGGCCGAGGGCCGGGCGCCCTGGCAGGTGCTGGCCGGCGCCGCCGAGGGCGCCGGCCTCACCGCGCGGCTGGCGTATCAGGACGCGCCGTACGGGGTCGGGTACTTCGTGGCGTCCTGGTCCTGACCGGTTACGGCTGCGGGGGCCGGGGGGTCTGACCCTCCTCGCCGCCCGGCTTCGGCTTGTGTGCGAAGTCGCCGACCGCGTCCTTGGCCTTGTCGGCGCCGTGCTCGATCTTGTCGCTGTACTTGCCCTTGGTGGCCTTGTCGATCGCGCCGCCGGCCTTGTCCACGATGTGCTCGATCTGGTCGCTGTGCTTGCCCGCGAGCTCGCTGGCTTTCTCCTTGAGCTCCTCGGCCTTGCCCTTGAGGTTGTCCATCAGACCCATGGCGATCTCCTTCGTTCCCTGTCTCCTTGCACAACGCACGTGACGGGTAAAGCGTTCGCAAAACGACGGTCGACTGCGGAAGCGGCCGGAGACAGTCCGGGGAACAGTCATATCCTCGCGCAGTCGGGGGCAGGCGGCAGCCCGGTCCCGGGCGCCGCGGCGGTTTGCGAGACTGGAGCGGTGAGCAGCTCCCGTGTGATCAGCATCGTCGGCGCGACCGCCGCCGGAAAGTCCGACCTGGCCGTCGCCATAGCCCGCAGCCTCGGCGGCGAGGTGATCAACACCGACTCGATGCAGCTGTACCGGGGCATGGACATCGGCACCGCCAAGCTGACCATGGACGAGCGCGGGGGGGTGCCGCACCACCTGATGGACGTCTGGGACGTCACCGTGGCCGCCAGTGTCGCCGAGTACCAGCGGCTGGCCCGGGCCGAGATCGACCGGCTGCTCGCCGCCGGGCGCACCCCCGTCCTGGTCGGCGGCTCCGGGCTGTACGTCCGGGCCGCGATTGACGAGATGGAGTTCCCCGGCACCGACCCCGAGGTGCGCGCCCGGCTGGAGGCCGAGCTGGAGCAGGCCGGCCCGTACGCGCTGCACCGGCGGCTGGCCGAGCTGGACCCGGCGGCCGCCGAGGCGATCCTGACCGGCAACGGGCGGCGGATCGTCCGCGCCCTGGAGGTCATCGAGATCACCGGGCAGCCCTTCACCGCCAACCTGCCGAGCAACACCGCGGTGTACGAGGCGGTGCAGATCGGCGTCGCGGTGCCGCGCCCCGAACTGGACGAGCGGATCACGCTGCGGGTCGACCGGATGTGGGAGGCCGGGCTGCTGGACGAGGTGCGGGAGCTGGAGAAGGTCGGACTGCGGGAGGGCCGGACCGCCTCCCGGGCGCTCGGCTACCAGCAGGTGCTCGATCACTTCGCCGGCGAGTGCACCGAGGACGAGGCGCGGGCCGAGACCGTCCGGGCCACCAAGCGCTTCGCCCGCCGTCAGGAGTCCTGGTTCCGCCGGGACGACCGCATCCACTGGCTCTCCCGACCGGCCGGCACCGACCCGGTCGAGTTGCTGGAACGATCCCTCGAACTGATCGGCCGTCAGGGAGTTCCGGCCGCGTAGTGTGTGTTCCGGCCAATTCGGCGGTGCACCTGCGCGCGCAGGCGACCGTGCAGAACGAACCGGGGGTCACGGCCCGATCACGTGATGGCCACGGATCACCCGAGGACCCCGGTCAGGCCCCGAACGCCCCCTCTGGACATGCCATCATCGATGCCATAAGGGTCGGCCCGCGCGGGTCGACCGTGCCCGGCCGCGAGTCCGCTCGTGTCGAACTGTCAGGGGAGGCCGTGTGTCGACGGGTACCGGCCCCGAACCCGGCCAGAGCGGGAGCGTCACCGCACCGGCCGAGGAGTTCGACGAGTCGACGATGGGCGACCTCCCCGTGCTGACCGGCCTGGAGGCGCCGACCTCCTACGCGTCCGCGGTGCCCGCGCTGGACACCCGCACCCCGCCGGACGCCCCGGTGCACGAGCGGGAGATCCGGCCGCTGCGCCGGCTCCGCTGGTGGCAGACCCTGCCGATCGCCCTGCTCGGCACCCTCGGCTCGCTGATGTTCGCCTTCCCGCTCGCCTTCGGCTCGGCCGGGGCGCGGGCCACCATGGTCGGGATGCTCGGGCTGCTGTTCACCGCCGCCTCGGTCGGCTGGGGTGCGATGGCCGCCCGGCACGCCGGCTACAAGTGGCCGGGGCTGCCGCGCCGGGGCTCCGGACAGCGGGCCGGCTGGAAGGCCATCGTGGTCTACACCCTGATCGCGCTAGCCGCCTGCGTGCTCGCGGTCTGGCGGGTCGCCTACCTGCGCTGAGGGGTTCGCCGGACCTCCATACAATCGGAGGGGTGAGCGCATCCTCTCCTCAGCAGGCCTCTCCTCGGCAGTCCGCTGCCCAGCAGGCCTCTGCCCAGCGGGCCGGCCTTCCCTTCTTCAAGGGGCACGGCACCCAGAACGACTTCGTGATCGTGCCGGACCCGGACGGCGTGCTGGAGATCGGCCCGGAGGCCGTCGCCGCGCTGTGCGACCGGCGCGCCGGCATCGGCGGCGACGGGCTGCTGCGCGTGGTGCGCGCGGCCGCCGACCCGGCTGCCGCGGCGCTGGCCGACCGGGCCGAGTGGTTCATGGACTACCGCAACTCCGACGGCAGCATCGCCGAGATGTGCGGCAACGGCCTGCGGGTCTTCGCCCGCTTCCTGGTCGAGGCCGGCCTGGCGGAGCCCGGAGAGCTGGCGATCGCCACCCGCTCCGGGGTGCTCACGGCGAAGGTCGCCGGGGACGCCGAGGACGGCACGCCCGGCGAGGTCACCATCGACATGGGCCGGGCCCGGCTGCCCGGACCGGACGGCATCGAGGTCACGGTCGGCGAGCGGCGCTGGCCCGCTCTGAACGTCAACATGGGCAACCCGCACGCGGTGGCCTTCGTGGAGAGCCTGGACCACGCCGGGGACCTCCACACCGCGCCGCTCACCAGCCCCGAGGGGGTCTATCCGGAGGGCGTCAACGTCGAGTTCGTGGTGGACCGCGGCCCGCGGCACGTCGCGATGCGGGTGCACGAGCGCGGCTCGGGCGAGACCCGCTCCTGCGGCACCGGCGCCTGCGCCGTCGCGGTGGCGGCCATCCGCCGGGACGGCGCGGACCCGGCGGTCACCGGCGAGTCGGTCTCGTACACGGTGGACGTGCTGGGCGGCCGCCTGGTCATCACCGAGCACCCGGACGGCCGGGTGGAGATGACCGGGCCGGCGGTGATCGTGGCCGAGGGGCGGCTCGACGGGCGCTGGTGGCAGTCTCTCGGTCAGGGCCTGTCGGCCTGATCCGGCCTGATCCGGCCTGATCCGCGCGACAGGCCCAGGGCTGACGGCCCGGCTTGCCCAATTCGTATGGTGACGAATCCCCCCGATCGGGTGATACCGGTCGCGGACGGGAATCACGGCGTCGCGGAACGTGCTCTGCTCGGTAGCATGGACCACCGGGTCGATCACCCCACGGGGAGGGGCAGCGCCCGGCGACGTTGCCGGAGGTGCCGATGACCATCGAAGCCGGGCAGCCCCCTCTCGCGGGGCAGCCGACGAGCGCACGGCAGGCCGGGGCCAGGAGGCCCCTGGGAGAGCTCGGCCGGGCCGCCCTCGGCCGGGCCGGGCGGGCCGCCTTACTGGCCACCGGGCGCCCGCCCGTGCCGGACGCCCTGGAACCGCTGGTCCGGGTGCACCGGCAGCACCATCCGCAGGCGGACCTCGCCCTGCTGGCCCGGGCGTACCGGCTGGCCGAGGCCAGCCACCGCGGCCAGAAGCGCAAGAGCGGCGAGCCGTACATCACCCACCCGCTGGCCGTCACCATGATCCTGGCCCAACTCGGCGCCGGGACGACCACCTTGGTCGCCTCGCTGCTCCACGACACGGTCGAGGACACCGAGTTGACGCTGGACCAGGTGAGCGCCGGATTCGGGCCCGAAGTCGCCTACCTGGTCGACGGGGTGACGAAGCTGGAGAAGGTCGACTTCGGCGCCGCCGCCGAGGCCGAGACCTTCCGCAAGATGCTGGTCGCCACCGGGGACGACGTCCGGGTGATGGTGATCAAGCTCGCCGACCGGCTGCACAACATGCGCACCATCCGGCACATGAAGCCGGCCAGCCAGGTGCGGATCGCCAAGGTCACCCGGGACGTGCTGATCCCGCTGGCCGAGCGGCTCGGCATCCAGGTGCTCAAGGCGGAGCTGGAGGACATCGTCTTCGCCACCCTGCACCCCGAGGAGCACGCCCGCACCCGCGCCCTGGTGGCCGGTCACGAGGCCGAGCCGGACACCCTGCTGGAGCCCTTCGCCCGCCGGCTGGCCCGTCAGCTGGCCGAGGCCGGGGTCGCCGCCGAGGTGACGGTTCGGCCGCGGCACTGCGTCTCGCTGCACCGGGTGCTGCTCAAGCGGGCCGCCGCGCCCGGGCCGGACGGGCAGCCGCAGCGGCCGCAGCCCGCCGACTTCGGGCGGCTGCTGGTGGTGGTCGAGGAGAACGCCGACTGCTACGCCGTGCTCGGCGAGCTGCACACCTGCTGGACGCCGCTGCCCGGGGAGTTCAAGGACTTCGTCGCCGCCCCCAAGTTCAACCTCTACCAGTCGCTGCACACCGCGGTGGCGCTGGACGGCGAGGTGGTGGAGGTGCTGGTCCGGACCCGGCGGATGCACGAGGTGGCCGAGACCGGGGTGGTCGCGCTCGGCGACCCGTCCCGCACCGGCGCCGCCCAGGACGCGGACGAGCTGGACCGGACCGACCCGGCCCGGCCCGGCTGGCTCAGCCGGCTGCTGGAGTGGCAGCAGGAGACCCCCGACCCGGACGCCTTCTGGTCCGCGCTCACCGCCGACCTGGCCGGCGACCGCGAGATCACCGTGGTGACGGAGGTCGGCGAAACGCTTCAGCTCAGGGCCGGGGCCAGCTGCGTGGACGCCGCCTACCTGCTCGGCGAGGAGACCGGCCACCGATGTATCGGCGCCCGGGTCAACGGCCGGCTGACCGCGCTGTCCACCGTGCTGCAGGACGGGGACGTGCTCGCGGTGCTCACCGAGGGCCCGCCGGCCGGGAGCGGCCAGCGCGGCGCCGAACCCTCGGGGCCGTCGCCGGAGTGGCTGGCGCACGCCCGTACCCCCGCCGCCCGGCTGGCCATCGAGCGCTGGCTCGCCGACCACCCGGCCCGGCTGCCGGTGGTGCGCACCGGCCCGGCCGGCGGGCAGCCCGCCCCGCCCGCGCACCCGGCGGGCGAGCGCCGGGCCGCCCCGGTCGCGGTGGCCGGCCGGCCCGGGGCAACGGTGCGGCTGGCCCGCTGCTGCACGCCCGTCCCCCCGGACGAGGTGGCCGGCTACACGATCCGCGGCGGCGCGGTGGCCGTGCACCGCACCGCCTGCCCCGCCGGGCAGCGGCTGCGCGCGGACGGGCGCGCCGAGCTGGAGGTCCGCTGGCAGCCGGAGGACGCCCCCGCGGCCGGGCACCGGGCAATCCTGCTGCGGGCCACCCTGCGGGCCGAGGCGCTGAACCGGCCCCGGCTGCTCGCCGACCTCACCGCGGCGATCTCCGCCGCGGGCGTCGGCATCGTCTCCGCCGAGGTCGAGCCGCCGCAGGAACTGCGGGTCCGGCACACCTACACCGTCGAGCTGCCCGAGCCGGGCGCGCTGCCCGCCCTGATGCGGGCGATGCTCAGGGTCTCCGGGGTGTACGACGTGAGCCGTCCGCACGCCCCCGAGGGCACCCGGACCCGGCACTCCGGCGGAAATGGGGGTGACCGGCCCGTGCCTGGCGTGGGACCATCATGGGGAATTCACGGCCGGTCCACGGCGTTCTCAGGGCACAGGAGCTCTGGTGGGACTCAAGGGCCTCCGCCGCAGCATTCCAGCGACCAAAGGACAGAATGACCTCCACGTTCGACACCCGCGACCACGCCGACGCCACGCGCCGCCTGGGCGGTCTGCGGGCGGAAGCCCTCATGAACGAGGACCTCGCGGCCATCGACGAGGACCTCGGCCACGACTACGACGGCGACCAGTACGACCGCAGCGAGCGCGCAGCCCTGCGCCGGGTCGCCGGCCTCTCCACCGAACTCGAAGACGTCACCGAGGTCGAGTACCGCCAGCTCCGTCTGGAGCGCGTGGTGCTCGTCGGCGTCTGGACCGACGGCACCCTGGAGGAGGCGGAGAACTCGATGGCCGAACTCGCCGCGCTCGCCGAGACGGCCGGCTCCGAGGTCCTGGACGGCGTCATCCAGCGCCGCGACAAGCCCGACGCGGCCACCTACATCGGCTCCGGCAAGGCGCAGGAGCTGCGCGACATCGTCGCCTCCAGCGGCGCCGACACCGTGGTCTGCGACGGTGAGCTCACCCCCGGCCAGCTGATCCACCTGGAGGACGTGGTCAAGGTCAAGGTCGTCGACCGGACGGCCCTGATCCTGGACATCTTCGCCCAGCACGCCAAGTCCCGGGAGGGCAAGGCGCAGGTCTCGCTCGCGCAGATGCAGTACATGCTGCCGCGCCTGCGCGGCTGGGGTCAGTCGCTGTCCCGGCAGATGGGTGGCGGTGGCTCCGGCTCCTCGGGCGGCGGCATGGCCACCCGTGGTCCCGGTGAGACCAAGATCGAGACCGACCGGCGCCGGATCCGCGAGAAGATGGCGAAGCTCCGCAAGGAGATCGCCGACATGAAGAAGGGCCGCGACACCAAGCGCCAGGAGCGCAAGCGCCACCAGGTGCCGTCCGTGGCCATCGCCGGGTACACCAACGCCGGCAAGTCCTCCCTGCTCAACCGGCTCACCGGCGCGGGCGTGCTGGTGGAGAACGCGCTGTTCGCCACCCTGGACCCGACCGTGCGCCGGGCCCAGACCCCGAGCGGGCGGCTGTACACCCTGGCCGACACCGTCGGCTTCGTCCGGCACCTGCCGCACCACCTGGTCGAGGCCTTCCGCTCGACCATGGAGGAGGTCGCCGACGCGGACCTCATCCTGCACGTGGTGGACGGCTCGCACCCCGAGCCGGAGACGCAGCTGGCCGCCGTCCGCGAGGTCATCGTCTCGGTTGACGCGCAGAACGTCCCCGAGATCGTGGTGATCAACAAGGCGGACGCCGCCGACCCGCACGTGCTGCAGCGCCTGCTGCGCCGCGAGCCGCACGCCATCGTGGTGTCGGCCCGCAGCGGCGCGGGCATCGAGGAGCTGCTGAAGCTCATCGACGACGAGCTGCCGCGTCCGGCCGTCGAGGTGCGGGCCCTGGTGCCCTACACCCAGGGCGCGCTGGTCTCCCGGGTGCACAAGGAGGGCGAGCTGCTCGCCACCGAGCACACCGGCGAGGGCACGCTGCTGCACGCCAAGGTGCCGGCCGAGCTGGCCGCCGAACTGGAGCACTTCACGGTCGCACTGCAGGGCTGACCGGCCTGCTGGAGCAGCCCCTGGACGAAAGCGTCCGGGGGCTACTTCACGTTCTTGGTGAAGTAGTCGAAGGCCTGCCTCGCCTGGTCCTGCAGGGACGGCCCGGCCAGGTAGCCGGCCGGGTCGCGGTTGCCGATCGAGCTGACGCTGACCAGGTTGGGCTTGCCGTCCTTGGTGATGAACCAGCCGCCGCCGCCCGCGCCGCCGGTCATGGTGCAGCCGATCACGTACATCGGCGGGCGGGCCGGGTCGAAGGACAGCCGGCCCGGTGCGGCGGTGGAGTCGCAGCGCTGCAGCTCCATGCCGTCGAAGGGCCGCTCGACCGGGTAGCCGAAGGCGGCGGCCGAGGTGATCTGCTCGCGGGGGGCGTTGAACCAGACCGGGACGGAGCCGCCGACGGTCTCCTCCAGGGAGCGGCCGGAGGCGGACTCGCCGCGCACCCGGACGATCCCGTAGTCGTACTGGTCGTGGGCGCCGACGCCGCCCTCCTGGAGCCAGGTCGGCGACACCAGCGCGCGCACCGCCGTCCAGCGGCCGTACGGGGCGGCCTGCTGGTCGCCGTACGGCTTGCCGCGGGCCCCCCGGCCGTCCCGGTTGAAGGCGGGCACGAAGACCAGGTTCTTCACCCAGCCGCCGCCCCTGCCGTCGTGCAGGCAGTGGGCGGCGGTGTAGACCAGGTTGCTGCGGCCAGGGTTGAGCGGGTCGGAGACCACCGTGCCGGAGCAGACCGCGTCGCCCTGGGGGGTGGTCATCAGCAGCTTGCCGACCAGGGCGGAGTCCGGGCCGTACGGGTGCGGCTGCGGCCGGGCCTGGACGGCGGCCGGCGGGGCGTCCCGCTGGACGGTGCCCGGGGAGGGGGCGGTCAGCGAGTACTCGGGGGTGGGCCGGGCCCTGGCGGCCTCCGCCCGGGCGGTCGTCCAGTAGCCGGGGGCCACCTGGTTGGTGAAGCCGCTGTCGGCGACGTACCGGGCCCAGTCCTCCAGCTTCCAGCCGCTCAGGTCGCCCAGGCTGCTCGGCGCGGCCTTGGGCAGCGCCGCGGGCGGGGTGGCCGGGGCGGCGGGGCCGTCCGGCCCGCAGGCGGCCGCGGTGAGGGTCAGGGCGGCGAGCAGCGCGGCGCCGGCCGTGGCGGCCCGCCGTCCTCCGGTGCTCGTGGTGCCGGTCACTGCTTCCTGGAGATCCAGTCCAGGGCCTGCTTGGCGACCGTCTCCAGGTACGGGCCGCTCAGCGAGGTGTGCTCCTGGGTGCCGATCGAGGTGTTGCTGACCAGGGCGGTCCGGCCGTCCGGCATGGTGGCGAACCAGCCGCCGCCGCTGGCGCCCTGGGTCATGTCGCAGCCGATGGTCAGCATGGACGGGCGCTTGGCGTCGAAGGACAGCCGGGTGGGCTTGCCGCCGTCGCACTTGTACAGCTCCTGGCCGTCGAACGGCTTGACCAGCGGGTAGCCGACGGCCGACACCTTGAGCTGGTCGCGGGGCGCGTCGAACCACACCGGGGCGGCCGAACCGACCGTCTCCTCAAGGGACTTGCCGGTGTCGCTCTGGTTGTGCACGCGCATCACGGCGAAGTCGTACTGGTTGGCGGCGTCACCGGTCGGGCCGCCCTCGACCATCCACTGCGGGGAGGTGACCACCTGGTCGGCCCACCAGGTGCCGAGCGGGGCCAGCTCGGACAGCGGGGCCTTCCTGCCGCCGCTGGAGGCGCCCGAGTTGTTGTAGGCGGGGACGAAGACCAGGTCCTTGTAGAAGTCGCCGCCCTTGCCCTCGTGGACGCAGTGGGCCGCCGTCCAGACCAGGTTGCTCTTGCCCGGGTGCTGCGGGTCGGCGATCACCGTCGCCGAGCAGTTGCCCCGGCCGCCCTGGGCGGAGAAGAACACCTTCCCGGAGGGCTGCTTGAGGTACGGGCGGGGCACCTGGACGGCCTTGACCACCGGCGGCTCCGGGTCGGTCACGCCGTTGTCGGCGGCCGGCTTGGCGGTCGGCGGGGCCGGGTCGGCGGGCTTGGCGTCGCCCATCTTGTCCGGGTTCCAGAAGTCCTTCACCACCGGGTTGTTGAAGACGTGCTTGGACGCCCACTTGTCCCAGTCGTCGAACTTCCACTTCTTCAGGTCGTCCCAGCTCTTCGGCAGGCCCTCCAGCAGGCTGCTCGGCAGGCCGGACGGCAGGGTGATCCCGCCGATGGCGCCGCCGTCCGGGGTCGTCGAGGCGCTCGCGTTCGCGGCGGGCGGCGGCGCGGGGGTCCCGTTGCCGCCGGCCGGGCCGTCCGGTCCACAGGCGCTCACGGCCAGCAGTGTTCCGGCGACCAGGGTGGCGGCCAGGGCTGACCGGTGGATCGATGGCATCTGTGCGCTTCCCCCTGTGCTCGATCGGACTTCGGTGTGGCGGCTCGCCGCCCTGGAGTCTTCCATCGTCGGCAAGGACGGCGGCGGCCGCCCCCAGGGTTCCGGAGCTGACCGGAGGTCACCGATCCGTGACGCGGAACCGGTCCCCTCGTTGGCACAGCAGGGCTGCCCCGCCCGGTGGTGCACTATCCCCGGTCTTCACCCGGACGAGTGATCCGTCCTTGTGATCACTCGTCAGGGATAGGTAACCCTTACCTGACGCGACGGTGCGAGCGCCCGCCGACCCCCTCCACCACCAGCGCGCGTCCGCACCCCCACGCGCCCCAAGGAGCAGCCTTGAGCACCGCCCTCACCGGAGCCCCGCCCGTACCGCCGCCGACGGCGGACCGGGCCGCCTCGCCTGACCCGCTGCTGCACCCCGATCCCGCCGTCGCCGCCGAACAGGCCGCCGTGGAGGCCCTGTTGAGGTGCTGGGCGCGGGAGACCGGAGCCCTCCCCGGGCCGGACGGCCGACTGCGGATCGACGTCCTCGGCGGCGCCGCCCGGCTCACCGCCCCGGTCCGCTACTGGTCGCCCGGCGGCTGGCACCGCTTCGGCCCGGCCGCCCTCTCCGCCGGCGAGGGGACCGCCGAGGCCCCGGTGGACGCCGTCACCGCCGCCGCACTGCTCGCCGCCGCGGCCGCCGAACGGCCCGACCCCGGACAGGTCGCCGACCTCGCCGCCCGGGTCGCCGACTCGGTGATGCGCACCGCCGAGATCCTCGCCCACCGTCGCACCGGCGCCGAACCCGGCGGGCCGGAGCGCTCCCACTTCCTCGCCGCCGAGCAGTCCCTGCTGCTCGGCCACCCGCTGCACCCCACCCCGAAGAGCCGCGACGGCCTCGGCCCGGCCCAGAGCGCCGCCTACTCGCCCGAACTCCACGGCTCGTTCCAACTGCACTGGTACGCCGTGGACCGCGCACTGCTCGCGGCCGGCTCGGCCGTCGCCCAGAGCGCCGACCGGCTCACCGCCGCTCTGCTCGGTGACCGAAACGCCCTGCCGCCCGGCACCGCCGCCCTGCCGCTGCACCCCTGGCAGGCCCGCGAACTCGCCCACCGACCGGCCGTCGCCGCACTGCTCGCCGACGGGCTGCTGCACGACCTCGGCCCGGCCGGCGAACCGTGGTACCCCACCTCCTCGGTGCGCACCGTCTACCGGCCCGGCACGCCGTGGATGCTCAAGCTCTCGCTCGGCCTGCGGATCACCAACTCCCGCCGGGAGAACCTGCGCAAGGAACTCCACCGCGGCCTGGAGGTGCACCGGCTGCTGGAGAGCGGACTCGCCGCCGAGTGGCGGGCCGCCCACCCCGGCTTCGACATCGTCCGCGACCCGGCCTGGATCGGCGTCGACCACCCCGACCTCGGCGACCCGGGCGGCCTGGACACCGTGCTGCGCGCCCAGCCCTTCGCGCCCACCGAGCGCGCGCTGTGCGTGGCCGGGCTGGTCGCCGAACAGCCGCGCGGCACCGGCGCCACCGTGCCGTCCCGGCTCGGCGACACCCTGCGCTCGCTCGCCGCCCGCACCGGTCGCCCGCTGCGCACCGTGGCCGCCGAATGGTTCCTGCGCTACCTGGATGCCGTCGTACTGCCCGTCCTCTGGCTGGACGGCCGGGGTGGCATCGCGCTGGAGGCGCACCAGCAGAACAGCATCGTCCTGCTGGACGCCGAGGGCTGGCCCAGCGGCGGCCGCTACCGCGACAACCAGGGCTACTACTACCGGGAGAGCGCCGCCGAGCGGCTCACCGCCCGCCTGCCCGGACTCGGCGCGCAGAGCGACACCTTCCTGCCGGACGCCGTCATCGACCACCACTTCGCCTACTACCTCGGCATCAACCACGTGCTCGGGCTGATCGGCGCCCTCGGCTCCCAGGGGCTGGCCGACGAGACCGTGCTGCTGGCCGGGCTGCGCCGGTTCCTGGCCGGCCCGCGGGCGGCCGCCACCGGCTCGGCGCTGCCCGCACTGCTGCTGGACGCGCCCACCCTGCCCTGCAAGGCCAACCTGCTCACCCGGATCAACGGCCTGGACGAGCTGGTCGGGCCGGTCGCCACCCAGTCCGTGTACGTGGACATCCCCAACCCGGTGGCGGGTGGCTGATGCCGGACGACCTGCCCGGGTGGGGCGAAGTCCCCACCCCGGCCGGCCGGTTCCGGCTCAGCCCGGTCCGGCTGCCCGCCGACCTGGAGCTGCTCACCGGCTGGATGAACGACCCCGAGGTCGACGAGTTCTGGGCGCTCGCCGGGCCGCCCGCCGTCACCGAACGCCACCTCCGGGCCCAACTCGACGGTGACGGGCGCAGCGTGCCCTGCCTCGGCCTGCTCGACGGTGCGCCGATGAGCTACTGGGAGGTCTACCGGGCCGACCTCGACCCGCTCGCCCGGCACTACCCGGCCCGGCCGCACGACACCGGAGTGCACCTGCTGCTCGGCCCCGCCGCCAGCCGCGGCCGGGGCCTGGGGGCACGCCTGCTGGACGCGCTCGCAGAAATGATTTTCCGCCAATTCCCTGACTGTGAACGAGTGGTGGCCGAACCGGACGTCCGCAACCGGCGCTCGGTCCGGGCCTTCGAACGGGCCGGATTCCGGGCCGCCGCCGAACTCGACCTGCCCGACAAGCGCGCCGCCCTGATGATCCGCGACCGAGACCCGCTCTCCGCCTAGGAAACCCCAGTGGACACTTTCCTTCCGCACGATCCCCCGTACGACCTGCTCGGCGTCGGCATCGGCCCGTTCAACCTCTCGCTCGCCGCCCTCGCCGAGCCCGTACCCGGCCTGCGCACGCTCTTCTTCGACCAGCGCCCGGAGTTCCGCTGGCACCACGGCATGCTGGTGGACGGCGCCCGGATGCAGGTGCCCTTCCTCGCCGACCTGGTCTCGCTGGTGGACCCGACGAACCCGTGGTCCTTCCTCAACTACCTGCGCGCCCAGGACCGGCTGTTCCCGTTCTACTTCGCCGAGCGCTTCCAGCTGCCCCGCCGGGAGTACGACCACTACTGCCGCTGGGCCGCCGAACGGCTGCCCAACTGCCGCTTCGGCACCGAGGTCACCGCCCTGCACCGGGAAGGCCCGCTGTTCCGGGTCGAGTTGACGGACACCGCCACCGGGCGGCACTCCGAGGTGAAGGCCCGCAACCTCGCGCTCGGCGTCGGCACCCGGCCCGTGCTGCCCGAGGCCTTCGCCGCACTGGCGCACCACCCGCGGGCCTTCCACTCCGCCGAGTACCTGGACCGCCGCGCCGACCTGGCCGACGCCCGGGACATCACCGTGGTCGGCAGCGGCCAGTCCGGCGCCGAGGTCTTCCTCGACCTGCTCCGCCGCCACGAGGGCGACGGCGTCCGGCTGCGCTGGCTCACCCGGACCAGGGCGCTCGCCCCCATGGAGTACTCCAAGCTCGGCCTGGAGCACTTCACCCCCGACTACACCCGCTACTTCCACAGCCTGCCCGGCCCCGTCCGGGACGCCCTGGTCACCGCCCAGTGGCAGCTGCACAAGGCCGCCAGCGCCGAGACCCTCGCCGAGATCCACGACCACCTCTACGAGCGCACCATCGGCCGCCCGATCGACACCGCCCCGGTCGAGATCACCCCCGGCACCGCCGTCACCGAGGCCCGCCCCGGCTCCTGCGGCGGCCTCGAACTGCACTGCCGGCACACCGACTCCGGCGCCGAGCACGTGCTGCGCACCGACGCCGTGGTGCTCGCCACCGGCTACCGCGCCGCCCGCCCCGCCGCCCTCGAACCGCTCGCCCACCTGATCGACTGGGACGAGTCCGGGCGCTACCGGGTCGACCTCGACCACAGGGTCGCCACCCGGCCCGGGCTCACCGGCGGCCTCTACGTCCAGAACGCCGAACTGCACACCCACGGCGTCGGCACCCCCGACCTCGGCCTCGGCGCCCACCGGGCCGCCGTCATCCTCAACGCCGTCACCGGGCGGACCGTCCACCGGCTGCCCGACCGCACCGCCTGGACCGGCTTCGCGCCGCCCGTCCCCGCCGTTCCGACCGAACGGCCAACCCCCGTCGTCCCCCGCCCCCAGGAGCTGACCCGTGCCGCAACCGTCGGCCGCTGAACCGCCGCTCTACCTGCCCCCGCACCTCACCGCCGGGCACTGGCAGCGGGCCGGCCGCGCCCTGCTGGCCAAGATGCTCGGCGAGTTCGCCTACGAGGACCTGCTCAGGCCTGTGCCGGGCGCCCTCGACGGCGAGTACCTGCTGAAACTGCCCGAGGCCGAGTACCGCTTCGCCGCCCGGCGCGGCGCCTACGACAGCTGGCAGGTCGACCCGGAGTCGATCCGCTGCTCCCAGCCGGACGGCCTGGACCCGCTGCGCTTCCTGCCGTACGCCCGGGAGACCCTCGGAATGCGCGGCGAGACCACCGCCCACCTGATCCGCGAGCTCTCCGTCACCCTGACCGCCGACGCCCGCCAGCTGGCCACCGCGCTCACCGCCGCCGAACTCGCGGACCTCGACCACCCGGCGCTGGAGGGTCGGCAGGGCGGCCACCCGTGGATCGTCCCCAGCAAGGGCCGGATCGGCTTCTCCGGCACCGACGCCGCCCGCTGGACCCCGGAGGCCCGCAGCCCCCGCCCGCTGCCCTGGATCGCTGTCCACCGCCGGCTCGCCCAGTACCGCGGCGTGCCCGGCCTGGAGCACCCCGAGCAGCTGTACGCCCGCGAGCTGGACGACCCGGCCGCGCTGCGCGCCCCGCTCGGCGCCGACGCCGACGACTACCTGCTGCTGCCCGTCCACCCCTGGCAGTGGGACGAGACGATCCTGCCGCTGTTCGCGCCCTGGATCGCCTCCGGCGAGATCGTCCCGCTGCCCTCGGACGGCGACCCACGGCTGCCCCAGCAGTCCATCCGCTCCTTCTTCAACACCGCCCACCCCGAGCGCTGCACCGTCAAGCTGCCGCTGTCCATCCTCAACACCCTGGTCTGGCGCGGACTGCCGGTCGAACGGACCCTCGCCGCGCCCGCCGTCACCGCCTGGCTGCACCGGCTGCGCGACGCCGACCCGTACCTGCGGGACGAGTGCCGGGTGATCCTGCTCGGCGAGATCGCCTCCGTCACCGTCGACCACCCCGTCTACCGGGAGATGCCCGAATCGCCGTACCAGTACAAGGAGCTGCTCGGCGCGATCTGGCGCGAACCGCTTGGCCCCTTCCTCGCCCGGGACGAACGCGCCCGCACCCTCGCCGCCCTGCTGCAGACCGGCTCCGACGGGCGCGCGCTCGCCGCCGAACTGATCACCCGCTCCGGCCTCACCCCCGCCCAGTGGACCGGCCGGCTGTTCGCCGCGATGCTGCCGCCGCTGCTGCACTTCCTCCACCGCTACGGACTGGTCTTCTCCCCGCACGGCGAGAACGCCATCGTGGTCTTCGACGAGCGCGGCACCCCGACCCGGCTCGCGGTCAAGGACTTCGTCGACGACGTCAACCTCAGCGACCAGGACCTGCCCGAACTGCGCGACCTGCCCGCCGAGGTCGCCGACGTGCTGCTGCGGGACACCCCCCAGGGCCTCTGCCAGTTCATCCACTCCGGGCTGTTCATCGGCGTCTTCCGCTACCTCGCCCCGCTGCTGGAGGCGCAGACCGGACTGCCCGAGACCGAGTTCTGGACCCTGCTGCGCGCCGAGATCCACCGCTACCAGGCCCGCTTCCCCGAGCTGGGCGAGCGCTTCGAGCTGTTCGACCTGTTCCGGCCCCGGATCGACCGGCTCTGCCTCAACCGCAACCGGCTGATCATGGACGGCTACCAGGACCGCCCGCACCGCCCGCACGCCGTCCGGCACGGGACGGTGCCGAACGCCCTGGTCGCCGTGGAGGTGCGGGTTCCGCCTGGGCGGGACCGGATTGTCACCCCCGCCCCGTAGGGTGGAGGGGTCATGACGAACGACTCCGAATCCCAGCCCGCGACGGACCTCGGCGACGAGGCCGAGGAAGCCGTCGCCGTCCCGCGCTCGCGGATCCCCGAGCTGCTGCACGCCGCGGTCGAGTCCGTCGGCGGCGTCGAGCGCCCCGGCCAGGTGCGGATGGCCGAGGCCGTCGCCGACGCCGTCGACCACGCCGAGCACCTGCTCGTCCAGGCCGGCACCGGCACCGGCAAGTCCCTCGCCTATCTGGTGCCGGCCCTCGCCCACGGCGACCGCGTGGTGGTCGCCACCGCCACCCTGGCGCTGCAACGCCAGCTGGTGGAACGGGACTTGCCGCGCACGGTCGAGGCGCTGCACCCGGTGCTGCGCCGTCGCCCGCTGTACGCGATGCTCAAGGGCCGCTCCAACTACCTGTGCCTGCACCGGGCCAACGAGGGCACCCCGAGCGACGAGGGCGAGGGCCTGTTCGACCCGGTGGACGCGCTCGGCGGCCCCACCGGCAAGCTCGGGCAGGAGGTGCTGCGGCTGCGCGACTGGGCGGACGAGACCGAGACCGGGGACCGGGACGACATGAGCCCCGGCGTCTCGGACAAGGCCTGGGCGCAGCTGTCCGTCAGCTCCCGGGAGTGCCTGGGGGCGACCCGCTGCGCGTACGGGCAGGAGTGCTTCGCGGAGAAGGCCCGGGAGCGCGCCAAGCTGGCGGACGTCGTGGTCACCAACCACGCGATGCTCGCGATCGACGCGATCGAGGGCGCGCCGGTGCTGCCCGAGCACGGGCTGCTGATCGTGGACGAGGCGCACGAGCTGGTCAACCGGGTCACCGGCGCGGCCACCGCCGAGCTGACCGTCGGCGCCGTCAACCGGGCGGTGAAGCGGGCGGCCCGGCTGGCCAACGAGAAGGCCGTGGACCTGCTGCAGGCCGCCGCCGAGAACTACCACGGCCTGATGGAGACCGCCCAGCCCGGCCGGGTCGAGGAGCTGCCCGAGTACCTGGCGTACGCGGTCACCGCGATCCGGGACGCCGCCCGGCAGGTGATCACCTCGCTCGGCGAGACCAGGGACAAGGGGCTCAGCGACGAGGACGCGGTCCGCAAGCAGGCGATGGCCTCGGCCGAGACCCTGCACGAGACCGCCGAGCGGCTGCTGGAGCACTCCGAGTACGACGTGATCTGGATCGAGCGCAGCGACCGCTACGGGCTGGGCACCGCCTCGCTGCGGGTCGCGCCGCTGAGCGTGTCCGGGCTGCTGCGCGAGGGCCTCTACAAGGAGCGCTCGGTCGTGCTCACCTCGGCCACCCTCAAGCTCGGCGGGGACTTCAACGGTGTGGCCGGCTCGCTCGGCCTGCCCAAGGAGACCCGGCTGCCCGACGAGCGCACGCCCGGCGACAACCCGGAGCCCGGCTTCGGGGAGGACACCGTCCCGTACTGGCGGGGGATCGACGTCGGCTCGCCGTTCAAGTACCCCAAGCAGGGCATCCTGTACGTCGCCAAGCACCTCGCCGACCCCGGGCGCGATCCCGAACGGCCGGACATGCTGGACGAGTTGGAGGAGCTGATCGGCGCGGCCGGCGGGCGGACACTGGGCCTGTTCTCCTCGATGCGCGGCGCCCAGGCGGCCGCCGAGGCGATGCGGGAGCGGCTGGACCACCGGATCCTGCTCCAGGGGGAGGACACCCTGGGCGAGTTGATCCGGGAGTTCGCCTCCGACGCGACCACCTGCCTGTTCGGCACGCTCTCGCTGTGGCAGGGCGTGGACGTGCCCGGCTCGGCCTGCCAGCTGGTCGTGATGGACCGCATCCCCTTCCCGCGGCCGGACGACCCGCTGATGAGCGCCCGTCAGAAGGACGTCGAACAGCACGGCGGGAACGGCTTCATGGCCGTCGCGGCGACGCACGCGGCGCTGCTGATGGCACAGGGCGCGGGCCGGCTGGTGCGCGCGGCGGACGACCGGGGCGTGGTGGCGGTGCTCGACCCGCGGGTGGAGACCAAGCGGTACGGGGGCTTCTTCCGGTCCTCGATGCCGGAGTTCTGGTACACCACGGACCGCAACCAGGTGCGCCGCTCGCTGGCGGCGATCGATGCCTCGGCGGCGCCGGTGCGGCCGGTGGTGAAGCGGGGCTGAGGGGCTCCCGGGCCCGGCCCGTGAACGCCGGAGGGGCTCCCCGCTGTCGCGGTGGAGCCCCTCTCCGGTGTACGTCGGTGTGCGGCGGTGCGGCGGTGCGGCGCCGTCAGAGGCGGCGCAGGACCGCGACGACCTTGCCCAGGATGGTGGCGTTGTCGCCGTTGATCGGTTCGTACGCCGGGTTGTGCGGCATCAGCCAGATCCGGCCGTCCTCGCGCTTGAGCCGCTTGACGGTGGCCTCGCCGTCGATCATCGCGGCCACGATGTCGCCGTTCTCGGCGACCGGCTGGCGGCGCACGGTGACCCAGTCGCCGTCGCAGATGGCCGCCTCGATCATCGAGTCGCCGCGCACGGTGAGCGCGAACAGCTCGCCCTCGCCGACCAGCTGGCGGGGCAGCGGGAAGACGTCCTCGACGGTCTGCTCGGCCAGGATCGGACCGCCGGCGGCGATCCGGCCGACCAGCGGCACGTAGGAGGTGGACGGGCGCCCGGCCGTTTCGGCGGTGTTGGGGCGGGCCACCTCGACGCCGCGGACCTCGTAGGCGCGCGGGCGGTGCGGGTCGCGGCGGAGGAAGCCCTTGCGCTCCAGGGCCATCAGCTGGTGGGCGACCGAGGAGGTGCTGGACAGGCCCACGGCCTGGCCGATCTCGCGCATGGACGGCGGGTAGCCGCGGCGCTGGACGGAGTCTCGGATGACCTCGATCACCCGGCGCTGGCGCTCGGTGAGGCCGGCCTCGTCGGTGCGGATACCGGGGGGACGGCCGGGCATCGCGCGGGCCGGGGAGGTGTGGTTGTCGTCCATTGCGGGGGAGTGTTCGATCGGCTGGTCGGGGACGCGGCCCGTGGTGGAAACGGCCGGGCCGGAGAGGCGGTGGTCTTCGCTACGGTCCATGCTGATGTCCACGCTCTGCTGATTCGTGGTGCGCTGCCCCACCTTGAACTGGGAGTGTTCCTGCACCGGGATGGTGTTGCTTTCGATGGTGTTCACGCGGCCCCTCTCGACGGCTGTCCTCTCCCCTTTTCCAGCCCAACGCACCTCCTATCGAAAGGTTGCGCCAAACACACGTTCGAGTGAATTATTCGGGAGTTGGCTGACTCGATCAAGGCTTTGTTGTACATCGAGCAATTGTTCGACCGGATGTCGACTCCGAAAGTCTAATCGGCACCGACACGCCAGGGGTGTCGCATCCCCCGAAGACCTAGATGTAGTGGCTAGAGTCCTCTCCGTGCCCAGTACTAGTGGTCGCGTCGCATGATCAGCTTGCCGAGGCCGGGGGCACATCGCATAGACTCAACCGGTCCGCACGTCCTGCCAGGGAGGGATCCCCAGGTGCACTGCCCCTTCTGCCGGCACTCCGACAGCCGCGTTGTCGACAGCCGGACCACCGAGGACGGCAGCTGCATTCGCCGTCGTCGACAGTGCCCGGACTGCGGCCGCCGTTTTACCACCGTGGAGACGGCCGCGCTCATGGTCATCAAGCGCAGCGGCGTCACCGAACCGTTCTCCCGGCAGAAGGTGATCACCGGAGTCCGCAAGGCCTGCCAGGGCCGCCCGGTCACCGAGGACGCCCTCGCCCAGCTCGGGCAGCGGGTCGAGGAGTGCGTGCGCGCCAGCGGCAACGCCGAGCTGACCACCCACGACGTCGGGCTGGCCATACTCGGCCCGCTGAAGGAACTCGACCTGGTCGCGTACCTGCGCTTCGCCAGCGTGTACCAGGCGTACGACGGACTTGAGGACTTCGAGGCCGCCATCGCGGAACTCCGCACCGAGCGGCCCGCCACCGAGGCGGACGGCACCTGCGTGCCCGTTCCCGCCGCCGCGCCCTAGGAGGCGCGCCGGGCCCCCGCGGGCCCGCCACAGCCAACACGACGCAGGCCCCCAGCGGGCCGTCAGCACCACAGGCCCCGCGTGGGCCCACGCGTGCCCGAAAACTGGGCACGAAACACTACAAACCGTGCGCAAGCGGCGGGGTCTCCGCCTGCCCGCACACCGGAAGAACGAACCAGCGGTGCCCGGATTTTTCGGGGCACTTCGGGCGTTTGCCCAGGAGGAGGAGCGAGAAGTGACAGACACCACGAGCGGTTCCGCACGCGGGTCGAAGTCCGAGAAGGCCGCGGCCAAGGGCGCCAAGGCCCCGAAGGGCGGTCTCCGGATGGAGCGCATCTACACCACCCCTGGCGTGCACCCGTACGACGAGGTCCGCTGGGAGCGGCGCGATGTCGTCATGACCAACTGGCGTGACGGCTCGATCAACTTCGAGCAGCGCGGCGTGGAGTTCCCGGACTTCTGGTCGGTCAACGCCGTCAACATCGTCACGTCCAAGTACTTCCGCGGCGCCGTCGGCACCCCGCAGCGCGAGTGGAGCCTCAAGCAGATCATCGACCGCGTGGTGCTCACCTACCGCGCGGCCGGCGAGAAGCACGGCTACTTCGCCACCAAGGACGACGCCGAGATCTTCGAGCACGAGCTGAGCCACGCCCTCCTCCACCAGGTGTTCAGCTTCAACTCGCCGGTCTGGTTCAACGTCGGCACCAAGCAGCCCCAGCAGGTCAGCGCCTGCTTCATCCTGTCCGTCGACGACTCCATGGAGTCGATCCTCGACTGGTACAAGGAAGAGGGCATGATCTTCAAGGGCGGCTCCGGCGCCGGCCTCAACCTCTCCCGCATCCGCTCCTCCAAGGAACTGCTGTCCTCCGGCGGCAACGCCTCCGGCCCGGTCTCCTTCATGCGCGGCGCCGACGCCTCGGCCGGCACCATCAAGTCCGGTGGCGCCACCCGCCGCGCGGCCAAGATGGTCGTGCTCGACGTGGACCACCCGGACGTCGAGGCCTTCATCGAGACCAAGGTGAAGGAGGAGGAGAAGATCCGCGCCCTGCGCGACGCGGGCTTCGACATGGACCTCGGCGGCGACGACATCGCGTCCGTCCAGTACCAGAACGCCAACAACTCGGTCCGCGTCAACGACGAATTCATGACCGCCGTCGAGAACGGCACCGACTTCGGCCTGCGCGCCCGGATGACCGGCGAGGTCATCGAGACCGTCGACGCCAAGAAGCTGTTCCGCAAGATGGCCGAGGCCGCGTGGGCCTGCGCCGACCCCGGAATCCAGTACGACTCCACCATCAACCACTGGCACACCTGCCCCGAGTCCGGTCGCATCAACGCCTCCAACCCGTGCTCGGAGTACATGCACCTGGACAACTCCAGCTGCAACCTCGCCTCGCTGAACCTGATGAAGTTCCTGGGCGACGACGACTCTTTCGACGCCGCGACCTTCGCCAAGGTCGTCGAGCTGGTCATCACCGCGATGGACATCTCCATCTGCTTCGCCGACTTCCCGACCGAGAAGATCGGCGAGACCACCCGCGCCTTCCGCCAGCTCGGCATCGGCTACGCCAACCTCGGCGCCCTGCTGATGGCCACCGGCCACGCCTACGACAGCGAGGGCGGCCGCGCCCTGGCCGGCGCCATCACCTCGCTGATGACCGGCACCGCCTACCGCCGCGGCGCCGAACTCGCCGGTGTGGTCGGCCCGTACGACGGCTACGCCCGCAACGCGGCCGCGCACCAGCAGGTCATGAAGCAGCACGCCGACGCCTCCCTGGACGCCGTCTCCTTCGACGACCTGGACGCCCCGGTCTGGCTCGCGGCCAACAAGTCCTGGCAGGACGTGCTGCGCATCGGCGCGCAGAACGGCTTCCGCAACGCCCAGGCCTCGGTGCTCGCCCCGACCGGCACCATCGGCCTGATGATGGACTGCGACACCACCGGCGTCGAGCCCGACCTCGCCCTGGTCAAGTTCAAGAAGCTGGTCGGCGGCGGCTCGATGCAGATCGTCAACGGCACCGTCCCGCGCGCCCTCAAGCGCCTCGGCTACCAGGACGAGCAGATCGAGGCGATCGTCGCCCACATCGCCGAGCACGGCAACGTGGTGGACGCGCCCGGCCTGAAGACCGAGCACTACGAGGTGTTCGACTGCGCGATGGGCGAGCGCTCCATCTCCCCGATGGGGCACGTGCGGATGATGTCGGCGATCCAGCCGTGGATCTCCGGCGCCATCTCCAAGACGGTGAACATGCCGGCCAGCGCCACTGTCGAGGACGTCGAGGAGATCTACTTCGAGGCGTGGAAGATGGGCGTCAAGGCGCTCGCCATCTACCGCGAGAACTCGAAGGTCGGCCAGCCGCTCTCGGCCAAGAAGAAGGACTCCGAGACCAAGGCCGAGGAGGCCCAGGCCGCCGTCCCCGCCGCGGTCGAGAAGGTCGTCGAGTACCGCCCGGTCCGCAAGCGCCTGCCCAAGGGCCGCCCGGGCATCACCACCTCCTTCACGGTAGGTGGCGCCGAGGGCTACATGACCGCCAACTCCTACCCGGACGACGGCCTCGGCGAGGTCTTCCTCAAGATGTCCAAGCAGGGCTCGACCCTCGCGGGCATGATGGACGCCTTCTCCATCGCCGTCTCGGTCGGCCTGCAGTACGGCGTGCCGCTGGAGACCTACGTCTCCAAGTTCACCAACATGCGCTTCGAGCCGGCCGGTCTGACCGACGACCCGGACGTGCGGATGGCCCAGTCGATCGTCGACTACATCTTCCGCCGCCTGGCACTGGACTTCCTGCCGTTCGAGACCCGCTCGGCGCTCGGCATCCACTCCGTCGAGGAGCGCACCCGCCACCTGGAGACGGGCTCCTACGAGCCGCTGGAGGCCGAGGAGCTCGACACCGAGGCGCTGGCCCAGTCCGCCCCGGTGGCCGCCGCCAAGCCGGCCCCGGCCGTCGAGGCGCCCAAGCCGGCCCCGAAGCAGGCCCACAACTCCACGGAGCTGATGGAGATCCAGCTCGGCCTCAACGCCGACGCGCCGCTCTGCTTCTCCTGCGGCACCAAGATGCGCCGCGCCGGCAGCTGCTACCTCTGCGAGGGCTGCGGCTCCACCAGCGGCTGCAGCTGACCGCCGGACTGACCCCGCGCGGGTGAGCCACCGCTGAGGCGGGGCGAGGACTTCACGTCCTCGCCCCGCCTCTTTTCCTTTTTCCCTTGCCCGCAGGCGTCGATGTCACGAATGCGGGCGGTGTCCGGTCCGTAGGGGGTGACGGCGTGTTCCGAGAGGAGTGGTGTGGTGATGGGGACGGTGCTGGTGACCGGGGCGACGGGGACGTTGGGTCGGGAGGTGGTGCGGCTGTTGGTGGCGCGCGGGGTGGCGGTGCGGGGCCTGAGCCGGCGGGCGCGGGCGGCGGGTGACGGGGTCGAGTGGGTGGTCGGGGACTTGGTGACCGGGGCCGGGATCGCGGCGGCGGTCGCCGGGGTCGAGACGGTGGTGGACTGCGCGACCACGCAGGGGAAGAAGGACGTGGCGGCGCTCGGGCGGCTGGTGGCGCAGGCCCGGGAGGCCGGGGTGCGGCACCTGGTGTACGTGTCGATCGTGGGGATCGACCGGGTGCCGATCGCGTACTACCGCGCGAAGCTCGGCTGCGAGCGGGTGCTGCGGGAGTCCGGGCTGGGGTGGACGGTGCTGCGGGCGACGCAGTTCCACGACCTGCTGCTGAAGGCCTTCGACCTGAGCGCGAGGCTGCCGGTGTTCCCGGTGGTGAGCGGCGCGCTGATCCAGCCGGTGGAGGTCCGGGAGGTGGCGGAGCACGTCGTGGAGCTGGTGGGGCGGGAGCCGGCCGGGTTCGCGCCGGAGGTGGGCGGGCCGCGGGTGCGGTCGTACCGGGAGCTGGCCGAGGCGTACCTGCGGGCGGCGGGGCGGCGGCGGGTGGTGCTGCCGCTGCGGATCCCGGGGGCGGCCGGCTGGGCCCTGCGGGCGGGCGGGCTCACGGCGCCGGAGCGGGCGGTGGGGAGCGGGACCTTCGAGGAGGCGCTGGCGCGGCGGTTCGGCTGAGCTCCGCGAATGTCAACCAGGGTTGACATTCCCGGGGATGTCAACCAAAGTTGACGGCATGAGCGAGAGCGGAGAGCTCGCGGCCGCCGCGAGCAGTCGTGACCCGGCCGTGGGGCTCCGGGCGGTCCGCGCCCTGCGCGATCTGGCGGACCGCCTGGAATCCCTGCAGGTGGAGAACGCCCGGTCGCAGGGCTGGTCCTGGCAGGACATCGCGGTCTGCCTCGCGGTCACCAGGCAGGCGGTGCACAAGAAGTACGCACGGCGGACGCCCGGCAAGGGCGAGGACGGAGGCTGAGCGATGTTCGAGCGTTTCACCGCAGCGGCGAGGCAGGTCGTGGTCGTCGCGCAGGAGGAGGCAAGGGGGCTGCGGCACGGCCAGGTCGGGACGGAGCACCTGCTGCTGGCGGCCCTGGCCGGGCCGGACGACCCGGCGGCCGAGGTCCTGATCGGGATGGGCCTGGACCACGAGGCGGCGCGCCGCGCGGTGGTCCGGCTGCTCGGGCCGGGGGACGACGCCGAGGTGCTGGCCTCGATCGGCGTGGACCTGGACGCCGTCCGGGCCGCCGTGGAGTCGGCCTTCGGGGAGGGTGCGTTGGACTCGCCGGCGGACGAGGGGTCCAAGCGGCGGGGCTGGTTCCGGTCCGGGGGGTCGAAGCCGGCCCGCAGTCCGTTCGGCCCGGGGGCGAAGAAGGCGCTGGAGCTGTCGCTGCGCGAGTCCCTGCGGCTGAAGTCGGGGGAGATCGCGGTGGGCCACCTGCTGCTCGGGGTGCTCCGGGTGGAGGACGGACTCGGGCTGCGGGTGGTCACCGAGCACGGGCTGGACCCGGCGGCCGTACGGCAGGCGGTGGAGGCGAAACTGGCCTGAGCGGGCCCGCCCGGCGCGAATGAATGAGATTGACCGTCAACTGGCGGGTTGAGGCCAATGTCTGAATCGATATGATCGGCCGAAAGCGTGAACCGATCAGCCGCCCGGAGACGTTTCGCGACGTCGCCGGGCGGTCTGGTATGCGCCCGACCAGCTGTCGGCGGCCGCAACCGTCGCCGACCCGCCGCCCGCGCCGCCGCCCGCCGACGTTGCCGAGGACCGCACCGATGAGAGAAGCCACCAGCCCCGACGGTCGGCCGCGCCGCCGTCCGGCGCCACGCACCGCCGCCCTGACCGCGGCCGCCGTCCTGCTGGCGCTGGTCGCCGCACCGGTCGGCATCGGCCGGGCCCTGAGCGCGCACCAGCCGCTCACCGCCGCCGCCGTGGCCGCCGTGGCGGTGCTCTGGCTGATCGCGGTGGGCGTCGCCGCGACCGGCGCCGAGCGCTCCCGCCGACTGGTCGAGGAGCTGGCCGCGCAGCACGAGGAGACCCGGGCCGCGCTGGTCGCCGCCGGCACCGCCCGGCAGGCCGAGACGGCCGCCCGGGACCACGCCGCCGCCGCGCTCACCGAACGCGAGGCCGCCCGGGCCGAGCAGGCCCGCGCCGAGGCGGACGTCACCGCCGCGCACACCGAGCTGGCCCGGCTGCGGGCCCGGCTCGACACCGAGCGGGCCGAGGCCGAGGCGGAACGGGAGCGGGCCGCCGCCGAGCGGGCCGAGCTGGAGCGGATCCCCGAGGGCGTGCTGCCCGAGGTGGTGAAGAAGCTGCGCGGGGGCGCGGCCGTGGACAGTGCGCTGGCCGCCCACCGCAAGCACCCCCAGTACGCGCTGCTGCGTGCCGTCGGCGAGGAGATCGGCCGGGGCGAGCGGCTGCGGGCCGCGGCGCTCGCGGTCTGCGCGACCGCCGCCGGCCGGGTCCAGGCGCTGGCCACGAGCATGCACGCCGAACTGCGCGAGATGCAGCACCGGCACGACGAGGAGGTCCTCGGCGACCTGCTGCGACTGGACCACTCGACCGCCCAGGCGGGCCGGATGGCGGACAGCATCGCGGTGCTCACGGGCGCCCGCTCGGGCCGCCGCTGGGCCAAGCCGATCGCGGTGGAGTCGGTGCTGCGCGGCGCGCTCGGCCGGATCGGCGCCTACCAGCGGGTGCGGCTGCACAACGCCAGCACCGCCGCGGTCGCCGGCTTCGCGGCCGAGGGCGTGATGCACGCGCTGGCCGAACTGCTGGACAACGCCACCAACTTCTCCGCCCCGCCGGCCGAGGTGCACGTCTACGTCGAGGAGGTGCCGGCCGGCCTGGCGGTCACCGTCGAGGACAGCGGGCTGGGCCTGAGCGACAGTTGGCTGCGCCGGGCCGAACGCGCGGTCTCCGCCGAGCCGCTGGACCTGGCCACGCTGTCCGCAGGCACCCGGCTGGGCCTCGCGGTGGTCGGCGTGCTGGCGCGCAAGCACGGGCTGCAGATCTCCTTCCGGCCCTCGGCGCGCGGCGGCACCGGGGTGGTGATGCTGATCCCGCAGCAGCTGGTCACGCACCTCACTCCGGCGCCCGTCCCGGCTCCCGCCCCGGCGTCCGCGCCCGCCGTGGAGGCCGTGCGCCCCGCGCTCACCCCCGCCCGCCCGGCTCCCGCCTCACTGCCGGCCGCTCCCAGCGCCGTACCGTCCGCCTCGGCGGTTCCGGTACCCGCCGTCCCCGTCCAGGCCCCGTCCGCGCCCACCCGGATGACCGACAGCGGCCTGCCGCAGCGCCGCCGCGGGCAGACGCTGGCCACCACCGCCCCGGCGGCGGCCCCGGCCGCCAAGCCCGTACGGACCGACGCGGTGAGCGCTGCCGCCCGGTTCGGTGCCTTCCGTAGGGCGGCCCTGTCGGCCAAGGGCGACGAGCCGCAGACCACGGACGTCACTTCCGATGCCTCGCCTGCCACCGAGAAGGACTCCAGTTGACTTCGCCCTCCGGCCGAGGCCAGAGGACTCCAACCCTCGCCGGTCGGGCTTTCCGCTTCACCGCCGCTTGCCGACCTGGGCTCGCTGGCGAAGGGACGGTGTGCCGCCCATCGGTCTTACACCAGCTCCGCAGACCTGACGTCCCGCCAGCCCGGCGGTAGGCCGACTCGGAGCGTCACAACGCCCTGGGCCGTCCGGCAACGTAGCAGACGGCGACGATGACGGCGCTGCAACTCGACAAGCCGTGCCGCGTTCTGCCTCGCCGACAGAACGCCCGTATTCCCCCCGGTCAGCGCCGGGGACTCATCGGAGGTAATTGATGATTAGCGCCACCGACCGCGACCTCGACTGGCTGTTGGAAAACCTGCTGGCGTCGACCCCCGGCACCCGGCACGCCCTGGTGCTCTCCGCCGACGGCCTCAAGCTGTGCCACACCGCCGGGCTGAGCGCCGACCAGGCCGACCAGCTGTCCGCGATCGCCTCCGGTCTGCAGAGCCTGGCGCACGGCGCCTCGATCGAGTTCGGCGACGGCAGCGGCGGAGTGCGGCAGTCGATGACCGAGTTCCACGGCGGCATCCTGTGCATCGTGGCGGCCGGTGAGGGCGCGCACCTCGCGGTGGTCACGGACGACGACGCCGACGTGGGCGTGGTCGGCCACAACATGCACGGCCTGATCGAGCAGATCGGCATCCACCTCAGTGCGCCCGCCCGGGGCGCGGATTCCGACGGGGCCGCCGCGCAAGAGAGCGCCGGGATATGAACGCCGGGCCGGTGCTGCCGGGCCGGGACGACGACCCGGACCGCCTCTACACCATCACCGGGGGCCGCAGCCGCTCCCCGGAGAACGCCTTCGACCTGGTCACCCTGATCGTCGCCGAGCGGCAGCCGGCGCCGGGGATGCAGTCGGAGCACGCCAGGATCCTGCGGATGTGCGAGGCCCCGACCGCCGTGGTGGAGGTGGCGGCGGAGCTGTCGCTGCCCGTCTCGGTGGTGAAGATCCTGCTCGGCGACCTGCTGGAGTCCGGGGCGGTCACCGCCCGCCACCCCAGGTTCGCGCCGAACAAGGCCCGGCTGCCCGATCTCGACACGCTGAAGCAGGTGCTGCATGGCCTCCAACGACTCTGATGTCCCGTCGATGGGGCGCACCCCGCTGCGGGCGACCGCCGACAACGCGCTGAAGATCGTCGTGGTCGGCGGCTTCGGGGTGGGCAAGACCACCCTGGTCGGTTCGGTCAGCGAGATCCGCCCGCTGAACACCGAGGAGGTGATGACCCGGGCGGGAGAGGGCATCGACCCGGCCGGCAGCTGGGGCAAGCGCTCCACCACGGTCGCCTTCGACTTCGGCCGGATCACCCTGTCCGAGCGGCAGGTGCTCTACCTGTTCGGCGCGCCCGGGCAGGAACGCTTCTGGTTCCTCTGGGACCGGCTGTTCAGCGGCGCCCTGGGCGCGGTCGTCCTGGTGGACACCCGGCGGCTGGAGGACTCCTGGTACGCGATCGACCGGCTGGAGCACCACGGCACCCCGTTCATCGTCGCCCGCAACAACTTCGGCGAGCCCGGCCACACCCTGGAGCAGGTCCGCGAGGCCCTGGACCTGCCGCCCGAGGTCCCGCTGGTGGACTGCGACGCCCGCGACCGGGAGTCCGGCAAGCGGGTGCTGATCGAACTGGTCCACCACCTGGCCGCCCTCGCCGGGGCCGATGCGGCCGCCCTTGCGGAGGCCGACGCCGGCGGTGACGCAGCCGTTCCCGCCGGAGCACCCGACGCGATCTACGAGCAGAGCACCCCGTGATCCAGATCTACGAGGAGAGCACCCCGTGACCCAGCCCGCAGTCACCCCGCCCCCGGGCTGCCCGGCGCACACCGGCGCCACGCCGCTGTACGGCCCGCGCTTCCAGACCGACCCGGCCCAGCTCTACCGCGAGCTGCGCGCCGCCCACGGCCCGGTCGCTCCGGTCGAGCTGGCCGGCGGCGTGCCCGCCTGGCTGGTCATCGGCTACCGCGAGCTGCAGCAGGTCACCGGCCAGCCGCAGCTGTTCGGGCGCGACTCCAGCCGCTGGCGCCTCTGGGACTCCATCCCCGCCGACTGGCCGCTCAAGCCGATGATGGCCCCGGTGCCGTCGATGCTGTACACCGAGGGCGAGGAGCACGTCCGGCGGTCCCGCGCGGTCACCGACGCGCTGGCCGGGATCGACCCGTACGAGCTGCGCAAGCACAGCGAGGACGTCGCGGACCGGCTGATCGACGGGTTCGCCGGGCGCGGTGAGGCCGATCTGGTCGCCGAGTACGCCCACCTGATGCCGCTGCTGGTGCTCTGCCGGGTGTTCGGTCTGGACGAGGAGCAGGCGCCGGAACTGGTCGACGCGGTGCTCACCATGCTGGACGGCGGACCGGGCGCACCGGCCGCGGCCCAGCGGCTGCTGGAGCTGATGCTCGAAGTGGTCCGGACGAAGGCCGAGTACCCGGGCGAGGACCTGGCCTCGCGGATGCTGGCCCACCCGGCGGGCCTGGACCACGACGAGATCATGCGCGACCTGCGGGTGCTGCTGATCTCCGGGCACCAGCCGAGTTCGTACTGGATCTCCAACGCGCTGCGGCTGATGCTCACCGACGAGCGCTTCGCCGCCTCGCTGGCCGGCGGTCGGCGCAGCATCAGCCAAGCGCTCAACGAGGCGCTCTGGGAGGACACGCCGGTCCAGATCTTCGCCGGCCGCTGGGCCACCCAGGACACCTCGCTCGGCGGCCAGCGGATCGCCGCCGGGGACATGGTCCTGCTGGGCTTCGCGGGGGCGAACGGGGACCCGCTGGTGCGCGAGCCCGACGGCCGCCCGGCCGAGGGGAACCGGGCGCACATGAGCTACTCGTACGGCGAGCACGGCTGCCCGTTCCCGGCCCAGGAGGCGGCCGAGGTGATCGCCACCACCGCGATCGAGGTACTGCTGGACCGGCTGCCGGACCTGCGGCTGGCGGTGGCCGAGCACGCCCTGGTGTGGCGGCCCTCGGCTTGGGTGCGCGGGCTGGTCGCGCTGCCGGTCTCGTACACCCCGGGCTACTAGCAACCGTCGTTCCAGCCCGATTCGACCCCATGTCCCCGTACGCGAAGGAGAGTTGCCGCCGATGACCGCTGCCCCGGCCCCGATCGCCCTCGACCCGCTGGCCCGCGACAACGCCGCCGAGGGTGCCCTGCTGCGGGCCGCCGGCCCGGCGGTGCCGGTGGTGCTGCCCGGCGGGGTCGCCGCCTGGGCGGTGACCCGGCACGCGGCCGCGCGCGACCTGCTCACCGACGCCCGGCTGGTCAAGGACGCCCGGCACTGGGCGGCCTACCAGCGCGGCGAGGTGCCGAAGGCCTGGCCGCTGATCGGGCTGGCGGTGCCCGGCCCGAGCATGGTGACCACGGACGGCGCCGAGCACCGCCGGCTGCGGGCGCTGGTCGCCCAGGCCTTCACCCCGCGCCGGGTCGAGCTGATGCGCCCGCGGGTGGAGGAGACCACCCACGCGCTGCTGGACGCCCTGGCGGTGGGGGAGCCGGTGGTCGACCTCAAGACCGCCTTCGCCTTCCCGCTGCCGATGACGGTGATCTGCTCGTTGCTGGGCGTCCCGGAGTCGGACCACGGCCTGTTGCGCGACCTGTACGAGCGGTTCTTCGGCATCAAGCCCGATCCGGAGGGCATCCAGGCGACCGTCGCCGGTCTGAACGCCTTCGTCAACGGCCTGGTGGCGCAGCGCCGTTCGGAGCCCGGCGAGGACCTGGCGAGCGTGCTGCTGGCGGCGGACACCGAGGGCGGGGCGCTCACCGACGCGGAGGCGGCGGCCACCCTGCGGGTGATCATCGCGGCCGGCCACGAGACCACGGTGAACCTGATCGGCAACGCGGTGCGGGCGCTGCTGGCGCACCCGGACCAGCTGGAGCTGGTGCGGTCGGGCCGGGTGTCCTGGGACGCGGTGGTCGAGGAGTCGCTCCGCTGGACGCCGCCGACCAGCAACTTCCTGTTCCGCTTCACCGCCGCGGACATCGAGGTCGGCGAGCTGGTGATCCCGGCGGGTGAGCCGGTGCTGGTCTCGTACAACGCGATCGGCCGGGACCCGTTGCAGCACGGGGTGACGGCGGAGCTGTTCGACATCACCCGGGACCCGACCCGGCACCTGTCCTTCGGGCACGGTCCGCACGTCTGCCCGGGCTCGCCGCTGGCCCGGCTGGAGGCGGGGGTCGCGCTGCCGGCGCTGTTCGAGCGCTTCCCCGGGCTGTCGCTGGCGGTGCCGGACGGTGAGCTGCGGCCGAGCCCGTCGCTGGTGGTGAACAGCCTGCTGGAGCTGCCCGTCCGGCTCTGGTGACGTCGCGTCGGTGACAGGGCCCCGTCCGGGTTCCGGGCGGGGCTTCGGCGTCCGCTGTCCGCGGTCCTCGGGTTTCGGAGGTCACGGTCGGGGCACCGGTGTGTGAAGGTCGACCATGGACCTTGGCGGCGGCCGACGGCTGCGTTAACGTCGTCCAATCGGTTCGGCCGCCCGCTCTCCCCGCGATCCCTGCCCGCCCATCTCCGGTACAGCGCAATGTCGTTCAGCCAACCCCAGGCAGCACGCCCTGGCGAGGAGGACCGCATTGACCCTCAACCCGACCGCGCCGTCCACGAGTTCCCGCCGCCGACTGGTCGCCGCACCCGCCCTGCTGGCGGTGCTGGCCCTGACCGCGGCCTGCTCGAACAGCTCCGGCGGTTCGGGTGGCGGCGGTGGAGCCGCCCAGACGCTGACCGGTGACTGCGCCAAGTACCAGCCGTACGCGGGGCATTCGGGCACCACGGTGACGATGTTCGCCTCGATCCTCAGCCCGGAGTCGGACAACCTGGAGAAGTCCTGGGCCGAGTTCAGCAAGTGCACCGGGATCAAGATCAGCTACGAGGGGTCCAACGACTTCGAGTCCCAGCTGCCGGTCCGGGTGGCCGGCGGCAACGCCCCGGACTTCGCCATCGTCCCGCAGCCCGGCCTACTGGCGCAGATGGTCAAGAGCGGCAAGGTGGTCAAGCCGCCCGCCCAGACCGTCGCCAACCAGGACAAGTGGAGCCCGGTCTGGAAGACCTACGGCTCGGTCGACGGCACCTTCTACGCGGCCCCGATGAGCGCCAACATGAAGTCGCTGGTCTGGTACTCGCCGAAGGCCTTCGCGGCGGCCGGCTACGAGGTGCCCAAGACCTGGGCGGACCTGATGGCGCTCAGCGACCGGATCGCCAAGGCGGGTGGCCCCAAGCCCTGGTGCGGCGGCATCGCCTCCGGCACGGCCACCGGCTGGCCGGCCACCGACTGGCTCGAGGAGGTGGTGCTGGGCACGTACGGCGGCGACGTCTACGACCAGTGGGTCGGCCACCAGGTGAAGTTCTCCGATCAGAAGATCACCACGGCGATGCAGACCGTCGCCGGCTGGATGCTCAACCCGGCCTGGGTGAACGGCGGTTACGGCGACGTCAAGTCGATCGCCACCACCACCTTCCAGGACGCTGGCGCACCGATCCTCACCGGCAAGTGCGCGATGCTCCAGCAGGCCTCCTTCTACGAGGCGCAGTGGCCCAAGGGCACCAAGGTCGCCCCGGACGGCGACGTGTTCGCCTTCCACCTGCCCGCGGTCAACCCGGCGATCGCCAACCCGGTCGAGGGCGGCGGCGAGTTTCTGGCCGCCTTCTCCGGCAAGCCCGAGGTGCAGGCGGTGCAGAACTACCTGTCCAGCTCGGACTGGGCGAGCAGCCGGGTGAAGACCGCGAGCGGCTGGGTCTCGGCCAACCAGGGCGTGGACAAGAGCCTCTACACCGACCCGATCGACAAGCTCTCGGCGGAGGCGCTGACCGACCCGACCGCGACCTTCCGCTTCGACGCCTCCGACATGATGCCGGCGGCCGTCGGTTCCGGGCAGGAGTGGAAGTCGCTGACCGCCTGGTTCGCGGAGGGGCAGTCGGTCCAGAAGGTCGCCGGTGACATCGACGCCGCCTGGCCGAAGTAGACCGGTCGGCTCGCGGCTCTTATGCGGACCGGTCCGCTCGGGGCTCGATGCGGACCGGTCCGCACGGGGCTCGATGCAGACCGGTCGGCTCGGGGCTCGATGCAGCCCGGTCGGCTCGGGGCTCGATGCGGCCCGTCGGGCGGGACTCCATGCGGGCCCGCCGTCGGGGCGCGCAGCTCGGGACCACCTGTCGAGGGGGGGGGGGGGGGCCCCCCCCCCCCCCCCCCCCCCCCCCCCCCCCCCCCCCCCACGGGCGGGAATGCCGAATAGGAATCGCGGGCCCCCCCCCCCGGGGCCG